>PLYS01000398.1 GCA_003153455.1 Betaproteobacteria bacterium | reverse complement strand
GTGATCGTTATGCTTGCAAACACGCCGTTCTGCGTAAATGGATCGCCGTCCGAGAACTTTTTTGCTTCAGCACGGCTGTTTACATTGACGACAAACAGGCTGCCGATGGCCTCTTTGCCATCGTCGGTCTGCGCCGCGCCTGCGAGCACCAGAATACCTTTCTGGCTTTGCAGGTGGGCACGGTGAGGCTCCAGGTGCTTGTCGCGGATCGCGGCGGTGTTCGGCTTGTCAACGCACGAAATGGCCCACAGCATGTTTGATCTCCCGTTCAGTTAATTTCGATTGACCGGTCACCAGCCACCAGTCACTATTTTATGCCGAGCAATTTTGCGGCGGTCTCGCCGAGCATCGCGCGGCGCTCGGCATCGGTAAATCCCGGCGTATTGAGGATATGGTCCACCGACCCGCTTTGCCACGGAATCGGATGGTCGGTGCCGATGACGAGTTGGCTCGATCCGACTTCCGCGGCGAGGTGCCGCAGCGCCTCCGGGGTAAACACGAGCGTGTCGAAATACATCTGCCGCAGGTATTCGGTCGGCCGCTTCTTCAGGTTGATGCCGGGATTGCATTCCTCGGGCGCGACGCGGCAGCCGTTGTCCGACCGCGGCGCGTAGGACGGCAGGAAGCCGCCGCCGTGGGCCGAGCAAATCTTGAGTCCCGGAAAGCGATCCAGCGTTCCCTCGAAGATCAGATGCGAGAGCGCAATCGTGGTATCGAGCGGATTGCCGATGACGTTTGACAGCCAGCCGTTGCCCTTGAACCGCTTGGCGAGCTCCGGCGTGCTCTGTGGATGAATGAAAATCAGGATGCCAAGCTCTTCCGCCTTGGCCCAGAACGGGTGGAACTTCGGGTTGGAAAATTCCTCACCCGCGACGCTTGCACCGACCGCGGCACCGCGCATGCCGAGTTTCTTGATGCCGTATTCGAGCTGCTGAACGGCGAGGTCCGGATACTGCAGCGCCACTGACGTAAACGCGACGAAGCGATCGGGGTGCGCCCCACACAGCTCGGCGAGCTTTTCGTTCTGCACCTTGATGAGCTGGGTCGCGAGGTCGCGCTCCGCCTTGTACCAGAACGGGTTGATGCTGATCGCTTCGACGTCGATGCCCTGCTCATCCATCTCGCCGATGCGCCGCAGCCCGACTTCGCCGAGCCCGGGCCCGCGCTGGTCTGCCAGCTTGAGCCCCATCATCTCCAGCGTTTCCGGTATCACGCAGTGCGCGTGCACGTCGACGGTCTTCACGCGGCGGCCGGCCACCACCACCTGGCGGCGGCGCCCGCCCGGCTGCGCCTGTGATTGCGCGGCATTGGTTGCGCTGCAACCCGTAAAAACTATACCGGCGGCTGCGCCGGCTGCATCCTTGCTGAACTCCCTGCGAGTAGCCATCTTTTTCTCCCTGGTTGGTTGCGCCACGCGATGGCTTGTATCTCGCCATGCAATTATTTGATGCAATCGTGGACAGCAGGATTATGGCATAGTGCCGGACAGGAATTCCGCTTGTTTATCGACGAAGCGCGCGATCAGTCACGGACAGGCGATGCGGTCGATCTTGGGCCGCTCACGCGTCACCCAGCGGCTGGTCGCATCAGCAGGTTTGCGGTCGAGATCGCCTTGCTTGGCCTTCCAGCCTTCTTCAATGCCGCCTTCCAGGTAGTGCGCCTTGATGCCGTATCCGTTCAAAGCTGACGCTACACCCTGGCTCACGTCGTGCCCATGTACGCAATAGGCGACCACCGTGCTTGCGCTCGGCAGTTCCTTCGCCCACGAGGTAACGGTTTCTGGATCGCGCCGCAAGGCGCCGGCAATCATGTCAGTGGCGGCCTTGAACGTCGGTTGTTTACGCACGTCGATGACTAAAGGAGGTTGACGGCCACGGATGGCCGCCTGCAGTTCGGAAAAGGAAATAGGCGAGGTCATGACATTGACTCCTAATACACTAAAAGGCCAATCACTGCCGCGGCGGCCACAATCACCGGTTCCGGAAGCTTTTTGAACTTCCAGATCAACGCGACCGTGATGACTGCGAGCAGGATGGTGGGAAGATCGGTAATCGAGCGTTTCCCCAGCACGATCACTGCACCGGTAATGGTTCCGATCGCAGCAGCGGTCACGCCGTCGACGAAGGCGACAATGCCGGGGTTCTTGCCATGCTTCTTGAAATACGGCGCCGGGATGATAGTAAAGAAATAACACGGCAGAAACGTGGCAAGCGCGGCAACCACTGCACCGGGGAACCCAGCCACCAAATACCCGATAAAGCCGACCGTAATGACCACCGGGCCGGGCGTGATCATCGCCACCGCGACCGCGTCGACAAACTGGCGCTCGGTCAGCCAGTGGTATTCGTTGACGACTCCGCCATACAGGAACGGCACGATCGCGAGGCCGCTGCCGAAGACGAAAGCGCCAGCTTCGGCGAAAAAGGCGCCGATCTGCCACAACACAGACCAGTCCACGCTGGCGACTACGGGGGTCGCGGCCGGAAGCTGCGCTGAAATCGCGAAGATGCCCGGCATCCCCCCGCCGCCGAACCATTTCTTCGGTGGTGCTTTGACCAGCCAGACCAGCACGCCCGCGATCAAAAACAACGAGACCAGCTCGGATTCAGTGATGACCGTCACCGCTGCGCTGATCAGATAGATTGCCCAAAGCAGCTTGTCCTTGCCAATGCTCTTGGTCGTCAGCTTGTAGGCACTGATCGCGATGATGCCAATCACGCAGGCTCCGACGCCATAGAACACCGCCTGCATCCAGGTGAGACCACCATAAGCGACATAGGCCATCCCGATCAGTACGACCATCACGAAAGACGGTACGACGAACGCTATTCCAACCAGGGTGGCTCCGAGATTGCGGTAATGCACGTATCCCAGGTACATCGCCAATTGCGCGGCAAGGGGACCCGGCATGAGTTGTGCCAGGGTCAATCCTTCTTTGTAATCCGCCTCCGTAATCCACTTGCGCGTCTCGACGAGATCGCGGTGCATATACGCGACCAGCGCGACCGGCCCGCCGAAGCCGAGCGTTCCGAGTTTCAGCGCGTACATCACGAGCTGCCAGAGCGAATAGCCCGGCAACGACAACGGCTCAGGCGAGCCTGGATGCGCGTTCGTGGCGGCTTGGTCAAGTGTCATTTGTCACTCCTTCGCGTGATTCGGAGTCACTTACGCGTATTCCGGTTACGCTGTATCCCGAATTCTTGGCAATGGGTTCCATGATGCGAAGCACCGCACGCCCGTTCAAATTTTGAATGGGAAAGTAGACGCGGTGGGTTTGCTGATCAACTGCTACGCTGTGCGCCTTATCTGCCAGGTGGCCCTCGGCAACCTTGTTCAGGGTTCGGCCTTGTTCTTTGAATATGGAGACTATGCCGCTTTCGCTGGCCACATAAAGCAAATGAAGCGCATCGTCGAAAGCAAGCACATCGGGAGGCGCCTGAACTTGTCGGCCGCAAACACCGGGCCCATGATGTGCAACGCACAGCACGCTACCGCCGCCATCACGATGCGCTTGCGGGCGTGTTGTCGATTATCAACGGCCGGTGAGTGCGCCATAGCTGAAGTCGTCGAACAGTGTCACGCTGTCCGCCTTGGTCCAGACACCGACCGCGCCGGCGCCGGCGATACGGCCGTCTTCCATCTCGATGTAAGCCTTGCCGTTGAGCAGCACGCGGATTTTCTTGCCGGAGAACTCCACTCGCAGCGTATGCCACGTGTTACGCGGAACGGGGGCATCGACGTACTTGAGCTCGTTGCGGCGCCCGTTCTGGGTGTAGTACAGCGATACGTTGTTCTCCAACGCGTTGGCGCGCGCGACGTAGTAGTTGTCGCTATCCTTCCAGCGCCATACTAACCCTCCGGCCTGGTCCTCGCGTCCTGAGATCGGCTTGAACTTCACTTCTACGTAGCCGCCGGCGAGCGAAGTGCCCTGCATTACGCACCACGGGAACGCGCCACTGCCCGATTGCTTGAGCACGTTTGGCTTGCTCGGCGCGCTGGCGTCGGCTTCGATCGACCACTTCGGCGCGCCGCGCCCGGTGACGCCGGCACGCCAGCCGGCCGGAATTGCGCCCGGTGTGTCCTGGTCGAACGTTATCGTTTGAGCGAAGGAGATATTCATGGCGGCGAGACCTGCGAACGTTGTCAGAATAAGCGTGAGCATCTTTTTCAAAGGGCGCCTCCTGATTCGTTGGGCAATCGCCGTGCGGCGCTTTCCCAGTTGATGTTCTGCATGAAGGCGTCGACATATGCCGCCGCTTTCGCGCCGTAGTCGATGTGATAGGAATGCTCGTACATGTCGAGCGCGAGGGTGCCCGTGCACGCAGTACGCCACTACCGTGCTTGCTTGTGGAAGCTCTTTTGCCCAGGCAGATACGCGGGCGGGGTCGCGGCGCAACGCGCCGGCGATCATGTCGGAGGCGGCGTGGAATGCGGGGCACTTACGTACGTCGATAACGAGCGGCGAGCCGCCGCCTGCCAAATCGGATTGTAACTCGCTGGAACCAATAGACGCGTCCATAGCTTCTGACCCCGTTCAAAAACGAGCAGAAGCAGAATTTGGACGCGAGGCGTCTTAAAGACAGCGGGGAATCTGCTATATCCCCACGTGACTAGGTTACTACTGCCCAAGCATTTGAGTCAAGGAAAAGGCGGATACCGGAAGCGGTGTTTCCCCGCGCGCTGCGCTAAACCGCCTTCGCAGGAAGGGTCTTCCGGAAGGAATCCCGCGCTGCCAACCGCTCGGCGAGCTGACTTAGCCCGGGGTGCGGTGTACGCCAGTCCAACTCCGGCAACGCCTGGTCGAGGTAGCCCATGGCGAAGCCGGCCGCGATGTCCGCGAGAGTGAAACTCCCGCCGTAACAGAACTTGCGGTCCCCCAGGTCTTTGCTCATTGCCGCCAGTCCGCGATGAATTTTCTTGCGCTGCTTTTCATACCACTCCGCGGTCTCGCGTTTAGCGTCCGGCTTGCGATAGTCATGCGAAATCAAAACGGTCGCATCGGCGATGCCGTCCCCGAGCGCCTCCCATCGCTTGACCTCAATGCGCTCGTCAAACGTCCGTGGTATCAGTTCAGGCTCAGCGACGAGGCCGTCAAGATACTCGACAATGACCGGAGAATCATAAATCGCCCTGCCGTTATCACATACGAGCACTGGAATCTTTCCGAGCGGGTTCAATGGCACGACCATGGCCTCCCGTTGCAACGCAGGGACCAGCAGGTATTCGTATGGGATGTGCTTTTCCTCCAGGACCAGGCGCACCTTGCGCACATATGGGCTTGCGGGCGTTCCAAGCAATTTCACCGGCCTTCTCCTCTGCTAAAAACTGATATGTCAGACTTGCAGCGGGCCAAGCGTCCCGGCGGCGTTGGCGTAAAACTCTCCCTGTGCCATACCGTCGACGGAGCCGTTCGCAAGCCAGGAAACGGTGGCGCGGCGGAGCAGGTGGCGCGCCCGTTCGAACTGCATGAAGTGGGAAGCGCTCTTTCGCGAAGAAACAGGCCGACGGGCTGACCCGCGGTAGCAGGCACGGTCGACACGTGGGTGACAAAACGGTCGGTAGTGACCGGGTCGGCTAGGTTAGGGTTGGACTGAGCGACGTCCGGTCCGCCGTTGCGGGTTGTAGTGATTGTCGTCGCAATCTCTCATTGAGCATGGGCTTCCCGGACCGCCTTCCTCAGCGCCATGACGCGCACAAAGCAGTCCGGACAGGCAAATCGAACACCTCCGGTAAGCTGAGTGCGAGCTAATGGCCGCATGGTCGAAGCGTCGACAAGGTGCTTGCATTCCGAGCACAGCCTGGCTTTTGAGGGGTCTTTACTCATCCATTCACGCATTGGTTGCAGCCTAAGTAGGGAAAACGCTCTTCAAGTCCCGGTCGGACAAAACAACAACAAAATCTCGATCAGCTTCGAAGGTCCTCACGGCTCTTTCTCCAACAACAGTCTTCAGACACGATGCGCTGCATTGCCGGTCGCGTCAATACAAATATCATTTTTCATCGGTCCGTACTTCCCGGGAATGTCCTTTCCTCCTCAAATACGCCACTGCGCGTAAGAACCCTGACGAAACCACCTTGTCGCCCAATCGTTTTCCGCAACACCCCGGCACGGGTAGCGTCTTCCTTGGTAGCGAAGACTTTCACAATCTTCTCGCTGGTGTCGTGTTTCAGAATCCATTTTTCTGTCGCATTGTCGAACCGCAGCGTATATTTTCTTATCATCTTGAGATTCCCATAGTAAATATCGCCTTATCAGCGATCTTTGGCTCATCAAATGCCCCAGGCCCGGGGCGGGGTGGGGGCGGCGCGCTTCTTTATTATCCCGCAATAGCTCACAAATCTGTGTAGAAGGCCTTGACTACTCAAACCACCTGCGCTTGAGGCTGACCGACGGGCTGTTGGGGCTGGTTCCCGATGGTTCAAGGTACAGCACCTGGCCAGGGTGGCGCACCGGCACGCCGTTGAAGCGATCACGCAGCCAGTCGCACACAAACGCGTGGATGTCGGCTTCCCAGACCGCGGATCGAGACTTGACCGTAATCGAGGCGTTGTGGTGCTGATCGGGCAGCAGCCACAGCTCCGCGGGCGCCTTCATCTGATCGAAGAGGCGGTAAACCTCCTCGATCGGAGCGCGCGGGTCGAACTCGCCCGACACCAGCAGCGTGGGACAGGTAATCCGCTCCATCCGCCCTTCCATCGTCATCTCGCCGACGACCCGGTCCAACTCTTCCTCGCTGGAAGACTGCGTCAGGTAGGCGAAGAGCTGCTTATAGCGCGGCGATTCCTCGGTCATGAGGTGGTACGTGCCGATGTACGAGGCCCATGGCGCGGCCACGGCACGAACGCGGCGCTCCCTGGCCGCGATGCGCATGCCCCAGTACGACCCGAAGCTCAGCGCGTACACGCCGATCTTCTCGGGATCGATCTCCGGCCGCGTGAGCAGATAGTCGATGGCGGCGCTTGCGGCCTCTTCGTAGTTGTCCGAGGTCAGGCGGATGCCCCGCAGGTTGCTTTCGCCCTGGCCTGGACCGTCGAACGAGAAGGCATGCATGCCCCGCTGCAGCGCCTGGTTGTAGTAGGGATTGGGCCAGGCCTCCTTGGTTTGATCACAGCCGGGCACGTAGAAGACGAGCGGCTTGCGTCCCTCCCCAGGCGTCAAGTGGAGATTGCCCGACACGACCGTGCCGTTCCACGGAATGTCCACGTGCTCGATGCGGTACGACGCATACTCCCGGACCTTGTCGTAGCACCGTATCAGGCCGCCGTGCAGGAAGCGCTTCTCGTCGTTGGTCTCGAAGACGACGTGCTGGGCATCTTGGTACTGAAGCACCGCCTGGTAATAGATGTCCATCGCCGTCTCGCGGTGGCCAGCCTCGGCCTCAACCTGCGCCAGTCGCTCCAGCTTGCGCGCTGACAATCCCATGTGCTTGCTGATCATGTCGTGGCTGCGCACGCTGCCCGGCAGGCGGCCACGTCCATCCGACTGGAAGTGGAAGACCTTGCCGGTCTCCTTGATGACCCAGTCGAATACCCATTTCTGATTGTCCCGCCGCAAATGCGGCTTGCCGACCTTCGGTCGCTCAGCGCTTGACATTAGCCTCCCCTTTTTTCACGTTCAGAAATCCGCCGGATTCTCCAGAGATCACTGCAGCACCACGCCCATCCGGGTCGTAAGCCGCTTGTAGAACACCAGCTCGTTGGCGATGAGTTTCTCGAATTCGGCCTGTGCATGGCGAATTGTCAGATGATGACATGAAGAGACCTGATCGGGCAACCTTGAGCGGCACCTTGAGCGGCACCGCGATACTCTGGCCGTCCGCATATTGGGATATACCATAATTTTGGTCGGCGGCGAAGTGCAGGCGATGTTCGTCGGAGCGGGATCGGTCATGTCTCACGTCAGGTCGGGTGCGTTTGTCCGTTGACACTGACCTTTCAATGGGTGACCCTATCTATTCCGCGCTCAATTTCGGAGAATCCGACCCGCCCTGATTACCGTAGCAAACCATCAAAGAACTCCAGCTGATTTTCAAGGAGGAGAACATGCACATGCTCGCCCGTTATCTGATTGCCGCTGCATTCGCATTCGCGTTCGCGCCGCTCGCCTGGGCCCAGGCCTGGCCCGTCAAGCCGATTCGGCTGGTCGTCAATTACCCCGCTGGTGGCACGAGCGACCTGATGGCACGCGCCTTCGCGCCGCAGCTGGCCGAAACGCTGGGCCAGCCGGTGGTGATCGAAAACCGCGGCGGCGCGGCCGGCAACATCGGTCTCGAGGTGGTAGCCAAGGCCGCCCCGGACGGCTACACCTTGCTCGCTACGTCCGGCAGCCCCATCGTCGTCGGTCCGCACCTGTACAAGCTCGGCGTCGATGTGGCCAGGGACTTGGTGCCGATCACCCCGTTGGCGCGCATCCTGACGGTGTTGGTGGTGCGTCCGGGCCTGCCGGTACGCAGCGTAGCCGACCTGATTGCCTACGCCCGAGCCAATCCCGGCAAGCTCAATTATGGATCCGTGGGCAGCGGCAGCACGCTGCACATACACGCCGAAAAGATGTTGCGCGCGGCGAAACTTCAGGCCACCCACGTGCCGTACAAGGGCGCGGCGCAATTGGTCACGGCCCTGCTCAGCGACCAGGTCGATTTCGCGTTCGACTCGGGCCTGACGATCCAGCATATCAAAGCCGGCAAGCTGCGCTTACTCGCGGTGGCAAGCGCCACGCGTTCGCCGATCTTCCCTGACACGCCGACCATGGCCGAATCGGGGCTGGAAGTTAATGATGCTCTGTTCGGCGTTTACGCGCCGACCGGTACGCCGCGCGAGATCGTCGCGCGCCTGAACCGCGAGATCGGCCGCATCATGCAGACTGCCGAGGCGCGCGCTGTGCTCGCCACCTTTGCGGCCGAGGTGTTCACTGCCTCGCCCGAGGAGTTCGCAGAGATACAGCGTCGCGACCGCGAGCTCAACGGGGTGTTCATACGCGAGGCCAACATCCGCGCCGATTGAACGTAAAGCATTTTTATGCCGTGCAGTCGACGACGACGGTGCCGCGCTTGGCGCCCGACTCGACCGCTGCGTGGGCGTCGGCCGTGCGCGGCAGCGGATGCACGGACGACACCGTATGCTGCATGCCGCCCTCCTTGAGCCAGCGCACGATGTCCGCCTGCGCGCGCTGACGCGCAGCCAGCGGCGCACCGTTGAGCACCAGGCCATGAATCGATAGATTCCGCCGCATGACATTATCGGCGGGCAGCACGGGTTGCAGGTTGCTGCGAGTCGCATAGAACGCGATGGCGCCGTTGATCGCCATGAGCGGAACCAGCATCGCGACATTGGCGCCAAAGTCGAGGTCCACCACGTGATCAAGCCCTGCGCCGCCCGTGAACGCGCGAACGCGTGCGGCGACGTCCTCGGTGTGATAGTTTACCGCCAGATCGGCGCCCGCCGCCTGCGCGTGCGCCGCCTTCTCCGGCGAACTCACGGTCGTTACAACGCGCGCGCCGAACCGCTTTGCCCACTGGATCGCGTAGTGGCCGACCGCCCCCGCGCCGCCGCTCACGAACACCGCGCGGCCGGCGAGTTCGCCGCCAAGAGTCACGGCCCGGTGCGCGGTCATCGCCGGAATGCCCAGGCACGCGCCTTCGAGTAAGCTCGCGCTGTCCGGCAGCTCGCGCACCAGGTCGGCATCGAGCGCAATGTACTCGGCTGCGGTGCCCAGCACGCGGCCGCTGCGCTGGCCGTTGTATAGCCACACGCGCCGGCCGAGCAAGGCCGGATCGGCGTCAGGCCCAATTTCATCGACAATACCCGCGCCGTCGCTGTTCGGAATGACGAGCGATCCTTCCAGCGGGAAGTTGCGGCCGCCGCGGCGATAAGTGTCCGCCGGATTCACGCCGGACGCATGCACCTTCACCCGCACTTGGCCGGCGGCGGCGTGCGGATCCGGCTGCTCGCCGAACTGCAGCACCTCGGCGGGCGGCCCTTGACGGGTATACCAGACAGCTTTCATGAGTGTGTCCCCTTATTCCACTTTGATCCCAGCTTCGCGAATGATCTTCCCCCACTTTTCCATTTCGGCGCCGATAATACGGCCATAATCTTCCGGCGTGCCGCCCAGCGCGACATAACCCACTTCCGTAAGGCGAGCGCGCACTGCGGGAATTTGCAGGGCATTATTGACGCCGGCATTGAGCCGCATGATGATTTCGCGGGGAGTGCCCGCGGGCGCAAGCAGTCCGCGGTATCCGGTCCCGTCAATGGCGGGCCAGCCAGCCTCCGCGAACGTTGGCACGGCAGGCATCAACGATCGGCGACGAGTAGCGTGTAGCCGTCGGGCTTGCTCGTTGCCACGAGCTGGGTGCCGATCACGGTGCCTCCACCGGGGCGATTGTCTACGACGACCGGTTGCCCCATCAATTCGCTGAGCTCCGGGGCGAGCGCGCGGATCAGCCCATCGGCTCCGCCACCGGCCGCGTAACCAACGATCATGCGAATTTGCTGGGATGGGTAAGACTGGGCTGCCGCGGCAGTGGCCAGGACCAAGCCTGCGGCAAGCATCGCCCGCAGCGAGTATTGCAATTTGCTCATCACCCCTCCATAGAACATTGATCGCGCCTGCGGCATTGTAATCATAATTGCTGTGCGGCACGCGGCAACCACTTGACGTGTTCCAGCCCCTCCAGCCACGGCAGCGTCTCGGCCAGCACCTCCTTGTAGAGAAAATGCAGCGCCCCAGGGTCTAGTTCTGGGTTGCCGCCGCCGGATCGTTTCGCGCGCCAAATCAAGAAGCCGCGGACGCGCGGCCTCCACCGGCGGACCTTGTATGTCATGGTCATTCATGTGCCCCTCCGACTGTTCAACGCAGAATTGCGCGAGAGCGCTGTCTGGCGTAACGTGGGTATCCGAAGGCTTCAGCCATTTCGTTTCCTCCATAGCTGCTCCGGTTGCTTCCGGCTGGAGCCGTTGCCGGGTGGAACTTGCACCCACTGGAAAAACGCCGCCTTTACACGGCGCACACCCAAAGCGGTCATTCCCTATGACTCTTATAATGCGGTCCATGGTTGGAGCCTTGGTTGGAAAGCAAACTGATACAAAACTGGATGCCAATTTCGCGTTGCTTTTTTCATGGGAGAATCAGGCAGCGTATTATCTGGGACAGAGCATCCATAGGTCCGGTGTTACTTATGCAGAGCGCAACGAATAAACGGGCCGCCGAGGACAAATAGCTCTTTGTCGAGCAGGTGCGGCAGCGATTGCCGCGACCTATCAGAATCATCGCCTCACGAATACCTCGCTTCTTTTGAGTTCCGTACGCCAGCACACAGACGGCACCTGCCTCGATGCGTATTCTGCGTGTGTTGACGTGTAGTGAAAGCAGCGATTGCATCACGTCGGGCCGCAGTCGCCTGGCCAGGCGTTTTGCGGCGACGCCTGTTGCTTGGATATCTGCTTCGACGCAGCAACGATACCTGCTCGGCATGTTCGCAAGGTTGAACTATGTCATACAGATTGAACGCTAATATTTACAATTCACTTAAGGAATACGTGCTATGAAATCGATGACGAGATTTGTTTTTGCGGCTTTCGCGGCGACGGCACTGATTCCCGCGACGGCCTTGGCCCAGGATGCAAGGAATCAAGGCTACCTGGTCGACATGAACGGAACTATTGTCACGAGCGCGAACACCGGTCTGTGCGCGCGCGACAGCGACTGGACCTCGGCGCGTTCGGCCGAACCGTGCGACCCGACCAATCGGCGGGTTGCTGCTGCACCAGCGCCTGCGCCACAAGCCGCTGTGGTCGCGGCTGCGCCGCCTGCGCCGCCTGCGGCAATACCCCAGCCTGAACCGGCGAAGCCGCTGCCGCAAAAGCTCAGCTTTTCGGCCGATGCGCTGTTCGCCTTCGACAAGTCGATGCTGAAACCGGAAGGCAAGGCGATGCTGGAGGACCTGGTGCGTCAGCTCAATGGCGCGACGTACGACGTCGTTTCCGCGACCGGCCATACCGACCGCTTCGGTAGCAATGAATACAACCAGAAGCTTTCGCAACGCCGTGCAAATGCCGTGAAGGAATATCTGGTGAGCAAGGATATCCTGGTTAGTCGCATCAATGCAGAAGGGAAAGGCGAAACGCAGCCAATCACCAAGGCCGGCGAGTGCACAGGCGCGAAGAGCGCCAAAGTCATAGCCTGCCTGCAGCCCGATCGCCGCGTTGACGTCGAAATGCAGGGCACTAAAACGATAACAGGTTCCCGATAAACAATCTCAGCCCGCCGCGTGACCTCAGCAGTCGCAGCGGGCCATTGCTGGTTCTCAGTCTTGTACTCATGTGGAGAGTTTAACTATGAAACAAGGTAAACGCATTACCACTCTTCTCGTTGCCATTATGCTGACGGCTGTTCTGGGTTGCGCTTCCACGGCGAAGCAGGAAGGCACCGGAGAATACGTCGATGACTCCGTCATTACGACCAAGGTCAAGGCAGCGATATTCAATGAACCGTCGTTGAAATCCGCTGAGATCAACGTCGATGCATAACCATGCGGCGCTCGAGCCGCAAATAACGAACAGGAGATTTGAATCATGAAACGATTGGCATTCCTTGCATTATGTAGCCTCCCATTGCTTGCAGCCGGAAACGCGTCGGCACAAGTTGCCGGCTCGACCACTCTCGGCGTTGAGACGGCCGAGATAACGCAGATTGCGGCCGGCTGGAGCGTGAAGAGAAAGATGCTTGGCCACACCGTCTATAACGATAACAAACAAAAGGTGGGGACGATCGATGACATAATCATCGCCCCCAACGGCACGGCTTCTTACTTCATTGTCGGCGCCGGAGGGTTTGTCGGCGTGGGTAGGCATGACGTAGCCATTCCTGTCGCTCAAATGACCGAACAGGACGGCAAATTGGTATTGGTGGGCGCGACCAAAGATGCTATAAAAGCCCTGCCAAAGTTCGACTACGCCAAGAAGTAGCCATTAGATCCAAACCCAACGCGCCGCGCCCATGCCGAAGGCCATATGAGCATCCAATCGACAAATGATGCCAAACTGCTGGCGAGCGACGTTGCAGCGTTGGGGCAAGCGCACTGGCGGCGTTTCCTGGTGCAGGGCGTGCTCATGATAGCGCTCGGCACTTTGGCCGTCGCATTGCCGGTCGTCACCACGCTTGCAGTCGAGATCCTGGTCGGCTGGCTGTTTGTTATCGGTGGCGTCTGGCGCGCCATTTCGCTTGCCCGTTCATCCCGCATGCCCGGCTTCGGATGGTCGCTGGCAATGGCCATTGTCGCGATTGCGCTCGGCGCGATGCTGGTGATGATGCCACTCGCGGGGATGCTCACGCTGACCATGCTGCTAATCACGTTCTTCGTACTGGAGGCTATCGGCAAGATTCTTTTCGCGCTCGATCTGCGCAAGCACTCGCACAGCTGGAGCTGGGCGCTAGCGACCGGTATTCTCGATCTCTTTCTGGCCGCACTCATTTTTGCCGGCTGGCCGAGCACGGCAGCGTGGGCGATCGGACTTCTGGTCGGAATCAATATGATCTTTTTCGGCGTATCGCTGGTAATGATTTCGCTGGCGGCGCGCGTCGCGAAGGCATAAACGGGGTCGAAGTAATCCTCCCAGAAAAGTCCACTTGCAACCTGTCTACCGAAAGGGGAAGCTTACGTTTCCAGCGGCCGCAGCTCGCGAATGACCGCTTGGCCGATAGTAGCCCTTCATACAAGTGTTAGACCCGGCTTGGTCAAACACTGTCTGTCAGATCAAGTCGGAGCTACTATCGTATGAACGCAGAAGGAAGAAAGCGTTCCTCTGTCTCTCGTCTCTCGTCAGTTTCACTTTTTTGACAGCCCCGGCCCGGTCGGGCCGGAGGCGACAGCGAGATTCTCGGGGGTGGGCTGCGGCAGTTCGACGTAACCCGCCAGGCTGCGAATGCGCGCGAACCACGCGTTGAGCGCAGTGAATAGCAGTTGCCGGACAGTTCAAGATCGTAGAGTTTCATCGGGCCGTGCTCTCCCATCAGATCGCTCGCGGGTCCCGTCATTCAACCTACTTCCTGACGTACTTCCTCAAGTTCATCGTGCTGGTCTCCGCCCCGAAGACGTTGCCCATCGCGTCCGCCGCGACGCCTTCAGTCCCACTCGTCGGCTTCTCCGCAGGGCCAAGCGCTGGAATGAATGCTTTGACCGCTCCGTCCTTGACACTGCCGATCCTAATGCCCTGCCGGAATCCCGGGTTCAATTTCGCGTCCGACGTCGAATCGGTCACGTAGAGCGTGTCGTTCGCATCGATGAAAATCCCGCTTGGCCGGCCGAATTGCCGCCACTATTCAAGGAACTTGCCGTCCGCGTCGAAAATCTCGATGCGGCTGTTGGTGCGGTCGCCGACGAACACTCGTCCCGTCGAATCGATCGCGATCGCATGGGTCTCGTCGAACTCGCCCGGCCTCGAGCCTTTCTTGCCTCACGTATTGATGAACTTGCCGTCCTTCGAGAACTTCACGATGCGCGCATTTGAATTGCCGCCGTGCCCGTCCGCGACGGAAATGTCGCCGTTCGCAGCGACCGCGACGTCGGATGGCCGGTTGAAGGTGTCCGGACCGCTTCCGGCAATCCCAGACTTGCCGAGCGTGAGCAACACTTTGCCTTCCGGACTGAACTTGACGACCGTATGTCCCTTGCCGTCCTTGCCGTCGGCGTCGGATACATAGACGTTGCCGTCCAGGTCGACGGCGATGCCGTGCGGAAACACGAACATTCCCGCGCCGAAGCTCTTCACGAGTTTGCCCGAGGGATCGGGCCGGAATTTATTTTCACGACACCTTCCGCCTCAGCTCAATATTACTGCATCAGTCAGCAACCGGCCACACACTTCGCGTTACCATCAAACTCCATCGTTTTGCCGCTGAGCGATAGATAGACCGGCCTGCCTTTGACCATATCGATGAACCTCTTCGTCCGCGTATTCGGCCGCACCTTGCCGTCGGCGGTTACCCATTCGTTTGGATGCGACGCGATGACCGTCGTCGGCTGGGCCAGCTCGTTTACCGCATACGCGGCTGCGTCTGGCGGCATAGCGTTCTGTCCCAGGTTCAGGAATGCAAGATTCGCTTTGTGAAAGTCGTGGACGATCGTCTTCATCTCGCTATGCAGGCCCGTATCACCCGACAGATAGACCGTGAGACCGTTGGTGAATTTGACGACAAACCCGGTCGGGGGTCCGAGACTGATGCTCATGTTGTCCGCAGCGAGATTGGTTTTCTCGGGATCCGTGAGTAGCTCGCGCGGTACATTGCTCGCGTGTGAGGCAAAAACAGTCGTGATCTCCACCGCCCGTGACGCGCCAGAATGCTTGATCGTCTGCTTGCCTCCCAATTGCATGGTAGCGAGACATGGCGCCACAAGCGGAACTACCGTATCTCCGCCGGTCGTCGCGCAGGCACCAGTCGGCTTGCCGCGAATTTTTTCGACCTTCTTGCCGATGAACACGCCCAAATCTGCGACCATGACCACGGCAGCGTTCTTGGCTGCGGCGATTTCCGCAGTGGTCGAGTTGGGTGCAGCAGAAACGGTATCAGGTTTCTCGCACGTTCCGGCGTTGAGTGCCGCCATCTTGCGGTCGCCGATATGATCGCCGTGGGCATGGCTCAACAGCACGACGTGCACATCGCCGAGTCGCGGATCGTCGGCGCCGGTCACGGATTGGCCGGCATCGTAGAGTATCCGCACGCCGGTCGGGTCTTCGAAGATCGTGGCGCGGTCTCGGTCGCAGAATTCGCCGGCATGCGAGCCCAGGGGGGTGATTTTTACGTTCTGCGCCCACCCCAAAGACCATCCGAGAGTCAAAGCAAACACCATTACTGCGTGGCTATACGTTGTCATTTTCATTTCTCCTCCCTAAACATTCAGACCGCGGCTATTCCATCTTGAGTTTCAGTGTCCTGATGATCCGTTCGTATCTCTGCATCTCCGTCCGCATGAAAGCATCGAACGCTTCCGGGCTCATGGCAGCCGGGGCAAGGCCCTCCTTGCCCAGAATATCCTTCACTTCGGGAAGCTGCAGCGCCCGCGCGATCTCGGCGCTCAGCCGTTCGATCGCGGTCCTGGGAGTCGCGCTGCGCGCCACCGCGCCGAACCAGTTCAGCGCCTCGAATCCGGCGTAGCCGGACTCCGCGATCGTCGGCACGTCCGGCAGGTTATCGGACCGCGCGAGCGAGGTCACCGCGATGCCGCGCAGTCTGCCCGAAGCGATGTGCGGCGCGCTTTCCGAGATGTTCGCAATCAGCATCGAAGTGTGCCCGCCCATGACAGCCGTCGCCGCCGGCGCACCGCCGTTATAGGGTACGTTGATGAGATCGACACCGGCGGCCTCCCTGACCAATTCCATGGCGAGGCGCTGCCCGCCTATGATGCTGGCGGTCGCGAACGTGAGCTCGCCGGGACGGGCGCGCGCGAGCGCGACCAGCTCCCTGATACTTTTCGCCGGCAGCGAGGGGTGGACGGAAATCACGAGCGGGTTTGACGCGATGCGCGTGACGCCGGTGAAATCCTTCAACGTGTCGTACGGCATTTTCGACCGCACCAGGGGGTTGATCGTGAAGCTGGACGCCATCAGCAGCACCGTATGCCCGTCAGCGGGCGCCCGCACCACCAGTTCGGCGCCAATCACGGTGTTGCCGCCGGGCCGGTTTTCAACGATCACGTTCTGGCCCAAAGCGCGGCTCAGCGGCTGCGCCAGTACCCGCGCGAGCAGGTCGACCGTTCCACCGGGCGGAAAGGGGGCGACGAGCCGCACGTTCTTCGAGGGAAATTCCTGCGCGACGGCCGCATCGATGGCGAGCATAGACGTTGACGCAAGAATCAGCGCACACAATTGCTTCCTGTTCATGGTTTCCTCCGTTACAAGCGAAACCGCGAGAGCCGCATTCCACTATACCCTGCTTCCTATTACCTATTCCCCATTTTTTCCCTGAGAAACACCGGCAGATCGGTGGTCGGCGGACGGGCTGGCACCTGGAAGAACAGGTCCGCGACGAAGCCGCGGTGATAGCCTGTGTGGGTCACGATGTGCAGCAGGATCTCGCCGCGCGTCATCACGCCCTGATTTCCTCCGATGAGCGTGAAGCTCACTTTTTCATCGAGCGCGGCGTCCGACAGCTTATCGCTCCAGGCAATGTACCAGTCATCGACCACCTGCTGCAAACGCCACAACTCGTCCAGCGGCGGATGCGAAGGGGTATTGCGCGCCGTGAATCCGTGCTCGCGCCCCTCGAGGTGCGCCTGCCAGATCAGGTCGATGACGTAGTTGTGATTGAGCGTGTGGACCATGTTCTTGAACAGGCTTTGCCGCTCTTTCGTCGCCTCGCCGGCCGGCAGCGCGGCAACGGCATCGAAGATGAGCTTGTTCGACCACGCGTTGTAGCGAGTAAGCATGCGTGCGGTTTGGATGGTTACCATGGTTTACCTTTTCAAGACCGGTGTGTGCGCAATTATGACATCTGCGGAACGATTGGCGAGGAACGCATGATTTCCTGCGATGCCGGGGCCTTCCCGTACTGCCACCGGCTGAAAACGAATATCGGCGCCGACCACATTGGAGGTGAGGCCAAGGCAAAGCCACCGTGTCGCCAATCACTCGGGACGGATGCCGGCGTCCCGCACCACCTTTCCCCATCTTTCGTAATCGGCCTTCAGATACGCGGCAAGATCGGCCGGTGAGCCTCCCAACGGCTCCGTCGCATCGGTGGCCAAGCGCTGCTTAATATCGGCGTTACCGAGAATTTTGTTGACTTGCTCGTTGAGCTTGCTGACGATCCCCGCCGGCAGGCAGGCCGGACCGTAGAGGCCCCACCACTGGGTCGACTCGAAACCCGGCAGCGCCGCTTCCGCCACCGTCGGCAATTCCGGCGCGGCCTGAATGCGCCGCGCGCTGGTTACAGCCAGCGCTCTCAGCTTGCCGGCCCGCACCTGCGCGTAAACAGTGGAAAACGCAGCGAACAGCACCGAGGTATTTCCCGCGACNNGCGCTGCATGAACAGTTCCATCGTAAGGTGACCGAGGGACCCAGTTCCATTCGACGCAAAAACGAGTTCGCCCGGTCTGGCCTTCGCCAATGCGATCAACTGCCTGACCGATTTGGCCGGCACGGAGAAATGAGTCACCAGGAGGTTCGGCGTGTGGCCGATCAGGACCACCGGAGCGAAATCACGCAGCGGGTCGTAGGGCGGCTTGCTCATGATATGCGGGCTGACTGAAAGCGAGCTCGACGAGGCGAAGAGCAATGTATAGCCGTCCGGCGCGGCGTGTGCGGCAAGGTCGGCACCGAGCACGCCGCCCGCACCGGAACGGTTGTCCACCAAAAACGATTTGCCGAATGCGTCAGTGAGTTTTTGGGTGATCGCGCGTCCCACGATATCGGCGGCCCCACCCGGTGGAAACGGCACGACCACGCGGACCGATTTGTCCGGATAGGTCTGGGCGCAAACCGCGCTGCTCAGCAATACCGCGTAACTCAAGACCTGCCTGATCTTCATGGTTCCCTCCTCGCACGCTTCTTTCGTTGCGCCGTGGGATCGAGAACGAACCGCTTGCGCACGATTTATTATATCGCGTGCGCGCCCATGTGATGACGAGTGATGAGCTGACTGCGGCCTGATTACCCGCTATCATCGCTTTTTGCTTAGAACTGCGACTACCCGGAAAGGAGACCTCGATGGCAGGTGATGCGACAAAAGTGCTGGCCCGCTTTGCGGCAACGCTGAATTACCACGACATCCCGGAGCGCGTCAGGGAAAACTGCAAGAACGTGTTGCTGGATACGCTGGCATGTGCCGTGGCCGGGCACCAGGGTGAGGAAACCCACCAGATTGCGGCGCTGGCATCGGGGCTAGCTCAATCCAGTGAGAGCAGCATCATCGGCGGCGATCGCCTCTCGCTGGCTGGAGCAACCATGCTGAACGGCTACCTGATCACCGCCGTCACCATGTGCGACATCCACCGTTCTACCCTTACCCACGTCACACCGGAGGTGATCCCGCCTGCGCTGGCCATTGCGGAGCGGGATTCGTTGTCTGGTCGCGACCTGCTGGTTGCGATAGCCGCCGGATGCGAGACGACAACACGTATCGGGATCGGGCTGGATTACCCGGAATTTCGCAAACGCGGCTGGCACGGACCCGGCGTCATAGGTCCATTCGGCGCCGCTGCGGCCGTGGGCCGCCTGCTCCGCTTCGACCCCGAGACGATGGCAAAAGCCTTTGGCCTCGCCGGCAGCCAGGCTGCCGGCACCTTCGCCGCGTGGGGAACCCCCACCGTCAAGTTTCACCAGTGCCGGGGCGCACTCTCCGGGCTGATGGCGGCGCTGCTGGCGCAGCAGAAATTCCTGGCGACGCGTGAATTCCTTACCGCGAAGGATGGCGGCCTCTACAACACTTACACGAACGGCGGCAAAACCGAGGCCGTCACTGCGGACCTCGGCAAGCGCTGGGAACTGGAACAGATCGCGCTCCGATTGTGGCCTTCCGCATCCACCATCCAAGGCATGATCACGGCGATGTTCGAGCTGGTGGAAAAACACCAAGTCGGTCCCGACCAGGTCAGTAAACTGCGCATTTCGATGAGCCAGCCGGCTTTCGATCTGCACGGAGGCTTCGCCAGATACAAGGCAAAGTTTGATGCGCTGCTCTCCACCCACTACGCTGCTGCGGTGATACTGCACGATAGGGAGTTGTCGCTGGCCCAGTTCGAACCCGCGCGCTACGACGATCCGAAGCTGCGGCGGTTTGCAGCCGAGCAGGTGGAGGTGAAGCCCGATCCCAGGTTGACCGGCGTGCAGGCGCTGGTGGAAGCGGAAACCGTTGACGGCAAGACCATCGCCGTCCGCTGTGACCATCCCAGGGGATCTGCTGAAAACCCTCTCTCGCGCGCTCAAGTCGAGTACAAGTTCCGAACCTACGCGACGACCCGGCTTTCCGATTCCCGCGTTGAGGAAGTTATCGGCGCTGTATCCCGGCTGGAGGAACTTGGATCGGCGCGCAGGTTGATGGACATGCTGAGAGCGGGCGATGACCGGCGACTTCGTGCGTCGGCGGCAGCTTGATGGTGAAAGCGATGTTAACTTCGGTCATGATTCTGTTGATCACCGTAGCCAGCGAATCAGTGCTGGCTCGCGGCGCGCACTCGGGTGGCGGGCGCTCTGGCGGCGGACACTCGGGTGGCAGCCACTTTGGCGGCGGGCACTTGAGCAGCGGCCACTTCAGTGGCCGCGGCTTTAGAGTACCGCCTGTACGCTTTGGCGTCATCGTTGCTGCGCCAGCTTTTTTCTATTACCCTCCCCCTCCACTTTATTATCCGCCGGTTGTCGCGATACCTTCCTCACCACCGGTTTACATCGAACAGGGCGACGAGCAATCCGCGTCCGAGCAGGCTGATGGATATTGGTATTACTGCGCCGACGCGCAAGCCTATTACCCTTACGTCACGGAATGTCCGCAAGGCTGGCAACGCGTGACGCCGCAACCGCCCGGCCCTTGATCCAGCCTCCCGCCTCATTCATTTCCTACTCCCGCAGCCGGGCGTTCCGCTAACGAGTCGCGGGGGCTTTCCCGGATCGAGGGGAAACGAAATCATTTTGGAGCGGTTGCCGGGACTGCCAGCCTCGCCATTACCGCAACGTCGTCAAGGCGCGCTGCTTGCCAGCATTTCTCGATCAAAGCGTCGACCTGCGCCTTGGACAACACGTCTTCAGCCAGCGCGAGAAACTTGCGCTCCAGATCGCGGTCGCTCATCGGATGGCCGATGCTGCCGATCGCGTATTCAATGTGCTGTCCCAGTATCTGCCCGTCGCGTAACGTGATCACAACATACGCCTCATCCTCCCGCAGGCCCGTGTCGGCCTCGGCTGTGACGCACTCGCGCAGCTGGCTGACTACCGGATCGTGGACACGCTCATCGGTGTATTGATGCTCGCCAGCCGCGTTGTCGACGATTGCGACCGCCGCAGAGTGGTAAAGGCTCCATTTGCTTTCCAAGCCACTGCACGGCGCCTTGATACCGGTAAGTTCGAGCGCGAGCCGGTGTACGCGCAGCGCAACCGCCGCAATCTGTTCGGGACCGAGCAAGTGCTGACTGCGCAGTTGCATGCAGCCGTCGATCACCGGATGGCATACCACTCCGCAGGCATAGGGCTTATGAGTGCTGCGTGCAGGCTATCCAGGCGCTCGCGACGCCCGATCACGCCCGCTTGCGGCGGCCCCGCGAACGGTTGTAATGCGTTGAGTGCTATGGTGACGGCATCGTGGCGCGAGCCGCCGAGCGCGCAGCCGAGCCAGTTTACGAGCGAGCGCGTCGCCTCGTGGCGCACCGCCGGCGGGATGTCTGTGGCACGTGATCCTGTGACGTACCGCGCCAGCCTGCGGGTAACCTCCATTGCCAACGTTCAGTCGACGCGCGCTCCGGAGGCTTTTACCACCTTCGCCCACTTTTCGATTTCGTTCTTCGTGAACGCGCCGTATTCTTCGGGCGTGCTGACGAGCACCTCAAATCCCAAGGCGTCGAGCCGCTGCTTAACGTCGGGCAACTTGAGTATCCTCGCCATTTCCGCGTTCAGCCGCATGACGACTTCCTTCGGTGTGCCGGCCGGCGCCAGCAATCCATACCACGACCCCATCTCGTAGCCGGGCACGCCCGCCTCGCTGACGGTGGGGAGATCCGGCGTCGTTGGCGAGCGTTGCGCCGTAGTGACTGCGAGCCCCCGCAGCTTGCCGGCCTTGACGTGGGAAATTACCGACGGCATGGTCGCGAACCCGACCGATACCTCGCCACCGACCAGCGCAATCACGGAAGGTCCGCCGCCCTTGTACGGAACGTGGGTCAGCTTCACGCCTGCCATCGAGTCGAAGAGTTCGCCACCGAGGTGCGACGGGGTGCCGCTTCCCGAGGACGAATACGCGAGCTGTCCCGACCGCGCCTTGGCGAATGCGATCAGTTCTTTGACCGATTTCACCGGTAGCGACGGATGCACCACCAGAATATGCGGGGTGGTTGCCAGCAGCGTGATCGGCGCGAAATCCCTGACCAAATCGTAGTTAAGTTTTCGATAGAGACTCGCGCTGATCGCGTTGGAGATGGCGGCCATCAACAGCGTGTAGCCGTCGTTTGGCGCTTTCGCCGCGATCTCGACGCCGAGGTTGGCGCCGGCTCCCGGGCGGTTGTCGATCACCACCTGCTGCCCGAGCGCCTCCCCGAGCCTCTGGCTTAGCACGCGCGCCAGAGTATCGGTGCCACCGCCCGGGGGGTATGGAACGATTAAACGCACCGTCTTGCTCGGGTATTGTGCCTGCACCGGAACGGCCCCCAGCTGCATGCACGCCGCAGCGAACCACAGCCCCCATCTCATAGCATTCATGGTTGTCATCTCCTGATACGGCGCATGTCCGCGCCGATATTGTGCCCGAATCATTAGTTTGCGCTCAGCGAGTCTCGACCGCCACGGATTGTCTAATCTGCAGGCCGAGATTCTCGGCCGCGCTGCATGCGTTGCCGGCGATCTCGACCAGGCCTAGGCTGTTTTCGTACCAGAACACTTCGCCCGCCGGCACGTCGGAAAATACACGAGCATGTTTGAGGCATCGGCCATTCGCGACTATGCGTGCATCGCGCGGCAGGCCGTGCGCGCGCAACCCAGTGAACGCGTTGCCGTAGTGGTCGATGTAAATGATTTCGCCGAGGTCGTTGCCGCCGAAATCAACGCTGAGCCGGGCAACGGATTCCGCCTTGCCCGCGGGGAATTCGCCGCGTGCGATTGCAGCCGTGACCGGCGCAAACAGATCGCGGCTGTGGAATGATGCCGAAAGTTTCTCCGGCCGCCACGTGATGCGCCAGTAAATGCACGCCTTGGCACGTCCGGCGAGTACCGACAGCAACCCGTTGTCGGGGCCGATGAACCAGTTGCCGTCTGCGACCAGCGCCACCGCATTGCGCGCGCCACCGACGCCGGGGTCGACCACCGCCAGTGTCACGCTGCCTGGAGGTATTTGCATGGCAAGCGCAGCGAGCAGATGCGCGCTCGACTGCGCGTTGAACGCCGGCGCGTCGTGCAGCAGGTCGATCACGGGCACATTCGATGCGCGCTGTTGCAGCACTGCCTTGACCTGGCCAACATATATGTCCGCAGCACCAAAATCCGTGAATAGAAAGATGCTCATCGCCATTCACGTTGCAGCGTGACGCGTTGCGGCATCCGGCCCAGCGACATTGACGACATGGCTGCGGAAGATTTCGGGCAGCCGTTGCAGCACCGCTTCCTTTATGAGCATGTCGCTCGCCTGTATTGCGGCAGCGACCAGTTCTTCACTCAGCAGCGCCATTGCCGGACCCGCAACCGCAGCGTAACTCAGGTGCCACGGCTCGGGGTAGACGCCGCCCCGGTACTCGCGATACGGCCGGAAAAATCCGAAGCGCGCACCGTTTTCGTCCAGCCACAGGTGCAACCGATGGAACACGCCGCCCGCCTCGACCTCGTCCGGCAGCAGGCGCACGCGATAGTCCGGCGGCAGCGCCGCGCGGTCGATCACGTCAATATCACAACCCCAATGGTGGCGGCTCGCGCCGGGCAGCGCGCTCCACGCGAGAATCGCATCGATCAGCTCGCCTGCGCCGAGGGCGGCGTAATCCAGAACATTGCCGCGCGCATCGTAGAGCAACCGCTCACCGCGGCATTTCAGGTTCCAGATCCGGCACTGCGCCTCGAAATCGCGAAAGCCGCTGAAGATCACAAGCTCGATGCCCTCCCCTGCTGCCGCCTCCCGCAGTGCCAGGAACGGCTCGATCACGGCAGGATGCAGTGCCGCCCCCAGATCGTCGCGCTGCGCAACGTGCGTCCTGGCGCGGCCGGTCAGTTCGAGTTCATTCAGCATCCGCCCATTCTAAAACGAATTGCTTTTCTTGGCGTCTTGGCGGCTCATCAAATAAAAAGCCGGCAGGAGGCCGGCTTCGAAACGCAACGTTTTGTTCTTATGCCGCTTTGGCAGGCGCTTCTTGTTTCTTGTCCTCTGCGGGCTCAGGACGATCCATGAGCTCCACCAACGCCATAGGCGCGTTGTCCCCCTTCCGAAATCCGTACTTCAGGATGCGCAGATAGCCGCCGTTGCGCTTGGCGTAGCGCGGCCCGAGCTCGCCGAACAGCTTGGTCACCATTTCGCGGTCGCGCAGGCGATCGAACGCGAGCCGGCGGTTGGCGAGCGACGGCGACTTGCCAAGCGTGAGGATCGGTTCGGCGACGCGGCGCAACTCCTTCGCTTTGGGCAGCGTGGTCTTGATCACCTCGTGCCGCAGCAGCGACACGGTCATATTGCGCAGCATCGCCAGGCGATGACTGCCAGTGCGGTTGAGTTTTCTTAAGCCGAGACGGTGACGCATTGTGAGTCCCTTTTAGATTTTCTCAAGACCAAGACCGACCGGCGGCCAGTTCTCCAGCCGCATGCCGAGCGTTAAGCCCCGCGAGGCGAGCACTTCCTTGATCTCATTGAGGGACTTGCGTCCGAGGTTGGGCGTCTTCAGCAATTCGGTCTCGGTGCGCTGGATCAGGTCGCCGATATAATAAATGTTTTCCGCCTTCAGGCAGTTGGCGGAGCGCACCGTGAGTTCAAGATCGTCAACCGGCCGCAGCAGGATCGGATCGATCTGCTGAGCTTTGGGCTGCTCGATCTGCACCGGCGTGCCTTTAAGATCGGCGAATACCACCAACTGGTCGACCAGGATGCGCGCCGCATAGCGGATCGCTTCTTCCGGCTCGATTGCGCCGTTGGTTTCGATGTCGACGATCAGCTTGTCCAGGTCAGTGCGCTGTTCGACGCGCGCCGAATCGACCTGGTAGCTGACGCGGCGCACCGGGCTGTACGAGGCATCGAGCATGATGCTGCCGACTGCACGGCTGGTGGCGACTTCCAGCTGCTCGCCACGGCTGGTGCGCACCACTGCCGGCACATAGCCGCGGCCATGCT
>PLYS01000158.1 GCA_003153455.1 Betaproteobacteria bacterium | reverse complement strand
TACAGCGCGGACTATAATACCGGCGCCAATACCATCCACACCGGCGGTAACACGGCATCTTATGTGCTGTTGCCGATCATTCCACCAAAATCGAGGAGAAAATGATGCGCGATAATCGCTGGCTTGACGCATGCGCCCTGAGCGCTTTAGCGCTTCTTTCTGCATCCGCATTCGCGCAGGATTCAGCGAAATACCCGAACCGCTCGATCCGCATGGTGGTTCCTTTCGCGCCGGGTGGGGCGTCGGATTTTGCCGGGCGCATCATCGGGCCCAAACTGAGCGACGAACTCGGTGAGCAGGTCGTGGTGGACAATCGCGGCGGCGCAGCCGGCAACATCGGCGTAGAACTCGCGGCGCGCGCAAATCCCGACGGCTATACGATACTGCTGGGCAACGTCGGCACTATGGCGATCAATCCGAGCATCTATCCCGACTTCTCGATCAGGCCGCTGCGTGATTTGATCGCGATCACAGAGGTGGTAGACGTTCCCGGTTCGCTGGTCGTTCACCCTTCACTGACCGTGAAATCAGTCAAGGAATTGATCGAATACGCCAAGGCCAACCCTGGCAAGCTCAACTTTGGCTCGCCCGGATCAGGCAGCGCCAACCGGCTAGAGATGGAACTCTTCATGCGCTCCACTCAGATTAAAATGGTGCACATCCCGTACAAAGGCGGCGCGGGGCCGGCGATGATCGGGCTGCTCGGCAACGAAGTCCAGCTCATGTTCGTCACCCTCTCGTCGTCGATCACTTTTATCAAGGGCGGCAAGATCAACGCGCTTGGTGTCGTGGCGCCCAAGCGCATAGCCGCAGTGTCCGATGTGCCGACCATGACTGAACAGGGAATTCCCAACATGACAACCGGCTCCTGGCAGGGAATATTCGTGCCAAAAGGCGCTCCGCAACCGGTGGTAAGCAGGCTGTATGCTGCAAGCATCAAGACCATGGCTGACCCAGACGTGCGGAAACGCCTGGCCGCCGGCGGAGTAGACGCCGTGACCAGCAAGTCGCCCAAGGACTTTGCCGCGTTCGTCAAGGCTGAAACCGACCGCTTTGGCAAAGTGATCAAGGATGCGGGGGTGACCGCCGAGTAGTTGCAACGTCACTGGCGGCCCGTGCTTGATCGTAACGTGCTAAAATTTTGTTAATTTTCGCATGTGATTTGTAATTAACATCTAGACGGGAGAGCAAAATGGCAAACGTTGGCATGGTGGGATTGGATTGGCAGGAGCGCGTCAACTGGGATCGGCTGCGCAAATACCGGCTTGAGCGCGCGCGCGAGCGGATGAAGGCCCATGGACTGGGTGCAATGCTGCTGATGTACGACGAGAACGTGCGCTACGTCACCAGCACCCTCACCCCCGGCTGGAACAAGCTTAAACCCGGCCTGCGCTACGCGCTGCTGTGCGGCGATGATGCGCCGGTGCTGTTCGAACAAGGCGACATCGGTCTGCATATCCAGAAACATTCGCCCTGGATCCCGAAGGAAAACATCCGCTATTCCTACGCATGGATCAAGGGCGCGGCAGGAGCCGCCTCGACCCAGCAGGTCACGAAATTCACCAACGCCATCAAGCAGGAAATGAAGAAGCGCGGCGTCGAGGGGATGAAGCTGGGCGTGGACTTCGTCGACATCAACATGATCCAGATCTTCAAGGATCAGAAGATCGACTGGGTCGACGGCATGACGCCGATGATGGAAGCGCGCGCGGTCAAGAACCAGGACGAGCAGGAATGCATGCGCCAGGTCGGCGCCATCGGCGATGCCGCGCACTGGGAGTTCATGAAATTCCTGAAACCCGGCCGCACGGAGAACCAGCTCACCGCGCATATCATGGAGTTCCTGTACAACATCGCGGGAATGGAAGACGTCGAGGACGTGATCGTTTCCTCGGGTCTGAACACGTGGCCCAACTGGCGCAACTTCTCGGACCGCATCATCAAGCCGGGCGACATGGTATTCATGGATCTGGCGGCTCTTACCTGGAACGGCTACAAATCCTGCTACTACCGCACCTACATGGTGGGCAGGGAGCCGAACCAGGAACAGAAGGACTATTACCAGATCGCGCTGAAGTGGCTGTACGACTCGATCAAGGCGGTAAAGGTCGGCGCCACGACGCGCGATATCGCGTCGAAATGGCCTTCAGCGAAAGAGGCCTGGGGTTACGAGGAAGAAGACCAGGCAGCCGCGAACCTGTGGGGCCATGGCCTCGGCCTCGCGCAGTACGACCAGCCGGTAATCTCGCGCATCTGGTCGCTCGACCACCCGATCGAGATCAAGGAAGGCATGGTGTTCGCGCTTGAAACCCAGCACGGCAAACCGTTCCAGTGGGGCGTGCGCATCGAAGAGATGCTGATCGTCCACAAAGACAGCGTCGAGATTGTTTCCAACTTCCCGGTCGAGCAGATCACGGTGGTAGACCCGATGCCTGGCTACTGCAATTTTGGGAAACTGCCGGGCACATAAGCCGCTCTGATCATGAATCAGCTCGTGATTCCTCTCACCGCGACCGACGCGACCGACGCCACGCGTTTCGGGGCCAAGGCCGCGAATCTCGCGGCACTCGGCCGCGCCGGGCTGCCCATTCCCGATGGTTTTTGCCTCGACGCCGAGGCTTACCGCACGCAGATCAGGGCACTGGGCCTGGAAGCCGATGCGCGCGGCGCCTTTGCGGCGCAGGACAGGCCACAGGCACGCCGGCACGCACTCGCCATGAAGCTCGGGTTGCTCGACCAGCCGATTTCCCCGGAGATTCTCGAGCCCCTGCTCGCGGCACGGCGCGCGCTGGTCGAGAAAACCGGCGCGCTCGTCGCAGTGCGCTCGTCCGCTCTGGTCGAGGACCGCTTCGGATCCAGCTTTGCCGGCCAGTTCGAAAGCTTCATCGGGATCGAGACCGAATCCGACTTCATCACTGCGGTGCGCTCATGCTGGGGCGCGCTGTGGGCAACGCGCGCATTGCGCTACATGGCGACCCACGATATCGACCCGGCGGATACGGCCATGGCCGTCCTCGTCCAGCCGCTGGTGTCTGCGCGCGCTTCCGGCGGCGGCCTGAGTCAAACCGCTGACGGCGGCATGCTGTTGAGCGCGACGTGGGGACTTGGCTCCGCCATCGCCCAGGGCGAAGTCACTCCTGACCGTTACGAATTGAGCCGCGAAGCTGAACTGCTGAATATCACGGCCGGCGTTAAGGACCACAGCATCGGCTGCATCCATCGCGCGGAACCGACCACTCAACTCGTTCCCAGAGCTCTCATCGCCGAACCCTGTCTCAGCAAGTCGCAGGCGGCCGAACTCGGACAACTGCTGCGCAAGGTCGAGGCTCTGATGGGCATGCCGGTGGAAATCGAATGGGCGATGGACGATGCCGGGTTCAAACTGCTGCAGGCACGCCCGCTGCATATGGAGCAGGCGCCGGTGCCGAACAAGCTCTGGCTTCACCATCCGCGCCTCAATGGGCACCCAGCCGGTATCGGCTGGGGCGAGGGGCGCGCGGTCGTGGTGAATTGCGAATGCGAACTCACCCGAATCGAGCCCGGCGACATATTGATCACGAAAGTGGCAGGACCGGCGCTGAGCCAGATACTGTCGCGCGTGGCGGGTGTGGTGGCGGAGCGCGGCGGCAGCACCTCTCACCTTGCCTCGCTCGCGCGCGAACGCGGAATCCCGATGGTCCTCGGCGTACTCGATGCCACCCGGCGCATTCCGAACGGCGTGCGGGTGGCCGTCGACGGCGTCGCGGGCGTAGTGCGCTGGATGCACTGATGCGCCCTCGGATATTCATAACCCAGCCCGTGGCGCAAAGCGCCATCGAGCGGCTGCGCGTTGTGGCCGACGTGGAATTGAATCCTGACTCGGTCCATATCGTGACCAAGGACGAGCTGCTGGACGCCGTGCGCCGGCATGACATCCTGTTCTGCCTGCTGCACGACAAAGTGGATCGCGACGTAATTGCGGCCAACCCGAAATTGCGGGCCGTGGCCTCGATGAAAATTACGCCCTCGGATATCGATGTAGAGGCGGCGACTGCCCGTCGCATTCCGGTGACCGTGATCTCGCCCATCGTGACCGAGGCCACGGCCGACATCAACTTTGCGCTCTTGCTCGCCGTCGCCCGGCGCTTGGTGGAGGGCGACCGGCTGGTACGTGCAGGCATTTTCCCCGGCGCGCAGTCATCGCACCTTCTAGGCGCGGGGGTATTTGGCAAGGTCATCGGGTTGATCGGCGGCGGCGGCCGCATCGGCCGTGCGGTCGCGAAGCGCGCGCACGGTTTCTCGATGCGAACCCTCTACTGGACCCCGCGCCGCAAACCGGAAAGCGAGGAACGGGAAGCGGGACTCGTTTACGTGCCACTTGACCAGCTGCTCGCCGAGTCCGATTTTGTTTCGGTCCACGCGCCGTTCACCGCCGAGACACGCCACCTGGTTGGCGAACGCGAACTCCGGCTCATGAAGCCGACGGCTTTCTTGATCAACACTTCGCGCGGACCGATCGTCGACGAGGCCGCGCTCATTCGCGCGCTCGCGGAGCGGCGCATCGCCGGCGCGGGACTCGACGTCTTCGAACACGAGCCCCACGTCGACCCGGCGCTGCTAACGATGCCCAATGTCGTGCTCACGCCCCATCTGGGAAGTGCGGTCGCGGAACTCAGGGAATCAATGGCCAATGTGGTGGTGGACAACATCCTGGCGGTGCTCGACGGCCGCCAGCCACCCAATTGCTGGAACCCCGAGATCTATGCCGCGCCGAAGTAAACAGTTCCAGCATAGCCGCGAAACCCGACCAGACAATTGCATTTATTTGATCAAGAAGAAAAAGCCATGATTGCTCTTTATCGCAAGAGAAGCGCTGCCCTCATCGTCGGCATCGTGCTGGCTTGGGCTGGATCTGCCGGGAGCGCGGCGGCGCAGGCATTGCCGGTCGTTGATGCGGTGATCGGCAACAACTTCGGCCACCTGCCGATGTTCGTCGGCGTGGAGAAAGGTTTTTTCAAGAAACACGGCGTGGATGTCCGCCTCAAGGTCGTGAATACAGGCACCGACATGGTCAATTCCATGAAGAAGCGCGAGGTCCAGATCGGCGACATGAGCGTGACAACTTTCCTCAAGGCACGCCATGAAGGCGACCCATTCCGCGTGATCGGGATCATCCAAAGCGACGCCACGCGCGCCAATGCCGACGAGCCGCTCGCGATCGTGGCGCGCAAGGGTTCGGGCATCCGGCCGGGCAACATCGAGGATTTAAAGGGCAAGCGGGTCGGTCTCGCTCAGGCGCAGACCTCTGACGAGTACTTGAAAATGGTCCTCGCCCGGCGGAACATGAAGTACGAAGACGTGACGATCACGAACATCATGGCGCCGCCTGCTCTGGCCCCCGCCCTGAAAGAAGGCAAGGTCGACGCCGTGGTCTCCTGGGAACCCTACAACAGCATCGTGCTCGACCAGGTCCCGGAATCCTACGTCGTCATTCGTGGCGGCGGCCACCTCTCCTATGTGATGGTCGCCACCGCCCATGAGCCCACGCTCCAGAACAGCCCGCAGGTCATACGCAATTTCGTGGCCGGCCTTGCCGAGGCCTCCCAGTACACGCGCAAGAACCGCGACGAGGCCGTCGAGATCTTCGCCAAGTGGGTGCCCGGCCTGGATCCTGCCGTAGGAAAGAAAGCGATCCAGCACATCAGCTACGATCCGCGCATCTCGGCGCCGGTCATGCAGGTGTTCGAAGCTGCCGAGGACGACGTGCTGAAGAACACCCTCAAGGGCGCCGCGCGGCTCAACGTTCCGGAGCAGTTCGCTTCCTCGTATCTTGCGGAAGTGCAGAAGGCGCACCCCGATTACTTCAACGACCTGCCGCCGCTGCCGGCTGGCCGCTAAGCGCGCCGCGAGTGTAGAACCAACCAAACTTTCTGGCCGCCGATGAACGCAGATAAACGCCGATTGAAATAGCCGTTATCGAGCTTTACACAACTATGTAATATCGCTCGATCCCTCACCCCCAATCCCTCTCCCGGAGAGGGCGAGGGGAGCGTCGAGCGAAACCGGACTGTCGTCCGGTTTCGTAATTATCAATGGAAGGAGAAATTCGAATGGCCGCAAAAGCGAAAGTGGTCCTCACCGACTACGTCTGGGAATCCCTGGACGTGGAGAAGAAAACACTCGCAGGGCTCGCTGAGCTGCTGCCCCTCCAGACCAAGAAGCCCGAGGAGTTCCTGCCACAGGCGGAGGATTGTGACGCTCTGCTCAACACTTACGCCGGGCCTATCACGGCGGAAGTGATGGCACGTATGCCCAAGTGCAAAATCATCGCCCGCTACGGCATCGGGGTGGACACGATCGATCTCGACGCGGCCACTCAGGCGGGCATCATCGTCACCAATAATCCCTCCTACTGCATCGAGGAGGTGGCCGAGGACACGCTCGCGCTATTGCTCGCGTGTGCCCGCAAAGTCGCTTTTTACGATCGGCTGGTGCGCAGCGGGCGCTGGGAAGTCCCTCCCGGCAAGCCCATGTTCCGCCTTGCGGGCAGCACCCTGGGGCTGGTCGGCTTCGGCAATATCGCGCGGCTGGTGGCGGTACGCGCCGCAGCCTTCGACATGCGCGTTCTTTACTGCGACCCCTTCGTCAAGGATGGGCAATTCGACGCTCCCGGCAAGAAAATGGAACTGCAGGACATGCTGCGCGAAGCCGATTTCGTTTCGGTCCATCCCCCGCTCACGCCGCAGACGCGCAAGATGATCAACGATGAAGCATTTTCGCACATGAAACCGACCGCTTTTGTCATCAATTGCTCGCGCGGACCCATCATCGACACCGATGCCCTGGTGCGGGCGCTCGATGCGAAGAAAATCGCCGGCTGCGCGCTCGACACCACCGACCCGGAGCCGCTTCCCAATCCTCATCCGCTGCGGGGGCGAGAAAATGTCATCATCAATCCCCACGCCGCCTGGTACAGCGAGCAGGCCATGGTGGGCCTGCAGGCAGGGGCACCGAACGAAGTGCGCCGGGTGCTTTCGGGTGAGTGGCCGGTAAATGTGGTAAACCGGGCCGTAAAAGGAAAGAATCGGGCGGGGCTATAACGAAGTTTCAAATCAGATGGAGATAATCATGAAAAAGCTTTTGGCTTTACTTTCGATTTTTGTATTTTGCGGTGTTTTTGGTTATGGCACGACCATGGCAGCCGAGCCCAACAAGATAAAGGTTGGAATTCTGCTTCCGCTCACCGGCACGTTTGCGGCGGTGGCTGAAACCCAGAGGGATGGCGCGCTGCTGGCGGTGGACGTCGTCAACAAACGCGGTGGGCTCAATATGCCCGGCGGCAAAGTCATGGTGGAAGGCGTTGTCGCCGATGACGAAGCCAAACTGGATGTGGGTGTGCGGCGCTACCGTTACATGGTTTCCGAAGGCGTCAAAGGCGTCGGCGGCCAGACTTGGGCGCCGCTCGCACGCGCCATCAATGCCATCGTTACGAAGGAACCCATGCCATATTTCCCCGTATGCGTGCAGGCGCTGGAGGCTTTTAAGAAAGGCGAGCTGGCTGATTCCACGTTCGCTACCGCATACAGCCCGTGGACGGTCGGCTACATGGCGGGCCAGGCGGCCGTCAAGACGCTGGGCAAGAAGCGTATTTTCTTTTTAGCCCGCACCGATAGCTTCGGCTGGGACATGCGGGACGGCGTCTATGCTGCCGCCAAGGAATACGGGGCCGAGATTGTCGGGTACGACGAGGTTTCACTGGGAACCAGCGACTACACGACCGTCTTGCAGAAGGTTCGCGCCGCAAAGCCTGATGTTTTCATCGCCGCTCAGTTTGGCGGCGACGCGGTGGCGCTGCTTAAGCAGGTCCAGCAGATGGGACTCAACAAGGAAATGACGATATTCAACGCTTTCACCACGAACGTGGTCGCCAAAGGCATTCCCCCCGAAGCTCTGGAGGGCGTCTACGCAATGCATTATTTTTACTATGACCTGAGCGGCTTTGCGGACAAGGAAGTGGCGAATAGCGCCAAGGAGTTCACCGACTTGTATCGGGCAAAATACAAGGCGCCGCCTGATGCCTACGCAGCGATTGCCTATATTGCATACATGGAGATGTTCAGGGGCTTCGAGGCCGCCAAATCCTTTGAGCCGCAAAAGGTCTCCGCAGCCCTGATGGCGAATAAAGGGCAATTCAACTCGGTCAAAGGCCCCGCGAACTGGCGCGCTGATCACTCGGCTGTATACAAGCACGCTGCCTTCCTCGTGAAAGGGAAAGGTCCCGCTGAGCGGAAGCACGAATGGGATCTCTTTACGGTGATCGGCTCCATGGGCGGCGAGTCGGTGCTGCCAACGCTGAAGTCTCTCGGTTACTAAGTCACGGGCAACTGTCGCCTGTCTCCGTCCCGGTGAGCATCCCTCGCATTCACCGGGACGGAACCTTACAGAAGGGCCGGCCGTGAGCACAGACTTGCGCGCAGAAATCATCAAAGCCGAGGGTGTCACGAAACGCTTTGGCGCATTGGTCGCCGTTGACCGGGTTGATTATTCGCTGCGTGAACACGAAGTTGCCGGCATCATCGGCTCCAACGGGGCCGGGAAAACCACCTTCTTCAACCTCCTGACGGGATATTTCCCCCCCGACGAGGGAACCATCCTCTACAAAGGCGATGACGTCACCCGCGTCACGCCGCAAGAACGGGTTGCCAGGGGGATGATGCGCACCTTTCAGTTGACCTCCACGTTCGACAACCTCAGTGTCATTGACAACCTGGTGCTCTCCTTTTTCAGGGCGCACAGGAAATCGTCGTTGCTGCGTTTGCTCCTCAACACCTGCAAAAGATACCGGAACGAAGACAAAATCGTCGCGATCCTGGAAACCTTCGATCTCCAGCAGGTGCGTGACCGGCAGGTGAAGAATCTCAGCCTGGGTGAAAAGAGGCGCCTGGAGATCGCCATGGCGGTACTGGCCGAGCCCGAGGTGTTGCTGCTGGACGAACCGCTGGCGGGGCTGGCCGAATCCGAGATCAAGAGCATTCTGGATGTGCTGGCCAGGCGCGTCGGCAAGCAGACGATCCTGATCGTGGAACACAAGATTTCACAAGTGAAAGACTTCGTGCAAAGACTCACCGTCATGCACGAGGGGAGGATCATCGCGGACGGCGGATACGAGGAATGTCTGCGCAATCCCGAGGTGCGAAGAAGCTATTGGCAAATCGATGTCTCCGCGGATGGGAGCGAGCATGCCACCCGATAGCGGCTTTGCGGCGACTAGCGACGAAATACTGACCGTCAGAGGCCTGAACGTCGCGTACGGCGAGTCGAAGGTCCTGTTTGATATAGATTTGAGCGTACGAGCGAGGCAAATCGTGGCCTGCGTGGGGCGCAACGGCGCCGGCAAGACCACGCTCCTCAAGAGTATCGCCGGATTTCTGAAACCGCTCTCCGGATCCATCACTTCCGGCCACACCAATCTGGTCGGCCGGAAATCCTACGATATCGCGAAGATGGGGATCAAGTACGTTCCTCAGGACAAGAAAGTGTTTTCGGATCTGACGGTCCGGGAAAACCTGGAGCTCGGCAGCTACGCCACCAAAGATTACAACTGGGACCGGGTCACCGACTATTTCCCCAAACTGAAAGAGCTCATGGACCGCAAGGCCGGCTATCTGAGCGGCGGCGAACGCCAGATGCTGATGATTGGCCGAGCGCTCCTGGGCAGCCCGAAAGTGCTGCTGATCGACGAGCCCACGGAGGGACTGGCTCCCAGCATCGTTGCGCACCTGAGAAGCGTTTTCTCGGAATTGAGCAAGAATGCGGCGCTGGTGATCGTGGAGCAGAACCTGCCGCTGGTTTGCGCGATATCCAGCAAGGTCTACGCCATAAAAGAGGGGCGCATCGTGGCCGAGCTCGCAGACCGGGAGTCGATCAAGGCGGATGTTTGTGAACGCTACCTCTAGCATGGTGAAAGCATTCCGATGGTGGTGGGGCATACTGCTGGCGTTTGCGCTGTTGGCGGTGGCTAGGGTATTTCTGCCCCTGCCCTTCGTCAATGAGGTCGTCATTTTCTCGATCTACACCATGGGTTGCAGCTTCCTGCTCGGGCGCGTCGGGTTAATATCGTTCGGGCAGCCGGCTTACCTGGCGGTCGGCGCTTACGGCACCGCGTTTTATATGTTCTACTTCGGCGCCAATCCTTACATCGGCATCCTGCTGGGCGTGCTGTCGGGGCTCGTCGTGTCTTTCATCGTCGGCCCTCTATTCGTGAGACTGCGCAGCGATTATTTCGCGCTGGTGAATCTGGCGCTGGCGGTGATCGT
>PLYS01000285.1 GCA_003153455.1 Betaproteobacteria bacterium | reverse complement strand
TCTGCTCGATGAAGATCACCCAGGATGTGCGCGACTACGCGGCGCAGCAGGGACTCGACGAGCAAACTGCGCTCGCGGAGGTGGCAAAAGCGGGAATGGAAGAAAAGGCCGAAGAGTTCGTGAAGAAAGGCGCCGAGATTTACAGCAAGGCTTGAGGCTGGCCGCAATTTAGCCGCTACAATGGCGGGCGATGGACTTACCGCTGCTGCTCAAGGCGCTGATACTCGGCGTGGTCGAGGGGCTGACCGAATTTCTGCCGGTGTCGAGCACCGGCCACCTGATACTCGTTGGCGACCTGCTCGATTTCAATGACGAGAAGGGCAAGATCTTCGAGATCGTCATCCAGACCGGCGCAATGTTTGCGATCGTCTGGGAGTACCGCGCGAAGTTCGCGGGCGTGATCGCGGGGCTCACCCGCGACCGCGATGCGCAGCGGTTCGTCGCCAATATCGCGGTCGCGTTCCTGCCGGCGGCCATACTTGGTCTCGCCTTCGGCAGCGACATCAAGGCGGCGCTCTTCAAGCCGGTGCCGGTCGCGATCGCTTTTATCGTCGGTGGCTTTATCATCCTCTGGGCAGAGCGCCGCGAACACCGGATCACGATCCAGTCGGTGGACGACATGCAGTGGTCGGATGCCCTCAAGGTCGGCTTCGCACAGGCGTTCGCGCTGATTCCCGGAATGTCGCGCTCGGGCGCGACGATCATCGGCGGCTTGCTGTTTGGACTGTCGCGACGCGCCGCCACCGAGTTCTCGTTTTTCCTCGCGGTGCCGACGCTGATCGCGGCCGGCGCTTACGATCTCTACAAGAACCGTGCGCTGTTCGATAGCCACGACCTCGGGATGTTCGCGGTCGGAATGGCGGCAGCGTTTGCCTCGGCGTTCCTGTGCGTGCGGTGGCTGTTGCGCTACATCGCGAGCCACGATTTCACTGTGTTCGCGTGGTACCGGATCGCCTTCGGGATCGGGGTGCTGGTGACCAGTTACACCGGATCGGTCAATTGGTCCGCGAGTTAGCGCGGAACCTGAAATCCGCAACGGGGTGCAGAGCGTCAGCTCTGCACCCATGGCAGTCTGGCGGCGCGCCAGCCGCCGACGGTGTTGCGGTGACCGCTGGCGTCGCGGTCGCCTTCGAACCCTTCGAGCACGTTATAGCACTCGCGGTAACCGGCCTGGGTCGCAAGCATCGCCGCGTTATGCGAGCGTCCGCCGCTGCGGCATAGAAACATCACCGGCGCGCTCTTGTCGACCATGCCTTCGATCTGCGCCAGAAACTCGGGGTTTCTGACATTTCCAGGATAGAAGGAAAATTCGATTTCGACTGCGCCGGGAACACGACCGATCCAGTCAAACTCTGCCTTGGTTCGCACGTCGACTAGTTGCGCACCGTTTACCCCTCGCCATACCTGGAACGCCTCCGTCGGCAGCAGCGCACCCGCGTAAGACAACCTCATTTTCCGCGCCCGCTCCTGGGCAGTCTTCAGAATTTCCTCGATGCTGGCCATTCCCGTACTCCAAAATCGGTTTTAAAGGCAAATTTTACATGAACGCTGCAAGCAACAATCTGCACTAAAGTAGAGCGAAAATTTTCTGATCGCACTAAAATAGTGCGCAAACAATTCCTGCCGCACCATAAATGACTTATGGCACAATGCTTTTTCCGCGTTCTGGATTGGCATATTTCATGCTCAGTTCTCCGTCCCGGAATCTTTAGGTTTCCAACAAACACGCTCAGTTAGGAGAAAACAATGGCGGTAGCCGATGTAATGAAGATGCTCAAAGACGACGAGGTCAAATTCGTCGACCTCAGGTTTACGGACACACGTGGCAAGGAACAGCACGTGTCGGTTCCCGTCAAGGCATTCGACGAATCCAAATTCACCGACGGCCATGCGTTTGATGGTTCGTCGATCGCTGGCTGGAAAGGCATCGAGGCCTCCGACATGCTGTTGATGCCGGATCCAGACTCGGCGCGCATGGATCCATTCACCGATGAACCGGTGCTCAATCTTACTTGCGACGTGGTCGAGCCGTCCGACGGCAAGGGTTACGACCGCGATCCGCGCTCGATCGCGAAGCGCGGCGAGGCCTATCTCAAGTCGACCGGGCTTGGCGACACCGCTTATTTCGGCCCCGAGCCCGAATTCTTCATTTTTGATTCCGTGACCTGGAATGTCGACATGTCGGGCTGCTCGGTCAAGATCAAATCCGAGGAAGCGCCGTGGTCGTCGGGCGAGGAATACGAAGGCGGCAATCTGGCTCACCGCGCGCCGGTCAAGGGGGGCTACTTCCCGGTGCCACCGATTGACACGTTGCAGGACATCCGCAATGCGATGTGTCTCGCGATGGAGCAGCAGGGCGTCGAAATCGAAGTGCACCACCACGAAGTGGCTGCGGCCGGCCAGTGCGAGATCGGCACCAAGTTCGAGAAACTGGTAAAGCGCGCTGACTGGATGCAGATCCTCAAGTACACGGTGCAAATGGTTGCCGCGTCGTACGGCAAGACCGCGACCTTCATGCCGAAGCCGATCGTCGGCGACAACGGCTCGGGCATGCACGTACACCAGTCGATCTGGAAAGGCGGCCAAAACCTGTTCTCGGGCAACGGCTACGCCGGCCTGTCCGAATTCGCGCTGCATTACATCGGCGGCATCATCAAACACGCCAAGGCGCTCAATGCGATCACCAACCCCGGTACCAACTCCTACAAGCGGCTGGTTCCCGGCTTCGAGGCGCCGATCAATCTCGCGTATTCCTCGCGCAACCGTTCTGCGGCATGCCGCATCCCGTACGTGACCAATCCGAAGGCGCGCCGCGTTGAAGTACGCTTCCCAGATGCGACCTGTAATCCCTATTTCGCATTTACCGCGATGATGATGGCGGGTCTCGACGGGGTGCAGAACAAGATCCACCCCGGCGATCCGATCGACAAGAACCTCTACGATTTGCCGCCCTCACAGGCGAAGAAAGTGCCGAACGTGTGTTCCTCGCTGGATATGGCGCTCGAGCACCTCGACAAGGACCGCGAGTTCCTGACTCGCGGCGGCGTGTTCTCGGACGATATGCTCGAAGCCTACATCGCGCTGAAGATGGAAGAAGTCACCCGCTTCCGCATGACCACCCACCCGGTCGAGTTCGAGATGTATTACAGTTTGTAAGCGATTACCACCTGCGGCACGAAACAGGGCGGGATACTCCGCCCTGTTTTCGTTTTGAGTATCGCCCCCAGATCGGCTGCATTGTAAATTTTGTTTTTCTGACATAGACTTAGCTGGGAAATGCGGCTTTGTGTTGTCAACCGCGAAAGCTACCGCTCGTTGCTATTGAGGCCTACCCGAGGATCGCGATGAGAACATTGTTTCTGATATTGGTGATGATTGCGGCGCCGGTCGCCTATGCCGACATGTGGAAGTGCGTCGACCAGGACGGCAATACCCGCTATACCAACGTCAAGGCCGATGCCAAGGGCTGTAAAGCGTTGGACTTTGATCCGATAAATACCGTGCCGGCAACCCGGATGCAGCAAAAGCCGGTCAACTTCCCGAGCGTCAGGAGCGACACGCAGAGGCAACGCGACGCCGATCGCCGCAAAATCCTGGAGCAGGAGATGACGCAGGAGCAGCAGCAACTCGAGCTGGCGAAAAGACAGCTCACCGAGCAGAAAGACATACGCCTGGGCAGTGAGAAAAACTACGCGCGCGTCGAGGAACGGCTCATGCCCTATCAGGACAAGGTCCGGCTGCACGAAAGCAACGTCGAGAGCCTCAAAAAAGAGATTGCCAACATCAGATAGCACGCGCTCTTTCTGCCGCAAGCCTGGCTAGCGTGCCCCGCCAATTGTTACGTTTCTGCCGCTACGCGTTACGCTGGCGCGCTTTCTGCTTCACTCACCTTGTTTGTGTTCCAGACGATGGCGACAGCAATGTTAGCAGGACTCGATCTTCTCGCAACGGCGATCATGCTGGTGGATGACCGGTTGACCGTGCGCTACGCAAATCCGGCCGCGGAAAACCTGTTCGAACTCAGCAGCAAGGCGCTTGTGGGGCAAACCGTTGCCGATATCTTTACCGACGCACGCGTTCTCGGCGCCGCCATCGAGTACGCGCTTGCCAACAACTGCAGCTACACCGAGCACGACCTCGAGCTGGACGCGGCCGGGCGTAACAAACTGCATTTGAGCTGCACTATCTCGCCGGTCGAAATGGAAGGCCGGAGCGAAGGCCGGCAGGGGCGCGCGGACTCGTTAGTGGTGCAACCACCCGTTTGCGGGGAGCGCGCCATGGCCCCTGCTCCCGCAACCGGGCGTTCCGCTAACGTGTCGCAGGGGCTCCTGCTGCTCGAGTTCCGCCATATCGAGCAGCAGTTGAAAATCGCCCGCGAGGAGCGCCTGCTAGACCAGAGCCAGGCCAATCGCGAACTGATCCGCAATCTCGCACATGAGATCAAAAATCCGCTCGGCGGCATCCGCGGCGCGGCACAGCTCCTCGACCGCGAGCTCGATCGCCCGAACCTGCACGAATACACGCAGGTGATCATGAAGGAGGCGGACCGGCTGCAATCGCTGATGGACCGCCTGCTTACGCCGCACCGCTTGCCACGGCCGGCACTGCTCAATATTCACGAAGTGCTCGAACGGGTGCGCAGCCTGATCCTTGCCGAGTATCCGCAGGGCGTCACGATCCAGCGCGACTATGACACCAGCCTGCCGCTGCTTCAGGGCGACAAGGAGCAGCTGATCCAGGTCGTGCTCAACATCATGCGCAACGCGGCACAGGCGATGAGCGGCAACGGACAGATCACGCTCAAGACGCGGGTTGCGCGCCAAGCCACCCTGGCGCGCAGGCGTTACAAGCACGCGCTGGAACTGCAGATCAGCGATACCGGGCCGGGGATTGCCGAGGAGTTGCGCGAACGCATTTTCTACCCGCTGGTGTCCGGCCGCGAAGGTGGCAGCGGGCTCGGGCTCACGCTGGCACAGACCTTTGTTACCCAGCATCACGGCGCGATCACGTTCGAGAGCCAGCCCGGCAATACGACTTTCACGCTGTTGCTTCCGATTAATTACAGGGAGAATGGAAAATAGGAAATGAAACCGGTCTGGATTATTGACGACGATCGCTCGATCCGCTGGGTGTTTGAAAAAGCGCTGGCGCGCGAGAACATCGCGTTCAAGACTTTTTCATCGGCGGATGAGGCGCTCAGCATGCTCGCCAGCGAAACGCCGCAGGTAATCGTCAGTGACATCCGCATGCCCGGCGAATCGGGACTCAAGCTGCTGCAGCAAGCGAAGGAACGCTATCCGCACCTGCCGGTCATCATCATGACCGCCTATTCGGATCTCGAGAGCGCGGTTGCCGCGTTTCAGGGCGGCGCCTACGAATACCTGCCGAAGCCATTCGACGTCGACCATGCGGTGGAGCTGATCCGGCGCGCGCTGGAAGAGAGCGTGCGCCAGGACGACGTGCCGGAAGCCACGGAGACGGCGCCCGAAATTCTCGGGCAGGCGCCGGCGATGCAGGAAGTGTTCCGTGTTATCGGCCGGCTGTCGCAGTCGCACGCGACGGTGCTGATTACCGGTGAGTCGGGCACCGGCAAGGAGCTGGTGGCGAGTGCACTGCATCGCCACAGCCCGCGCGCGGCGAAGCCGTTCATTGCGATCAACACCGCAGCGATTCCGAAAGACCTGCTCGAGTCCGAGCTGTTCGGCCACGAGCGCGGTGCATTTACCGGTGCGCAGAGCATGCGGCGCGGCCGTTTCGAGCAGGCCGACGGCGGCACTTTGTTCCTCGATGAAATCGGCGATATGCCGTCTGACCTGCAGACGCGGCTGTTGCGCGTGCTCTCCGACGGCCAGTTTTACCGCGTCGGAGGCCATCAGCCGATCAAGGTCAATGTGCGTGTGATCGCGGCGACCCACCAGGACCTCGATGCACGCGTCAAGCAGGGGCTGTTCCGCGAAGACCTGTTCCATCGGCTCAACGTAATCCGCCTGCGGCTGCCCCCGCTGCGGGAACGACGCGAGGACATACCGCTGCTCGTCAAGCACTTTCTCGCCAAAAGCGCGCGCGAACTCGACTTCGAGACAAAGCGCCTGTCGGATGCGGCGCTGAAATTCCTGTCAGCGCAGGCTTTTCCGGGCAACGTGCGTCAACTCGAGAACCTGTGCCATTGGCTAACCGTGATGGCGGCCGGAGTCAATATTGAAGTCGCGGACCTGCCGGCCGAGCTGCGCCTCGACACGGGTGCCGCCGCCGTGCAGAACTGGGTCAGCGCGCTCGAGCGTGAAGTTGCGAATGCGCTCAACCGCGGCGAGTCGGGATTGATGAACACGCTCGGGCTGCAATTCGAGAAGGCACTGATCACGCGTGCGCTCGAGCATACCGGCGGTCGCCGTATCGAGGCCGCACACCTGCTCGGCCTCGGCCGCAATACGCTGACGCGCAAAATCCACGAACTAGGGATCGCTGCTGAAAAAGACAGCGGGGACGCGTAATGATCAGATGTCCAAGTCTGCCCATACCGGCGCATGATCGGACGGGCGCTCCACCCTGCGTGGCTCGACGTCTATGCTGCAGACGCGACATGCTGGCGCGAGGCTGGCACTCACCAGAATATGGTCGATGCGCAGGCCCATTTTTCGCCTGAAGGCGTTCATACGGTAATCCCACCACGTGAACGAGTTCGCGGGCTGCTCGAACAGACGAAAGCTGTCTTTGAACCCGAGCGCGAGCAGATCCTGAAAAGCTTTGCGTTCCGGCGCGCTGAACAGCACTTGCCCTTCCCACGCCTTGGGGTCGTGCACATCGCGCTCTTCGGGCGCGATGTTGTAATCGCCGACCACCGCGAGCTGCGGGAACGACGTGAGCTCGCGCTTGAGCCACGCAGTGACTGCGGCAAGCCATTCGAGTTTGTAGCGGTATTTGTCCGAACCGACGCTCTGGCCGTTGGGTACATACAGGCATACGACGCGCAACTTGCCGATGCTCGCGGCCAGCACCCGCTTTTGCGAATCCTCGAAGCCGGGGACCGCCAGTATTGCATCGCCGGCCTTGGCACGGCTCAGAATCGCCACGCCGTTATAGGTCTTCTGCCCACTGTGGAGCGCATGATAACCAGCTGCGGCAAGCTCGCCGGCGGAAAAATTCGCATCTTCGAGCTTGGTTTCCTGCAGGCACAGGATGTCGGGTTGATGCAGCTTCAGCCAATCCAGAACCTGCGGCAGACGGACCTTTAACGAGTTGACGTTCCAGGTTGCCAGCCTCATGCGATTACTTGCCCGCAGCCGGCGCAGCTGCCGCAGGCTTGGCGCCGGGCACGGCAGCGCTCGGGTACCGTGCCTGATCAAGCGCGGCGTCCCATTCCGATGCGAGGTAGCCCTTGAGCGTGCGCAGTTCCCCGATGACCAGCAACGGCACTCCCATGCCGCCACCGCTGAGCTTTTTGAAGTTATCGAACTCCTCCTTCGTTTGCGGGTTCTTTTCCGTAAACGGAACGCCGCGCTTGGCGAGGTGCGCGCGCGCTTTTGTGCATGGGTCACCACAATCTGTCACGTAGAGAGTGACCGGGAAGTTCGTGGTCGCCTGCTGCAGGCTGTAAGTTGGACCACTGGTCTCGACTACATTGGCGCCAATGCGTTTCTGCTGTACGTTCTTAACGTTCGGTGGCGGCGGTTGCTGGGTGTACTGCTTGACACCTTTCTCATCGACCCATTCATAGACCTGCGCCGCGTGAGCCATCGTCGCGAGCCCGATCAGGGTCAGAATGGCCAATGTTTTCACTGCGTTACTCCTGCTCCAACTACCGATGCGACTCTAGCATAACGCCTGCCGCATCGGTGGGGATTACATCAGGTCGTGGCAACCATGCCGCTGCCTCAGCCGCCCTGGTTGCGAGATTATATTCATCGCTTCGGCAGCCCGGCGTCATTCGCCCGGTCGCATCCCCAACGCAAAAGCGTTGGGGCCCCTGCTCAGGGGCTCATGCCGCTATGCCTGAGCAGCGCGTCAATTTTCGGCTCGCGGCCACGGAACGCGACGAACGATTCGAGCGCTGGACGGCTGCCGCCGACGGCGAGGATTTCATCACGGAAGCGGCCGCCGTTTGCGGAATCGAGCACGCCGCGTTCTTCGAACATGCTGTAGACGTCTGCCGACAACACTTCCGCCCATTTATAGCTGTAATAGCCGGCTGCATAACCGCCCGCAAAGACATGCGAGAAGCTGTGGGTAAAACGGCTGAACGCCGGCGGAAAGATCACAGCCACTTGGCGCCGCACGTCATCGAGAAGCTCAAGTACGGATCGTTCGCTGCGCACATCGAAATCGTAATGCAGATGCATGTCGAACAGCGCGAATTCGAGTTGGCGCACCGTCTGCATGCCGCTCTGGAAATTTTTCGCGGCGAGCATTTTGTCGAACAATGCCTTCGGTAGCCGGTTTCCCGACTCGGCGTGCAAACTCATCGGCTCCAGCACCTCCCATTCCCAGCAGAAATTCTCCATGAACTGGCTCGGCAGTTCGACCGCGTCCCACTCGACGCCGTTGATGCCCGACACACCGAGCTCATCGATGCGCGTGAGCAGATGGTGCAGCCCGTGGCCGAACTCGTGGAACAGCGTGATCACTTCGTCGTGCGTGAACAACGCCGGCCGCTTCTCACCGTCAACCTGGCCGGCCGGCGCCGCGAAATTACAATTGAGATAAGCAACCGGCGTCTGGATACCGTTCGCGATGCGCCGGCGCGAAATCGCGTCATCCATCCACGCTCCACCGCGCTTCGACGGCCGCGCGTAGGGATCGAGATAGAACTGTCCGACAATTTTGTTGCCAGGGTCGAAAATGCTGAAAAAACGCACATCGGGATGCCATTTAGGCGCGTTGTCGGGCTGGATCGTGAGGCCGTAGAGTGTCTCGATCAACCGGAACATGCCGGGCAGCACGCTGGTTTCGGGAAAGTACTGTTTGACCTCCTGCTCGGAGAACGCGTAGCGCGCTATGCGCAGTTTCTCTGATGCATAAGCGATGTCCCACGCCTCAAGATCCGCAAGCTTGAGCTGTTCCCGGGCGAACGCCTTCAGCTCGGCGAGATCGCGCTCGGCGCAAGGCTTGGCCTTGGCGGCGAGCTCGTTCAGAAACTGCAATACCTGTTGCGGCGACTTGGCCATTTTCGGCTCGAGCGAATACTCGGCGAAGTTGGCGAAACCGAGCAACTGCGCGAGTTCGCGGCGCAGCGCGACGATCTCGGTAATCAGTTGCGTGTTGTCCCACTCAGGATGATCGAACTCGGCCGCACGGGTGGAATAGGCGCGATACATCAGTTCGCGCAGGGCGCGGTCGCCGGCATACTGCATCACCGGCACATAGGAAGGCGCGTGCAGCGTGAATTTCCAGCCCGGCTTGCCGTCCTGCTGCGCCGCTTCACGCGCCGTCTGCACGACATCTGCCGGGATTCCCGCGAGCCCGGTTTCGTTCTCGACGCAATGCGCAAACGCATTGGTGGCGTCGAGCAGATTGTCGGAAAAGCGCGATGACAATGCAGAAAGTTTCTCGCGGATCGCAAGAAAGCGCGCTTTCTTGTCTGCGGGCAATTCGGCGCCTCCAAGCCGGAAGTCGCGCAGTTCGTGCTCGATGATCGCACGCTGTGCGCGGTTGAGACGCGCAAAACCCGGCGCCGTCTTGAGCTGCTTGAATTTCTCGAACAACCCCTGGTGCTGGCCGAGCTCGGTGTAATACTGTGTGACTTTCGGCAGGTTGGCGTTGTACGCCTCGCGCAGCTCGGGGCTGTTCATCACGGCATTGAGGTGGCCGACCTGGCCCCACGCGCGGTGCAGTTTCTCGTTGGCGTCCTCGAGCGGTGCGACAAAATTTTCCCACGTGGGCGCGCCGTCGGCGGCAAGCTGTTCGATAAGCGCGCGGTTTGCTGCCAGCAGTTCGTCAACGGCCGGTGTTACGTATTCGGGCTTGAACGCTTCAAAGCGCGGCAGCCCGGAAAAATCGAGCAGAGGATTCATAAGGCAGGATTCCGGATTTGAGATGCGGTTTTGCTCTAGCAGCCTGTCGGACTGCCAAGTCCGACAGGCTGCTAGGCCGATTCGAAAACGACCTGGCCTTCGACCAGCGTGTAGCGAACTTTGCCTTTAACTTCAAAGCCGATAAACGGCGTGTTCTTGCCCTGGCTCTTGAGCGCCTGCGCTTTGACCTTCCAGTAGCGCTCGGGATCGAATACGCAGATGTCGGCGCTTGCGCCCTGGGACAGCCTGCCGGCGTCTATACCGAGGACGCGCGCCGGATCGCAGGTGATGCGCGCGAGGCCCTGCGCGAGTGGCAATCGAGACTCTTCAATCCATTTCAGCGTCAGCGGCAGCAGTAGTTCGACGCCGGTGGCGCCGGTTTCCGCTTCCGCGAATGGCAGCTGCTTCGCGTCGTCGTCGACCGGCGCGTGATCAGAGCACAGCACATCGACCGTGCCGTCGGCGAGCGCGGCACGCATCGCATCCCGGTCGCGCTGGCTTCTGAGCGGCGGCGTGAGGTTGCAGTTGGAGTCGAAATAGCCGATGTCCATTTCGGACAGGTGCGCATGATGGATCGCGATGTCGCAGCTCACCTTGAGACCGAGGTTCTTGGCCTGGCGCACCATATCGACACCTTCCGCNNATCGCGGCCAGCCCGAGGCGGGTCGCAACCTGGCCGTCGTGCGCGACACCGCCACGCGCGAGCCCCGCATCCTGCGGCCGCAACCACACCGGAAAATCGAACGTCGCCGCGTATTGCAGGGCGCGCAACAGCAGCTGCGTGTCTAAGAGCGGCGCATCGGCGTGCGAAAACGCGACGCAGCCGGCATCGGTAAGCTCAGCCATCTCGGTCAAGTGCGTGCCTTTGAGACCGAGCGTCAGCGCGCCGACGGGGTAGACGCGTGCCTGATTTAGGTTCTGGGCGCGGAACTTGAGCATTTCGACCAGCCCCGGCTCGTCGAGCGGCGGGTCGGTGTCGGGCGGACAGGCGAGGCTGGTGACGCCGCCGGCCACCGCGGCGTCCATTTCCGATTCGAGTGTCGCCATGTATTCAAATCCCGGCTCGCGCAACCGCACCGCGAGGTCGACCAGGCCGGGGCACACCACCAGGCCGCTCGCATCTATCGTGCGGTTGGCGTTGTAGCCATTCGGGGGCGCGCCGACCCCGACGATCTTGCCGGCGGCAATGAACACGTCCTGCTTCGCGTCGATACCGCTCGCCGGATCGATCAGCCTGCCATTCTTGATGTGAATCTTCATTGTGTTGTCTAATTGCCCGCCAAAATACTCATGACCGCCATGCGGATCGCGATGCCGAAGGTGACCTGGGGCAGGATCACCGACTGGCTGCCGTCGGCGACGTCGGAGTCGATTTCGACGCCGCGGTTCATCGGGCCCGGATGCAGCACTATGGCATCGGGTTTCGCAAGCGCAAGCTTTTCGGCGGTCAAACCATAAGATTTGAAAAACTCCTGCGGCGAGGGCAGGAACGAGCCCTGCATGCGTTCGTTCTGCAGCCGCAGCATCATCACCACGTCGACGTCTTTCAGGCCCTTCGCCATGTCGTGATAAACGTGCACGCCGAGATTGTCGACGTTGGACGGCAGCAGCGTCTTGGGGCCGATCACGCGCAACTCGGGCACGCCGAGCGTGGTCAGCGCATGGATTTGCGACCGCGCAACCCGCGAATGCAGTACATCGCCGACGATCGCCACCCGCAGGTTGCGGAAATCCTTTTTGAAATGGCGGATCGTGAACACGTCGAGCAGTCCCTGCGTGGGGTGCGCGTGGCGCCCGTCGCCGGCATTGATGACGTGAATATCCTCGCCGACGTGGCGCGCGATCAGATACGGCGCGCCACTTTGGCTGTGGCGCACGATGAACATGTCAGCCTGCATCGCCGCCAGGTTGGCGACGGTGTCAAGCATCGTCTCGCCCTTGGATTGCGACGACACGTTGACCGCAAGATTGATGATATCGGCGGACAGCCGCTTGGCGGCGATTTCGAACGTGGTGCGGGTGCGCGTCGAGGGCTCGAAAAACAGGTTGAAAATCGCCTTGCCGCGCAGCAGCGGCACTTTCTTCACTTCGCGCTGGGTGACGCCGACGAACGACTGCGAGGTGTCCAGTATCTGCCGCAGGATCTCGGCCGGCAGGCCCTCGGTCGACAACAAATGGTGCAACTCGCCGTTTTTGTTGAGCTGCGGGTTGTTGTTAAGAAACATCGTGCACCCTAGCAGCCTGTCGTACTTAGCAGTCCGCACAGGCTGCTAAAAAGCAAAACCGGTTGACCATTCATAACTGTTATCCTCTTCTGCAATTCTGCCAGAGCCGGTTTTGCATTAGGAGTTTGTCGGGGCTAAATCCGACAAACTCCTGGCTCGTTCAATTCTCTGTGTGCAGCACCAGCCGCAATTTACCGTGTTCATCCTGCTCAAGATCGATGCTGTATTGCGTCGGTATTTCGATGGTGGTTCCAAGGAATTGCGCCGCAATCGGCAGCTCGCGGCCGCCGCGGTCGACGAGCGCCGCGAGCCGGATGCGCGCTGGCCGGCCATAGTCGAACAGCTCGTTCATCGCCGCGCGTATGGTGCGCCCGGTGTAGAGCACGTCGTCGACCAGAATCAGGTCGCGGCCTTCGACTTCGAATGGAATCGCGGACGGCGTGATCTTGTGTTTGAGCCCCTTGCGCTGGAAATCGTCGCGGTAGAACGAAACGTCGAGCGATCCGTGCGGCACCTCGAGCTTCAATTCCCGATGCAGGCGTTCGGCCAGCCACGTGCCGCCGGTGACGATGCCGATCAATCCGGTTTGCGCCGTAACGTGCGGGCGCATTTGCGCCGTGAGCGCGGTGAGCAGCTGTTCGGCGTCGGGCAGGACGGGTTCAGTCATGGCTGGAGTCCGTTCATGCGCCTCCGGCGGACCGCGCCGCGCGCATCGCGGTATCGAAATAATCCTGCAATATCTCCTGTGCCGCGACCTGGTCGACGCGCGACTTGCGCTTGCGCGGCGCGACTCCGGCCGCGGCGAGGCTCAACTCGGCGGCGACGGAGGTCAGACGTTCGTCGACGAATTCGACCGGCAACCCGAAGCGCGCGGCGAGATCACGCGCAAATTTTCGCGACAGTCGCGACAATTCGTGTTCGGTACCGTCGAGATGGGCGGGCAACCCGACCACCATCTGCGAGGGCTGCCATTCCCCGACCAGCGCTGCGATCGCGGCGAAACGGCGCTGCTTGTCCGCGGCATTAATCGTCGTCAGCGGATGCGCGATGCCGACCGCCGTATCACCGACCGCGACGCCGACGCGTTTTTCGCCGAAGTCGAACGCCAAAACTGTTCCGGTTTTGGCGTGAGGAGTGAGGAATGACAAGTGAGGAGTTATTCTTGTGCTCACGTACCGATGCTCGCGGGTGGGATTCGCCTCACACCTCACCCCTCTCTCCTCACCAGGTTAGGCATGTCCGGCATTCGCCGACAGGCTGGCGTAACTGACGCCAAGCATCTCCATCGCCGCCGCGAACCGCTGCTCGGCGGGTAATTCGAAAATAATATCGTGTCGCGCCGTGACCGTAAGCCAGGCGTTCTGCGCGAGTTCGTGCTCGAGCTGGCCCGGCGCCCAGCCGGCGTAGCCGAGTGTGATCAGCATCTGGTGCGGGCCCTCGCCACGCGCCACCGCCTGCAGGATGTCTTTCGAGGTGGTCAGGCCGATTTCGGAACCGACCGCGAGCGTGGATTGCCACTTGCCAACCGGCTCGTGCAGCACAAAGCCGCGGTCGGTTTGAACCGGCCCGCCGAAGTGTATCGGAATCGAAGCGCACTGCGTGGCCGCCACCGGGATGCCGACTTGCCCGAGCAACATGGACAGCGTTATATCGAGCGGGCGGTTGACTACCAATCCGAGCGCACCTTGCTCGTTATGCTCGCAGATATAAGTCAGGGTCTTGGAAAAATGCGGATCGGCCATGGCCGGCATGGCGATCAGGAAGTGGTGCGTGAGATTCACCGATTGCATTTTAGAGTGTCTATTTCCGCCTGCCTCGCGCTGGACCATCAGACAGTCGATATTGTAAACGCGCGGCCGGCCCTTCACAATGCGATTAAATTTCGTGCACGTAGCTGCCTGGCGCCGCGCCGAGCACCGGGTGCTCGGGGCGCTGCCGGGGGCGCGAGCCGCCACTTTAGGGCCGCAGCGCTTGCCGAGCCACGCCGCCCAGTATTAGAGGGCTGTCAACCTACCTGCGCCAGAACGCGGGCGTGAAGATGATCAGCAGCGCGAACAGCTCCAGCCGGCCGAGCAGCATCGCGATGGTGCAGACCCAGGTCTGGAAGTCGGTCAGTATTGCATAAGTGGTGGCGGGACCAACCTGGTTCAACCCCGGGCCGGTATTGTTGATGCAGGCGATCACCGCCGAAAATGCAGTGATGAAATCAACGCCGGTGACGAGCAGCAGGAAAGTCATCGCCGTCACGCACGCGCCGTAGATCGACATGAACGCAAGCACCGCGAATACGATCTGGTTCGGCACCACGCGGCCGCCGAGCTTGACCGGCACCTGCGCGCTCGGATGCACCAGCTTCACCATCTCGCGCAGTCCCTGCCGCACCAGCAACTCGGCGCGGACCATCTTGATGCCGCCGCCGGTCGAGCCCGAGCTCGAGGCGAAACAGCATAAGAACAGCATCCACAGCGGCGCGAATGCCGGCCACAGGTTGAAGTCGGTGTTGGAGTAGCCGGTGGTGGTCGCAATGGAGACGGTATTGAAACTCGCGTAGCGCAGCGCGGTCATAAATTCCGGATACACGCCATTTAGCCACAAGTAAACGGCGATCATCACGCAGCTTGCCAGCGTGACCAGCACGAACATGCCGGCTTCGGGATCGGCGCGGTACGGCCGGGGATTGCTTTCACGCCACGCGAGAAAATGCGTCGCGAAATTCATGCCCGCGATCAGCATGAACACGATGGCTACGCCCTCGATCAGCGGCGAATTGAAAAATCCATAGCTGCTATCGTGCGTCGAAAAGGCGCCGAGCCCCATCGTCGTGAATGCATGGCACACCGCGTCGAACCACGTCATGCCGGCGAGCCAATAGCTGATGATGCAGGCAACCGTGATGCCGGAATATACCAGCCACAATCCTTTCGCGGTTTCCGTGATGCGCGGCGTGAGCTTGGTGTCTTTCATCGGGCCCGGCGTTTCGGCCTTGTAGAGCTGCATGCCGCCGACGCCGAGCAGCGGCAGGATTGCGACCGCGAGCACGATCAGCCCCATACCGCCCAGCCATACCAGTTCGCAGCGCCAGAAATTGATCGACGGCGGCAGCTGATCGAGGTTCGACAGCACCGTTGCGCCGGTGGTGGTGATGCCGGACACGGTTTCGAAGTACGCATCGGTGAAACTCAGGTTATCGATGTAGAACAGCAGCGGCAACGTCGCGAACGCCGGCAATATCGTCCATACCATGAACACCAGCAGAAAGCCGTCGCGCGGCAGCAGTTCGCGCCGGCGGTGCATCGTGGTGAGCCGCATGATCACTCCGGCGATGAAGGTGATGGCGATTGCCTCGTCGTACATCAGCAACGCTGCGTCGTCATAAATCAGCGATACCACCAGCGGCGCGGCCATCGTCAGTGCGAAGATCATCACCACCGTGCTGAACACGTTGACGACCGGCGCGACGCGATGGGCGGCTGCGGGAAACATTCAGGCTAGGGCGCGGGATCAGCCGGTTGGCGCGGTCACAGAAAGCCGATGCCAACCTGGAACAGCTTTTCGACTTTCGCCACCATGCGCTTGTTGACGACGAAGACGATCACGTGGTCATCGGGCTCGATCACGGTGTCGTGGTGCGCGATGATCACCTGCACATCGCGCTCCGCCGCCGCCCGGTCGTCGCTGCGCTCGGCGGCCGGCTGCCCGAGTTGTCGCACGATGGCGCCGATGGTCGTGCCTTTCGGCAGGCTGATTTCCTCGACGCGCCGCCCGACTACTTGCGATGACTTGTAGTCGCCGTGCGCGATCAATTCGAGCGCCTCGGCCGCTCCGCGCCGCAAGCTGTGCACCGCAACGCAATCGCCGCGCCGCACGCGCGCGAGCAGCGTGCCGATCGTCGCCTGCGCCGGCGAGATTGCAACATCGATCTGTCCCGCCTGCAGCAGGTTCACATACGAGTTGCGGTTGATCAGCGCGATGACTTTGCGCGCGCCGAGGCGCTTGGCGAACAGCGCCGACATGATGTTGTTCTCGTCGTCGTTGGTGACCGCGCAGTAGAGATCCATGTCGGCGACGTTTTCCGCTTCCAGCAGCTCCTGGTCGGTAACATCGCCGGCGAGCACCAGGCTGCGGTCGAGTTCTGCCGCGAGGCGCTCGGCGTTGGCCTTGTCGTGTTCGATGACCTTGACCTGATACTGCTTCTCGATCGCCTTGGCGAGGCGCTGGCCGATGTTACCGCCGCCGCCGATCATCACACTCCGGATCGGCCGGTCCATGCGCCGCAACTCGCGCATTACGCCGCGGATGTTTTCGGTGGCGGCAATGAAAAATACCTCGTCGCCGGCTTCGATCACGGTATGGCCCTCGGGAATGATCGGTGCATCCTGGCGGAAAATCGCCGCCACCCGGGTGTCGACGTTCGGCATGTGACGGCGGATCTCCTGCAGCTCGTGCCCCACCATCGGCCCGTCGTGGAACGCGCACACGGCGACCAGGCTGACCTTGCCGTCGGCGAACTCGAGCACCTGCAGCGCTTCCGGAAATTCGATCAGCTTGACGATGTAATCGGTGATGATCTGCTCGGGACAGATCGCGATATCCACCGCGAAGCCGTCGGCGCCGAATATCTCCTTGTGCGCCAGATAATCGGAGGCGCGGATACGGGCGATGCGGGTCGGCGTGTTGAACAGCCTGGCGGCCAGCTTGCACGCGACGAGATTGGTTTCGTCGCTGCGCGTCACGGCGAAGATCATGTCGGCGTCGGCGGCGCCGGCCTCNNCCGGATCGGTATCGACTATCGTGATGTCGTTGGCTTCCGAAACCAGGCTTTCGGCGACCGAAGCGCCGACCTGGCCAGCGCCAAGGATGATGATTTTCAATCCAGCCGCCTTTGGGGCTGTGGCGAACGAACGCGATTGTAGCCCTGTTTACTCCGCCGGCCAAAGCCTATCCCGGCGGCTTCGACACGCTGTGGCATAATCGCCGCATGCGGCGCGCACACGGCAATCTCACGCGCATCCATGTGCCGGCAACACTCGCGCCCGGCGCCGCCGTTTCGCTGCCGCCTGCCGCAGCGCATCACCTAGTGCACGTGCTGCGCGCCGCGGTGGGCGATGAGGTCGTCGTTTTCCGTGACGGCGTCGAATTCGCCGCCGCCATCACCCGCATCGACAAACACGCGGTCACCGTCAAGCTTGCTTCCGGGGATGCGATCGACCGCGAAACGCCGCTCGCCTGCGTCCTCGCGCAGGCGATTTCGAGCGGCGAGCGCATGGACCTTACGCTGCAGAAGGCGGTTGAACTTGGCATTGCCGGCGTGCAACCGCTGTACAGCGAGCGCAGCGTGGTGCGGCTCGACGCCGAGCGCGCCGAAAAGCGCGTCGCGCACTGGCGGCAGGTGCTGATCGCGGCCTGCGAGCAGTGCGGGCGCAACGTCATCCCCGGGCTCGCCGCGCCGGTGCCCGTTATCGACTGGCTGGGGGCGCTGCCGGCGGCGGGTGCGGGCGAATCGCGCATGTTGCTTTCGCCGCACGCGGGCACGCGTCTCGCCGATCTGCCGCGGCCGCACAGCGTGACTTTGCTGGCGGGACCCGAGGGCGGATTCACCGCTATCGAGGCCGATCTCGCGCAACAGCGCGGGTTCGTCGCGTTGCGCCTCGGTCCGCGCGTGCTGCGCACCGAAACCGCCGCGCTCGCGGCGCTCGCTGTAATCAACACGCTGTGGGGCGATTTCTAGAGGCAGCCGTAACCGATATTTAGCGCGCAGCCAGACGGTACGCGACGGATCGGCGCACCGTTCCGATCGGCAACTCAGGGCAGGCTCTGCACCGCACTTCCGAGTCTGGGGAAAAACACCGGCGTCTCGGCCTTGTAACGCCGGTATTGCTCGCCGTATTCGGCCAGCGCGTCACGTTCTTCGCGATGCGCCGGCAAAACATACATCGTGACCAGTAGCGGGAACATGAACGCCGTAAGTTTGGAATTGCAGGCTGTTCATAGCTTGACGCGGTTAAGCCGCAGCGCGTTGGTGATCACGGACACCGAACTGAGCGCCATGGCAGCGCCGGCGAGGACAGGCGACAGCAGCAGGCCGAAAGCCGGGTAAAGCACACCGCCGGCAACCGGAATGCCGAGCGCGTTGTAGCCGAATGCGAAAGCGAGATTCTGGCGGATGTTGCGCATCGTGGCGCGCGACAGCACGGCGGCGCGCGCAATGCCGCGCAAGTCGCCCTTGACAAGAGTAACGCCGGCGCTCTCCATCGCGACATCGGTTCCCGTACCCATAGCAATGCCGACGTCAGCCTGCGCCAGCGCCGGCGCATCATTGATCCCGTCGCCTGCCATCGCGACCTTGCGTCCCGCGGCCTGCAGGCGCTTCACGTGACCAGCCTTGTCCTCGGGCAACACTTCGGAGAGCGCTTCGTCGATGCCGAGCTGCCGGGCCACCGCATCGGCCGTGCGCTTCGAATCACCGGTCAGCATCACGATGCGCACG
>PLYS01000109.1 GCA_003153455.1 Betaproteobacteria bacterium | reverse complement strand
GACAATGTGCTGGTGCGGATCGAGGCCGACAACGGCGTGGTCGGATGGGGCGAGGCCGCATCCGCGCCGGTGATGACCGGCGATACGCTCGAGAGCATCGTATCCGCCGTGCACTATCTCGAGCCCGCGTTGCGAGGCCGCCCGGCCGCGGACATCGCCGGTGCGNNCAAACCGGTGCATGCGCTGCTGGGCGACAAACGGCGCAGCCAAATGGCGCTGCTGGCCGTCATCGGCGGCGGCGATTTCGACGGCGATCTGCGCGATGCCGAAAAGAAAAAAGCCGGCGGTTTCACCGCCTACAAGATCAAGGTCGGCGTCGACACGCCGGCAAACGATGCCGCCCGCACCCGCGCCATTTGTCATGTCCTTGGACGCGACTTGCTGATCTCCGCCGACGCCAACCAGGGCTACAGTACCGAACAAGCCATTGAATATGTGCGCGCGGTCGAGGGATCGGGCCTCGACTTCTTCGAGCAGCCGGTGATGGCTGACGATCTCGCCGGCATGGCTGAGGTGGCGGCGGCGGTTTCCGCTATCGCCATCGGCGCCGACGAAGGTATCCATTCGCTTGATGACATTCGGCGCCATCATGAGCGCAAGGCCGCCCGCGGAGTGAGCCTGAAGGCTATCAAGCTCGGCGGCATCGGGGCGGTGGTCGAGGCTGGCCGGCTGTGCGACCGCCTCGGCATGAGCGTCAATATTTCCTGCAAGACCGGTGAATCGAGCGTCGCCTGCGCGGCGGCGCTGCACGTCGCGTCCGTCATTCCCAATATCGCTTGGGGACTGACGCTAACGCACACCGGGCTCGCCGAGGACATAACCGCACAGCCAATTCCCACGAGGCAAGGCCACGTCGACACCCTCGATCGTCCGGGCTTAGGCGTCGATGTCGACGAAGACCGCGTACGGCGGCATCGCGTCCACATCCCCGCGCGGCAGATGGCCTAAAGGTGCTTTCCGCTTAAACGCACGTTTCGGCTGAGCTGCGCAGTGGCGAAGGGAGTCCCTTGCTGATTCACAGCGTAACCTACTGCCGTCGGAATTTTGCGCTCCGAAATCGCAGATCACTTTCTGACGAAAGACAACTCGGTCAACGGCCGAGCACGTGCAGAACAGCAGCCACAATCTTTTCTGCAGTGACCGTCAGCTCCGCCTCCAAAGGCGGGCTGTAAGGAATCGGCACATCCGGAACCGACACTCGGCGCACCGGCGCCTTCAGGCTGGCCAGACCATCCTCCGCCAAAATAGCGGCAATCTCTGCGGCGACACCGAAGCTACGGTAGCATTCGTCGGCGATGACCGCGCGTCCGGTCCGCGCAACCGATTGCAGCACGGTCGCGCGGTCGAGCGGGACGATACTGCGCAAATCCACGACCTCCACGGAAACGCCGTGTTCCCGGTCGAGCACATCGGCTGCCGCGAGTGCGCGTGGAACCGTGATCGAGCTTGCGATAACGCTGACGTCACGGCCTTCCCGACGAACACGCGCCTGCCCCACCGGCAACATGGGCGAGGCCAGATCGACTTCCATTTTTTCATCGAGTAACAGGGCGTGACTAAGGAATACAGTTGGGTTCCGGCTCTCCAGCAGAGACCATTTCAAGAGGTGGTAGGCATCGTCGGCTGCCGCCGGCACCATGATCTGCAAACCGGGCGCCTGGCCCAACATGGCCTGAACCCGATGAGAGTGTTGCGCGGCGCCGCCTCCCCGCATTCCCATCAGGGAACAGAAGGTGACGGGAACCTCGGTTTGGCCTCCNNGCGGCGCCGACCCCGGCGCCGGCGAGGGCCAATTCCGAGATCGGGGTAACGTGAACTCTGTGGGAAAAATCTTTCAAGGCCGGCTCGAGCATTGCTCGGGCAGCGCTGTTGAGGCCCATGAAGCCGCTGCCGATGAGCACCACGCGTGGATCGGCGGATAAAGACTCGTAGATTGCCTTCGTGAAGCCCTCAGCAAAACTGATTTTCATTGTCCGCGCTCCCCAGTGGCAAAGACATGCCGATAGGCGTCGGCGGGCGTGGGATATGGGCTATCGAGAGCGAAGCGAGCGGCGCCGGTGATATCTTCACATACACGCTTGTCGATGGTTTCCAACTGCGCTCGATCTAGCGTGCCCGCCTCGACCAACTTGCGGGTATACAATGTCAGCGGGTCGCTCTGATTGATCCAGGCTGCAAGATCCGCCCGATCGGGCTTTTGGTCGAAAGCCCAGGCTATCTGCCATGCGCCGCTCGGCAGTTCCGGCCAGAGCGGGAAGCTGCCCGGCCAGCGCGTGCACCGCACCTCAAGAAAACGTGGCCCGGCGCCATTGCGCACTTCGGGCACGATCCGGTCGAAGCAATCGGCGAGCGCTGTCATGTCGCTGCCATCCACGGTCTCGGCAGAAACTTGAAGCGACTGAGGTACGTCCGCCAGACGTGCCGCCGGCAAGGTAGAAGACGTAAACTGGCCGCGCTTGCGTTGCTCTGGCGGAATGCTGTTGTTTTCGCAGACGAATATAATCGGGACGTGCCATACCGCGGCGATGATCATGGCTTCGTAAAAAGCCCCCTCCTCCAACGCGGCATCGCCGAAGAAACACAGAGTGACTCCGGAACCCCGATGCTTGCACGCCAAGGCAGCGCCGGTGGCGAGCGGCAAGGCGCCGCCGACCAGGGCAGACGTGGAAGGGATCCCCAATTCCCGGGCCGACAAATGGAGAGTGCCGCTCTTTCCGCCGGCATAGCCGCCCGATTTGCCGAGAATTTCCGCCAACATTCGCTCGGGCGCGGCGCCACGCGCCAGCAGGTGGCCGTGGTTACGCCACGTCGTGAAGATGAAATCGTCTTGCCCCAGCGCTGCGCAGGCCGCTACCGCAGTCGCTTCCTGCCCGATGTAGACATGGTAGTGCCCGGAAAATTGCTTGGCCATTGCGAGCTGAATGCACTGCTCTTCAAATCGCCGAATACGCAACATCGCGGTCACGCGTTGAGCTGGATTCAATACTTGCACGGCGCCCCCCGAAAGAATGCTGTCGACCAATTCAATTCTCGAAACCGCGGCATCACATGACGCCGTGGTGAAAATCCTCGACTTACTGGCTCTGTATGTTCGCTTCCTTGGCGAGTCTCGCCCACAGCGCCACTTGCCGCGCAACCAACGCGCGCATCTCCGCCGGCGTCGTACCCCGGACATCTCCGCCAAAGCTCGCCAATCGCTCCTTGACGCTAGGAACATTGATCGTTCGCTGGATTTCCGCATGAATACGATCAATGACCGGCTGCGGTGTCCCGGGTGGCGCCGCGAATCCGGACCAGGATATGACTTCGTAGTTGGGTACTCCCGCTTCTTCGATGGTCGGAACGTCGGGCAGGTCTTTCCATCGGTTCTTGCTCGTAACGCCAAGCGCTCTCACAGCGCCGGACTGAAGAAACGGTGCCGCCACTGTGACGGTCGCCATGCCGA
>PLYS01000435.1 GCA_003153455.1 Betaproteobacteria bacterium | reverse complement strand
CCTCACGTTTACCTGCCGGATCACAACGTCAACATGGTGTTTCTCAGCAGCGGCACACCCGGCGACTGGGCGCTCGGGGAACTGTGGGGCGCCATCGCGAACGAGACGCGCGCGTGGCTCGATCACCTCGTGACGGGCAAGAAATGCGCGCTGACGACGCCGCGCGAGGCGCGCATCACGCTGGAGACGACGCTCGCGATACAGCTCGCCGCCGAAACAGGCAAAATCGTCAAGCTGCCGCTGTCGAGCTGAAGCAGCCGCGGCAGGCTCCGCACGCGGAGTACAAATGCCATTACAGAGTCGCGGTTATCCAATCCGCAACGTAATCGATACCCACCTGACGATTGTCCACGTGGCAGTGCTCGGCAGCGCCCTCCTCCGCGGTAAAGATTTTTATGGTCTTGTTTTTGGAGCCAACCGCCGCATAGAGCTTCTCCGCGTCGGCCGGCGTCGCGAGCCTGTCGTTTGCGCCGTGCGTGACGAGAAACGGGCACGTGATTTGTTTGGCACAGTCCGCGAGCGTGAAGCGTTTGACCGTCTCGATCGCTTCATCCATGTCCCTGACGCCCAGCACCCACGGCAGTTGGAAGGGTGATTGCGAAGTTGTTTTCGGATCGGTCTCCAGCAAGCGCCTGCGCTCGAGTTGCTTGGCGTGGATGTCCCATGCAACCGCACCAAACACAACACAGGCGGCATAGCGCTGCTCGAACGCCGCGATCCGGGGAGCATAGTAGCCGCCAAAACTGTATGCCATAACCGCTACCCTTTTTGCGTCCACGTCCGGCCGCGAAGCAACGTACTCGTATGCGGCCGTGCCCGCGACCTCGTAATCGTAGCGGCTGTGAATCTTGCGCAGCCGCAATGCCTCCCCCTGCCCCGGTCCGTCGATCGCAAGCGTATTGAAACCGCGCCTGGCAAACTCGAGGCCCGCAAAGATCACGCTCATTTCCTTGCAGTTGTCCAATCCGTCGAACACCACCACCGTCGGTGCGCGAGCCGACGCGCCCGGCGCTTTCATGAAATACGCGGGCAGAGCGGCGCTTTCGTAGGGCACATCTACGCGCTCGATATTCGGATAGCGCCGCTCCAGCCCCGCGTGGAAACAGCGCAGGGCCTTGCGATAAATGCCGATCTTCTGTTCACCCGGCGGCACCATTCGCTCGCCTGTGAAGTAATAATTGCCGGCACGGATATAGTAATTGCCTGCCGTAAGATGGCGTCCTTCGGCGGCAGCCGCATCGGCCGTCTGCTCGAGCCTGCCTGCCATTGCCGACCATTCCTGCCACCACGCATCGGGATCGCTCGCGCGCGCCTTGAGTTGTTCGCCGATGCGGTCGATCTCCTCCAGCGCGACTGCGCCCCACGGCGCCATGCCTTTGCAGACCAGCGTTGCGTTCGACCAGGTGAAATTACCCGGAAAGTGATCGATCCAGTTACCCTGCGTTGTCATCTCATGTCTCCCTTCATTCCGCTTTTATCCCGTGCTCGCGAATCACGCGGGACCACGTTGCCACTTCCGCCTGCATATCACGCGTGAACTGTGCCGGCGTGCTTGCAACCACTTCGTACCCGTCGTTCAAAACACGCTTGGCAATATCAGGCAGACGCATGATCCGGATAACTTCGGTGCTGAGCTTGCCGAGAACGGCAGGCGAAAGCTGTGCGGGGCCGAACAAGCCCAGCCACGTATAGGCATTCTCCAAGCCACGAATTCCCGCTTCCGCGATCGCTGGTATGTCAGGTACTGCCGGGGATCGCTTCTCACCGGTAACGGCGAAGCCGCGCAGCTTCCCGGCAATAACAAACGCCTGGGAAGTTCCAATATTGTTAAACAAGTAATGGGCTTCCCCGGTCAATACTGCCTGCAAGGCCGGGGCTGCGCCCTTGTATGGCACATGAATAGCCTTGATACCCGCGGCCGCATTGAACAACTCGGCCGTCAGGTGACTATAGCCGCCCTGGCCGGAACTGGCGTAGTTGAGTTGTCCCGGTTTCGACCTGGCGAACGCAATAAATTCGGTCAGCGATCGCGTTGGAATCGAAGGATGGACTATGAGGTACAGCGGAAACCTCAGCGCCTTTGAAATCGGTGTGAAATCGGCGACCGCATCGAATGGACGCGGGTCTTGCAGCAATGGCCCCAGCACATGCCCGGTGTTTGACGTGAACAGCAGGGTGTAGCCGTCAGGCGGAGATTGGCGGACGGCCTGGGTGCCGATCACCCCCGTGCCGCCTGGCCGGTTTTCCACGATTACCGACTTGCCCCAGGCCACCTGCAGCTCATTGGCAATAATTCGCGCATAGATATCGGTCGAACCTCCCGGCGGAAACGCGACGACGATGCGAATCAGACGGGACGGATACTCCTGTGCCGTCGCGAAACAACTTAGCGCGATCAGCACGCCGGCAAGAAGATATCGCAATGGCCTTTTCGAAACTCTCAAGATTCCCTCCTGGTACCACATCGGAGAAAGCACCGCCTATCGCGTAAGCCTATTAGAAAATTTGCATCCGCCGCCATTTCCAGCGGGCCCGTTATTCGCTGCGGATTCCGGCGTCCTTGACTACCTTCCGCCATTTCGCGATTTCCGTCCTGATATCGACCACCACTTGCTGACCGAATGCCGTTGCAAGCTTTTGCGCAATCAAACGACCAATCGAATCGGACCCGCCGCCCGGCGTGAACGGCACAATCAAGCGAATCGGCTTGGTCGGGTACGGCTGGCTGTGGACCGCAGCGGAAACAACCATCCCGATGCATACGCCTGCAAGACGCAGCATAGATCCCATGCCCGCCGTCAAGCGATCGAATTCACAGCAGGACCACAACTTTGGGGAGCGCAATCACGCGCCCATCATGCCACAAGCTTGGTCCGCAGGGATCGCCTCGTCGATTTGCCTGTGCCTGATTCCCGTTATCGCGCCCAGGAGCCGGTCCACCGCCGTGCGCTGCGCTATCATTCACACGTCGTTGCGCCTTTGGACACGGACGACAGGTGCAGCCCGAACCGGATAATGCAGGAGGAGAAATGGCTGATTCACATACTACAAACATCGTTTGCGCCGCAGCCGGTGTGGCGCTGTCGATCGCGCTGTTGTGCGCAGCGGCGCCGGCGAACGCGCAGGCTTATCCGCAGCGGCCAGTGCGCATCATCGTGAATGTGAGCGCAGGCGGCGGCGTCGACAGCCTCGCTCGCATCGCCGCGCAGCACTACAGCGGGGTGTGGGGCCAGCCGTTCGTCGTCGACAACCGCACCGGCGCCGGCGGCAGCATCGGCGTGGAAATCGTGGCGAAAGCAGCGCCGGACGGATATACGCTGCTGGTGAGCAGCAGCACCGTCATCACCAACGCTGCGCTTCGCCCTCAGAACTTCGACCCGGTGCGCGATCTGCTCCCGGTCACCAAGCTCACATCCAACCCTTACATCCTCGCCGTCACGCCCTCGCTGCCGGTGACCAACGTGAAGGAACTCATCGCGCTCGCGAAAACCAAGCCGGGCGGCTTGAGCTATGCCTCGGCCGGCGTAGGCAGCATCGTGCATATGGGTGCGGAGCTCTTGACCGTGCTGGCCGGTGTGCCGATGACGCACGTGCCTTACAAGGGCGTGGCCGACGCCTACCCCGCCGTGGCGTCGGGGCAGGTGGACTGGATCATCGGCAGCCCGATCTCCGCGCTGCCGCTCATCAAGGCCGGACGCATGAGAGGCATCGCCGTCACCAGTGCGACGCGCAGCAAGGCGCTGCCCGAACTGCCGACGGTTGCTGAGAGCGGCGTGCCGGGATACGACGTCGTCGCGTGGTTCGGGATGTTCGCGCCCGCGCGCGTGCCGCCGGAGGTCATTGCCAACCTCAATGCCGAAGCGAAACGCGCGCTGCAAACCCCGCAAGTCGCGCACCGCATGGAAATCGAGGGCACAGACATCGTTGGCAACTCGCCGCAGGAATTTGCCGTAGAGGTGAAAGCCGAGTTCGAGAAGTGGCGCGATCTGGTCAGGAAAACGGGGATGAAGTCCCAGTGATAGTTCGTGACGCTGCGCGCCATCTAGCGCCCGGTGTTAAGCTCTAGGAGCTTGTCGGACTTGAGTCCGACAAGCTCCTTGGGCAAAACCGCCCCCGGGAAAAAACGCGAAAGTGTCGTCAAAAAACCGTCGAAACGCCGATGCCGCATACTGACCGAGGTGAAACGGCTGTGGAATTAGACATTATTCAGAAAAAATGGGGCGGTTTTGCTTTTGGCAGCCTGGGCGGACTGTTAAGTCCGACAGGCTGCCAAGAGGTGACCCATGTTTAGTCGTCGAGTGCTTCTGTCTGCGGCGGTCTTCACTCTGGCGGGTGTCGCAATCCACCCGGCGCTGGGCGCTGAGTCGGCTGCGCGCACCTATCCCAACAAGCCGATACGCATGGTCGTTCCGTTCACAGCGGGAAGCGCAACGGACATCATGGCGCGAATGATCGGCCCAGAGATGGCTAAGAACTGGGGGCAGCAGGTGGTGGTGGATAACCGGCCCAGCGCCGGCGGCGCGATAGCGGGCAGTATTGTGGCCACTGCGGCGCCGGACGGACATACCATTCTGGTGACATCGGCGGTCTTTGCGGGCAGCGCAGCGTTGTATGACAAGCTGCCCTACGACCCGCTCAAGGATTTTCAGGGTGTCACACAACTGGCCAGTACTCCCTTCGTGCTCGTCGTCGCGCCCAGCCTCGACGTGAAATCAGCAAGGGAATTGATCGCACTCGCGCAGCAAAAGCCGGGCCAGCTTACCTTCGCTTCGGCGGGCATCGGCAGCGGCACCCACTATGCGGGCGAGCGGTTCAAGCTCGCCGCCAGGATCGACGCAGTGCACGTGCCCTACAAGGGCACGCCGGAAGCCCTCAACGATACCGTCGGCGCTCGGGTGCAATACTCGATGACGTCCATCCTGCCTTCCGTGCCCCTCATCAAGAGTGGCAGGCTGTTGGCGCTGGCAGTCTCGACCGCTCACCGCGCGGTGCCATTGCCCGACGTTCCCACGTTTGCCGAACTTGGACTGCCGGACGCGGAGTGCGACGGCTGGTATGGCGTTTTCGTTCAATCCAGGACGCCGCGCTCAATTGTGAACGCGCTATCCAAAGAAATCGCACGCATACTCGATCTGCCCGAGGTGCAAGAGAAGATCGCCGTGCAGGGGGCCACGGTAAAGCATTCGGCACCGGAGGCGTTCGACACGATGGTGCGCGCGGAGATCCTGCTGCGCCGGAAGATCTTCGGCGCGTCGGGGGCGAAGGCGGAATAGCTAATTACACGAACTTCGTGTTATTATAAAACTTGGTTAAAATTCCACCACGGCAATGAAAAACATCACGATCACCCTCGACGCAAAGACCGCCGCCTGGGCGCGCGTTCATGCCGCGAAGCACAACAAGAGTGTGTCGCGGCTCGTTGGCGAAATGCTGCAAGAGCACATGCGCGAGTCGCGCGAATACGACGAAGCGATGCGGCGCTACCTTGCCAAGAAGCCGTTCAAGCTCAGCGGCCCGGGCCAACGCTATCCCACGCGAGAAGAGCTGTATGACCGCCCTCGTCTTCGTTGACAGCAACGTCCTCGTCTACGCGCGGGATCCGAGAGACGCGGCAAAGCAGTCGCGCGCGGCATATTGGATCAGCCATTTATGGAGCGAGCGACTCGGACGCGCAAGCGCGCAAGTGTTGTCCGAGTATTATGTGACGGTCACGCGCAAGCTCAGGCCGCGCGTGACGTCCGAAGATGTATGGGACGACGTCAAATCGTTCCTCGCGTGGCGGCCGCAGGCGATTGACGACGCACTGCTGCAACGCGCGCGCGAGATCGANNAGTCCATTCACACTCGCCGTTGAGGAGGCCCGGCCTATGTATGAGGTCGCATCGACCGTGCGACCGCATCGCCGGCGCGGCCGGCCGCGCAAACAGCCGGCGTTGTCGCAGGAGCAAGCGTGAGCAAGGCTGCGCAAATATCCCCGTTGATGCAGGAGCTGAGCGCGTATATAGCAGGCGCACTCAGGCGCAAGCTGCCCGCAGAAGTCGCCGCGCGCGCCAAAAATCACGTAGTCGATACCTTTGCCGCCATCCTGTCGGGTTCGCGGCTCCCGCCCGGCAAGCGCATTCTCGCCTACGTGAAGCCGCTCGGCGGAACGCGGGACGCTGGTGTGATCGGCGCCCGGCACGTGACCACGGTACTCAATGCCGCTCTCGTCAACGGCACGTGCGGCCACGCCGATGAGTCGGACGACACGCACCCGCCTACCCGCACGCACCCGGGAACGAGTGTTCTGCCGGCGGCGCTCGCCATCGCGGAGCAGCACGAACTTGGCGGCGAGCTACTGCTGCGCGCGGTCGTGCTGGGATATGACATCTGCGCGCGCACCCTGCTCGCGCTCGATCCGCGGAAGCTGGTGCCTACCGGGCGCCACGCTGGCGCCACGGGCCAGGTGTTTGGCGCCGCGGCAGCATCTGCGGCTCTCCTCAAGCTCGACGCGCGCAAGGTGCGCTATGCCCTGTCGTATACCCTGGAGCAGACGGCCGGCGTCACGACCATGTTTCGCGACACGGAGCATATGGAGAAGGCCTACGCCATGGGCGGCATGCCGGCGCACAACGGCGCCCAGGCCGCGTTGATGGCGGCTGGCGGCTTTACGGGCGTCGAAGACATCTATGCAGGCGACCCCGATTTCTTTTCCATCTTCTCACCGGCAGCCGATCGTGAGGCCCTCGTGCGCGGCCTGGGGCGTGACTACGAGATCATGCGCGGCGGCATCAAGCGCTGGCCGGTGGGCGGGCCGATACAGGGGCCGATGCACGTGCTGTACGAGATCATGCGCGAGCACGGGGTGAAGGCGAACGACGTCGAGCGGCTCGTAGTGGGCATGCCGGAGGAGCAGCTCACGGTGGTCAACGAGCGCGAGATGCCCGACATCTCGCTGCAACACCTGCTCGCGGTCATGCTCATCGACGGCGCCATGACTTTCGCCGCGGCGCACGACTACGCGCGCGCGAAGGATCCAGCCGTGCTCAGGCTGCGCAAGCGGATCGAAGCGGCTGCCGACCCGGGCATACCCAACGCGGTACGCGGCTGGCGCAGCGGGATAAAGATAACGCTCAAGGATGGGCGCACGCTCGAACACCAAACGCTGGCGGCAAAAGGCAGTTCCGAGAATCCGCTCACGCGCGACGAGGTGGAAGAAAAAGCGCTCGACCTGATGGCGCCCGCGCTCGGCAAGCAGAAGAGCCGCGCGCTGATGGCGGCACTCTTCGACATCGAACACGTCCGTAATGTGCGTGCGCTGCGCAGGCTGTATTACGCGTGAATGCCTCCGCGCAGCGGCGTTCTTTATTGTTTGACCAGGCCCAGCTCAGTCATCACGGTTTTGAGTTCGTCGTACTCCGACTTGAGCTGATTGCGCGTTTCGGCGCTGCGCAGGAACTCGCTGGTCAGCAAATCGCGCTCGAGCATGTTCTTCCACTCATCGCTGGCGACCACCCGCGCAAGGACATTTTCCCAATAGGCGATTGGCGGCGGCGTCATGCCACGCGGTCCGACTATGGCCCGCCAGTTGGAGAGCACCGCATCCGCGCCGAGTTCTTTCCACGCCGGAACGGCGGCGTACGGCCCCGGCAGGCGCCTGGGCGCGGTAATCGCGATCATGCGCAGATTTCCGGACTGTGCGTGTGGCAGGATGGTCGCGGCGGGCGATATCACGAGATCGACGTGCCCGCCGAGCGCAGCGGTGATAGCTTCGGACCCGCCATTGAATACGACGACTTTAAGTTTCTTCGGGTCGCCGCCGGCCGCCCGCGTCACCAGCGCCAGCGCAATGTAGTTATGGTTCCCTATGCCGCCCGCTATCGCGGTGCTGACAGAACCCGGGTCGGATTTAAGCCGTGCGATGAGGTCCTTGCCGGTCTTGATGGCGGAGTCCGACTTCACCGCGAAACCGACGTACTCGGTGAACAACTGCGCGATGGGCGTAATGTCCGAGATGCCGATGGAGCTGCGGCCTGAAATGTAATCGCCCAGAAAAGTCGCCGAAATAATGCCGATGTAATGACCGTCGCCGGGATGCTGGTTCAAGTAGTTGAGCCCCAGGACCACGCCGGCGCCGGGCTTGTTGACGACCGTCATGACCGGATCCACCAGGCGGTTTTCCTGGGCGATCCTGTGGACCAGCCGCGCGAGACGGTCGTTGCCGCCGCCCGCGGCGTTGGGCACGACGATCTCGATCCGCTTGTCCGGCTTCCAGTCCGCCGCGATGGCGCAGCCGAAATCCATCGCCGCCAGCGCGGCCGGCATCATGAGAGAAAAGCAGAGTGCCCGGAATTGCGTATTCGATGACATGGGCGGCGTTCCTTTCGATTATTCTACCGCTCATCACTCACGTCTCGTCGGGCAAGTCTCATGCAATGGCGCCAAGGTGGCAAAAAGTCGATGAGAATGCCTCACGCGGAGGAACAACATGGCATCAACCTGCTAATATTTCGCCATGCCATTCCTTAACAGACCCGGCCAACCTGAGCTGCATTACGAGCTCGACGACTACACCGATCCGTGGCGCGACGCGCCTTACCTGATCCTGCAGCACGGCTACGGCCGCTCGGGGCGGTTCTGGTACAGCTGGGTGCCGTATCTCGCGCGCTTCTACAAGGTGGTGCGGCCCGACATCCGCGGGCTCGGGCAGTCGTCGGCGGACTTCGACCTGGAGCGCGGGTTCACGCTCGAAGCGTGCGTCGCCGATCTCGCCGCGATCATCGATCACCTCGGTGCGAACTCGGTGCACTTCTGCGGCGAGTCGATGGGCGGCATCCTCGGCATGGTGCTCGCCGCGACACACTCCGCGCGCGTGCGCACACTCACCCTGGTGTCGTCCCCGGTCTATATTGGCAGCGCAACAAAGGAAACCTACGCGCTCGGCCACAAATCCGAGGCCGAGGCGCAGCGCGTGATGGGAATGCAGGCGTGGGTCGCGGCGACCAACCGCACCACGCGCTTTCCGCCGGACACGGATCCGGCGCTGCTTGCATGGTACGAGCAGGAGTTCGCGCGCAACCGCGCCGACGTGCAGATGGCGATGTCGAAACTGCTGCACGGCGCCACCGCCGCGCCGTTCCTGGCGCGCATCGCAGCGCCCGTGCTCGGGCTCTATCCGACCGCCGGTCCGATCACCAGCGCGGAGCAGGAACAACAGCTCATCGCCAACATCAGGAACCTGCGCATGGTGCACCTGCCGACGAGCTTCCACAAAGTGCAGCTGCTGTTCCCTGCGGCGTGCGCGAACCATCTGCTGCACTTCGCCTCGCAGCACGACGGCACCGTTTGCCGAGAGAACTAAGAAACCGCGGATGAACACAGATGAACGCAGATAAAACCAAGATTCTCAAGCCATTGTCCATGCCACGTTTTTGCTCATCGCCCCGAGAGCATCTCGTGTTAAACGATTCGGGTTCTTGATCGGCGTCTATCGGCGTTTATCGGCGGCTGCTTCCAGTTCTTGATTCTTTGGAATAGGTTTCCAGAGCCATGCTGACTATCGTCATCATCGTTGCCACTTTGACGTTCGCCGTGCCGGCGTTCGGCGCGGACGTGCAGCCATATCCGCACAAACCGATCCGGATCATCGTGCCG
>PLYS01000602.1 GCA_003153455.1 Betaproteobacteria bacterium | reverse complement strand
ACGAAGAAACCGGTTGAATCTCACGGAAGTGCCTCAGCACGTTATCCAGCAGGGCAATAATCGTCAGGCGACCTTCTTTGCCGAGGAGGACTACCGCTTCTACCTCGTTTGCCTGGTTGACGCAGCGCGCAAATATGGTTGCCAGGTTGGCGTGCGCGGTTCGTCCGCCTAAGCGGGGTAGGTCCACGCGTTCCGTAATGCTGCAGGGCAAGCCATTCGGCTGAGAAAAAGTTACACTGACCCGAATGGTCTGATAAAGAGAGTGATCCGTGACAAAACTGTCGCGTTGTTCATGGTGGTTTAGCGCTTCGATAATCCTCGTGTGCCCTATCGAAACGACGTTGGCGCAAAGCTATGCCGCGCGAGCGATTCGGCTGGTCGTGCCGTACGCGCCAGGCGGGGGCGCCGACAACGTTGCGCGCGTGATCGCGCAGAAGCTCTCCGAAGCTCTGGGCCAGCAAGTTGTGATCGACAACCGCGGTGGCGCGGGCGGCATCATAGGCGCCGATATCGTGGCCAAGAGCGCACCCGACGGTTATACGCTGCTCCACGACGCGAGCGCCCATGCGGTAAATCCTTCGCTACATAAATTGCCGTTCGACACGCTGAAGGACTTCGCGCCGGTTGGCATGGTGGTGATCAATCCGAACTTTATAGTTGTGCATCCGTCGCTGCCGGCGAGGACAGTACGCGACCTGATTGCTCTTGCAAAGGCGCACCCCCGGCAGATCACGTATGGATCCGCCGGCATCGCGAGCGCGGGGCATTTGGCTGGCGAGCTGTTTAATTACATGGCCGGGACTGAGATGATCCACGTGCCCTATAAGGGCGGTGGCCCGGCGATTGCCGATCTGATGGGCGGCCATCTGCAGGTGCTCCTCCCTAATATCGCAAACGCGATGCCGCACGTGAAAACGGGGAAAGTAATAGGCATTGCGGTGACGTCGGCGAAACGCTCGCGCTCCGCGCCGGAGTTTCCGACGGTCACTGAATCAGGTCTGCCGGGTTACGAAATTTATGAATGGAATGCCGTGTTCGCACCGGCGGGAACGCCACTGGCGATCATCACGAAGCTCAACGCCGAGCTCCGGAAAGTCATCAGCACGCCAGATGTGCAGGAGCGGTTCTTCCAGATGGGTGCTGAAGCAGCGCCCGGCTCGCCGGAGCATCTCGACGATTACGTTCGCAGCGAGATCACGAAATGGGGCAAAGTCGTCAAAGCCATGGGCATCAAAGTCGAGTAGCCTTGACTGTCGGCGCGCGCCAGCATAGATACCACCCGGATCCCGACATCGCCTGACCTGCCTTACGGAAAAAACTCAAAGCAGCCCGGGTGCGGGAAAGAGCAGAGCTTGCTTCGCTTTGGTGCGTGGAATACATTGCTCGGTAATTGACCGATAATCCCGATTAAGACTTGCTCGGATCGCGGTCATCTTCCAGGAAGTAGGAACCAAGCATGAACCTAAGACCCACAATGCGCAGCCCTGGACATGTTCCACACCTGTTCCCGGCGCGTCGGCTCGGCGAACCGGAATTGCGCCGGGATTGATTTTCCTATCGTTCGCTGAACGCCGCCTGCCGGTCTACGCCCCGGCGACGGCAACTGGCAAAGTGCGGGACCGCGCAATAGAATGATAATATCCTGCATCGGCCCAGGTCACCAGACGCTCGTCTTTCGGGATTGCACCCGGCAATCCAAGCAGCTCCACTCATCATCGGGAGATACGTTATGAAGACAACTGCGTTCGCAACGGGCTTGATCGCCGGAACGATGGTCGCGACTGCGGCGTTCGCCGCCTCGGCGCCAGGCTATCCAAGCCGGGTGATCCGCCTCATCTCGCCTTACGCGCCAGGCGGAGGAACGGATATCGTTGCGCGCACGGTAAGCCAGAAGCTCACCGAAGCGCTGGGCCAGTCGGTGATCGTCGATAACCGGCCGGGAGCGGGTGGTGTCGTCGGCACGGAAATCGCGGCCAAGGCTGCCCCCGATGGTTATACCATCCTGCTCGGTTCGCCCTCCCCGCTGACCGTTGCGCCGCACCTCTATAAGAAGCTTCCCTACGATCCACTCAAAGATTTGATGCCTATCAGCCTGATCGCCATCGTCCCGAACATTCTTGCTGTGCATCCATCACTTCCGGTGCGCTCAGTGAAGAATTTGATCGCTCTCGCCAAAGCGCGTCCGGGCCAGCTCACCTTTTCATCGTCGGGAAACGGCGGCTCCGGACACCTCGCCGGTGAGATTTTCAAGAGCATGGCGGGCGTAGACCTGATTCACGTGCCGTACCGCGGCACTGCGCCCGCGGCGACGGCACTTCTGAGCGGCGAAGTCAGCATGAGCTTCGGCAACGTGGTGGCCTTCATGCCGCAAGTGAAAGCCGGCAGGTTGCACGCGATTGCGCTGACTTCTGCCAAGCGCGCGCCGGCTTTGCCGGACTTGCCGACGGTCGCCGAGACGATCCCGGGTTACGCAGCAGGCACGTGGTCGGGGATACTTGCACCGGCCGGCACCCCGCCGGAAATCATCGCGAGGCTCAATGCCGAACTCGTCAAGATTCCGCAATTACCGGCGATCAAGGACCAAATCAACAGCGAAGGCGGTACTCCGGTCGGCAGCACACCCGAGGAGTTCGCGGCTTATCTCCGGCAGGAGACGGCGCGCCTCGAAAAAATCATCAGGGAAGCGAAGATCCGGGTCGATTAATTCTGGGGGATAACGGGGTCAGGTTTTTCGTTATCGTACTATAAGAAAAGACCTGACCCCGCTGCTACTGCTACTGCTAAAGGGTTCCGTGCCTGGCGAGCCGCAGCGCGAAACGACGGGGATCGATTGCGTCCGCGAGGTCGCTCTCCAGCGGTGGCGGTTCCCCTTCGATCCGGCTGACAATAATTTCCGCACCGAGCGCCGCCCAGATAAGCCCGCGCGAGCCGAGCGCGAAAACCCCGAATAACCCTTCTTGCCTCGGTACGTCCGGCATGTGTGCCCCGGACAGTTCGAGGCGTCGATCGTGCGCCTCGTCGAGATCCGGCAACTCTCCGATAAGGGGAAGCCGGTCCGGTGCCACACAGCGAAACCCGACCGCTCCTCCAAGCGTGCCGGGATCGCAGCGCGCGTGCCTTGACGGAATCAGCCGAGCCAGACGCGACAGATTCGCCTCATGCCCTCGCATGCTGGGCAGCGGATCGTCATCTTCGAAATCGTAGGTACTTCCCAAGACCGACATGCCGTTCACTGCCGGCAAGACGTAGCCATTGCCTGTCAACACGGCGCGCAGTTCCGGTAGGACCTCCCGTGGCAGATAGCTCACCTGGCCGCGCGAGCACTTTAGCGGCTGCCCTACCGAAGCCAGTGCCACCGCATCGCTGGAGTTCGCAAGGACTGCCACTGGCGCCTCTGCAATGATGGTCCCATCGCTGGCGATGGCCTGCCAAGTCTTGCCGGTGCGCCGTAGCGACGCGACTGACCTGCCGAAATGTGTTCGCACTCCTGCCGTCGGCCCCACGCCCGCGGTTGCTGCGCGGATCTGCGATGCAATCAAGGTCGCCGGCCGGATCCAACCTCCTTGCGGATACCACCAACCGCCCTGAGCCGGCTCGTAGCCTAAGTAGCGGCTTGCCGCAAGCTTCGGCACATGGGCGGCATAACCGGCCGGATAACCCAGCATATCGAGGGTCCGCGCCATCGCGGCTTCCTGCGCCGTATCTGCAGCCGACTGCAAGACACCACAACGCTGCCAGGAAATGGGCAACCCCGATTCTTCCAGAGCTTGCCAGCGCGAAATCGCTCGAAAAAAGGCGTTGCGGGCAAGTCGCGAAAGAATGCAGTCATCGGCGGAGATATGTGGATGAAACACGCCCACGTTCAGGGCTGAAGTGTCGGTCGCGTGCGCTGGCTGACGTTCGATCAGGTCCACGTGCCAACCGCGGGAAGTCAGCCGTTCGGCGACCGCCGCACCCGCGAGACTGGCTCCCACGACCAGAGCACGCCGCTCCGGCCAAGCCGGTCGGCCCGGCGGCGCGTGGCCCATTCTCCACTTCGGCATGTAACGTCCGGTAAGCATGTCACGCTTGCGGCCGAACCCGGGGCGCTTCTCCATTTCAAAGCCGGCCGCGCCGAGACCTTCGCGCACCCCCCTCGCCACCGTGTAGGTTGCAAGCGTTGCTCCGGGGAGCGCTATCCGCGCCAGCGATTTGAGTACCCTCGGTGACCACATTTCGGGGTTACGATCGGGCGCGAATCCGTCCAGGTAAAATGCGTCCGCAGCGAGGCGCAGGGCGGGCAACACCTTGATTGCGTCGCCGAACGCGATCGTCAGCGTCACGCCTCCTGCGTCGAAATCGAGTCGGTGCATGCCCGGCACGATTTCCGGCCACCGCGAGCGCAGGGCTTCGCTTTCTCTAGTCAGCTCGGGATAGCGCGCGTGCAATCGAGCCAGTCCGTCACGGGTGAAGGGATGCTTCTCCACGGATACGAAGTGCAGGCGCTTCGGACGCGCCGCGTCAGCGCGCCAGGCCTTCCACGTCGCGAGGAAATTCACGCCGAGGCCGAAGCCTGTCTCCACCACGGTGAAAACGCGGGTGTGTGCCCACCGCGAGGGCAGATCATTACCGTCGAGAAACACGTGCCTCGCCTGCCCCGGCCCCGAGTCCATACTGTGATACACGTCCCTGTAAGCAGGCGAGAACGGCGTGCCTGAGGCGTCGAAGACCACCGCCGCGGGCTGGATTCTCATGGAGTCACCCGCCGAATCTCAGCAACCAGGGACATCACCTCAGGGGTTGGAAATTTGCGCTCAACGGCGTCGAGTTGCGTTGGCATCCAAAGATTGGACATGACCGCATTTTAGTCGAGTAACGCCACATCGTCTGAGCGGCTTTTTGGATTCCTTGCCAATCCCGCGGCGGCACACCGTTCAGCGTCACGCGACCTTCAGCGCCACCATTCCATCTCCGGATACAGACCCTCGATCCGCGGAACCTTAGGGGTCAGACTCCTAAGGTGTGCGCTTATTTCGCGACGGCGAGCTGCAGCCCTTTGGGCCGTGCGAGCGCAATGGCGTCGACGCGATTGATCGACTGCGCGAAGTACGCACCCCACTCACCCTCTGGCACGCGCTCGCGTCTCAGGCCAACCCGCAGGTTGAGGGCGATGATGGCGGGCGAGCGCTGGCAGCGGTCGAGCAGCGCTAACGCAAGCTCGTCCGCCTCGCGCCGCTGCCGCTCTACCCAAGTCGTCTTCAGGGCCTGCGAGCCCAACAATGAAGCGGCGAGCTTAACGATCAAACCGCCGATCGGGACCATCGCGGTAAGTGCCGAGAAGGTCATTCGCGCACCGGCATCCTCCTCGCCATGGCGCGCGATCACGTGGCCCATTTCGCGCGCGATCAGGAATGCGACTACGTCGTCCGTGGGATCGAGCGCAGCAAGATCGGCGGCAAGAGCGATCCGGCCACCAGCACTCGAGGCGGTGCCCGCGTCGATGTCCGTCTCCACTCCGATTTGGAATGCACTGATACGCTTGAACAGCTCAGGTGCAAGGCTGCGGGCTTCCGTTGCGAGTTCTGCACCAATGCGTTCCACCTGGTGCGCGAATCTCGCAGTTGTTTCCGCGCTGGGGCACGCCGAAAAAATTGTGCTGGCGAGCGGCTCGCTGCGATTGGTCCGGGCGCATGGCGAGGCGGGCGCCAGACCCCTGGCCGCCGCCGCAAGAGCGAAGCCCATGTCCGCATGCGCAATCTGCGCCGACGACGAAACGATTAGTTGGTTGCGCCCGGTACTCGGATTAACCGCGCAGCCTGCAAACACTGCGATACCAACCACGCAAAGAACCCTGTGTGCGATCATCGTGCGAGGCCCCTGGCAGAGCGAATTAGTCGCGGCGGACAAGCGTCGATCATCAACCCCTCTCCCTTCGCGAGACCTTGTACCTTACCCGCTTTAGCGCACACTCGGCTTTGTCGCAGGCAATTGAACTCTACGAAAAACAGCCCCGTCGTGAAAGTGGTAGATTTACCCATTCCTTCAGCAACGCGGGGTTAGCTTACAGGATCAATCGCGATTATTCCGTGAACCAGTTCACACTCAGGTCAAACCTGCGGAATGCAAACAAGTCGGGCAAGAGAGCGCTTTCTGTTGAGCAGGCAAGAGCCCTCGTAGCAAGGGACAAGGCGAACGATGGTCACGGTCGCGCCGCCATTGCCCGCGACTTGGGCATCAGCCGCGAGACCCTGTATCAGTACCTTAGGCATGCGGCTTAATGAGATTGTCGGATACCCACTGAGCGCAGTCCGCCGCTCTGTCCCACGAGCTGGCCTCGTTATGCCGACCTACCGCTCACCTACCGCCCGGATCCCGACATCGCCTGACCTGCCTTACGGAAAAAACTCAGAGCAGCCCGGGTGCGGGAAAGAGCAGAGCTTGCATTGCTTTGGTGCTTGGAATAGATTGCTCGGCAATCGACCGATAATCCCGCTCGAAACTAGCTCGGATCGCGGTCATCTTGCGGGAGGGAGGAAACAAGTACGAACATAAGGCCCATTATGCGCAGTCCGGGACATGCTCCACACCTGCTCCCGGCGCGTCGGCTCGGCGAACCGGAGTTGCGCCGGGATTGATTTCCCCCATCCTTTATCCTTTATTGGACCACCCAACATGAGCGCTTTCGAACCTGGCAGACCTCCGAAAAATTATCGGCCGGCGATATATTTCCTTTATCTAATTATTATTATCGGGCTCCTGGGCGGTGCGTACTACGTGGCGCCGCGCTTCGAAAGGCAGGGACCGCAAATCAAGTTCACGCCGGACTCCGACGTGCTTGGCCTTGCGCCCCTGGTGATCGTCGTCTCCGATCAAGGCACTGGATTAAAGTCGGTTACCGCGACGCTCTCTTCAGGCGGCTCGGAGCACACGCTGGCCTCGGAGCAGTACGACCAGCCGGTGACCGAGAAAAAAATCACCGTTGCTTTGTCGCCGAGACTTACCGGCGTCAAAGAAGGGCCCGCGGTCCTGCGCGTCAGCGCGCGGGACCGCTCGCTGTGGAATTATTTGCGCGGCAACGAAACCGTGATCCAAAAAAATGTCACCATCGACATCACCCCACCCACCCTCGAACTCCTCGCCGATGACCGCTACATCAACTTCGGCGGCGTCGGCATGATCGTATACAAACCGTCCGCGGATACGGTAATGAGCGGAGTCAGGATCGGCGATTATTTCTTCCCCGGTTACCAAGGTCAAATAAAAGACCACCCGGATCACTTCATCGCTCTTTTCGCCCATCCCTATAACGTGCCAGTGGACGCCAAAGCCGCACTTGTCGCCACCGACAAAGCCGGCAATACCAGAGAAATGCGGCTTGTCTACGAACTCAAAAACGTCAAATACAAGAAAAGCACCATCGCTATATCCGACAACTTTCTTCAGAGCAAGATCGCGCCCTTGTTAAACGATGTCGGCGCGCGCCAGGGCAGCCCGAAGGATATTTTTCTCCGGGTCAACAAAGGGCTCAGAAAAGAAAACGAAGACAAGATCGCCGCGATCACGNNGTCACCAAGCATTATCCCGTCGAAGCCGCCAACAGCGGCACCGTCGCCTTCGTCGGGGACCTGGGTATTTACGGCAACGCCGTCATCCTGGATCACGGCCTCGGACTGTTTACGCTTTATGGCCACTTGAGTTCCATCGACGTCAAGGTCGGCGACCCGATCAAGCAACGGCAGGCCCTCGGCAAGACCGGCGAGACCGGCTTGGCCGCGGGCGATCATCTGCATTATGGAGTCTATTTGCACGGGGTCGCGATTTTACCGGTGGAGTGGTGGGACCAGAAGTGGATCAACGACAACATCCAGCCCAAGCTCGAAGGTCAGAGCGGCGAAGCGATCGCTGAATCGCAAGAGTCGAAAGTGACGCGCAAACCCGCGCGCAAGCGGCGCCGCTAACCCTGCGAGCCAGTTTCCATGAATCTCTCTGGGACAAACCACTAAGCCAAGCCAACCTGTCAGCGTGTGACCCGATAGCCACGTTGTATCGGAGGCATAGTCAGCGAAATAACAAAATGCCACGGCGCGCGCGTCGGAGGTTTGCAGGCGTTCCTCTGCACACCGTTCAGCAATCCGGTTAGTGGTCTGCCCCCTCGATTTTTCCGGCGTCATTGATACGTATTGATACGTATCACGTGAAAAAATCGCGATGAAGACGTACACTACCTTTCCATCGGGTAGCAAGTGCGTGATAACCCGGATGCTTTGGAGCCTGATGTGCTGAAACGTATCCATAGCGGTTGGCTGCCTGTCCTCATCGCGGCCGTATTTGCGGCCTCGTGCCCCGCGCACGCGGAATACCCGGACAAGCCGCTGCGGCTCATCGTGCCGTTTCCGCCCGGCGGCGGCACGGACATTCTCATGCGCGCAATCGGACCGAAACTTACTTCATGAATATGCAGACTGCGCTGCCGCACGTGAAGTCCGGCAAGCTGCGGGCGCTCGCGGTAACCAGCCCGACGCGCTTCCCGGCGGTGCCGGAACTACCTACCGTGGCCGAAGCCGGCGTGCCGGGCTACGAGATGACCAACTGGTACGGCTTGCTGCTGCCGGGCGGCACGCCGAAAGACATCATCGGCAAGATCAACGCCGAGGTCGTGAGAATCCTCAATTCCCCCGCGATCCGGGAGCGGCTCGCGAGCGAAGGCGCGATCGTTGTCGGCAGCACGCCCGAGCAGTTTGCCGCATTTCTCAAGCAGGAAATGGCAAAGTTCGCGAAAATCGTGAAAGCCTCGGGCATGACCGCGACCGACTGACGCGGATCGCTACCTGTC
>PLYS01000413.1 GCA_003153455.1 Betaproteobacteria bacterium | reverse complement strand
ATGGCGAATTGCTAAATCAAAGCGGAGGGCGAATCACATGGGCAATCTGGACGGCAAAGTGGCGCTTATCACGGGCGCCGGCGGTATGAAGGGCATCGGCCGGGCGTGCGCGATGAAGCTGGCATCGCAGGGCGCGGACATCGCGATCTCCGATTTCAAGAGGGAACCGAAGGATCTGCCGCCGCAGGAGATAAAAGCGCAGTGGCGCAGCATCGACAGTGTGGCCGAAGAAGTCGAGGCTCTCGGGCGGCGCTGCTTCAAAGTCTGGTGCGATCTCACCGATGCCGCGCAAATCGAGGACATGGTGAGTCGCGCAGTCGGGCATTACGGCCACATCGACATACTCGTGAACAACGCGCGTGCCATCATCGGGCGCGACAGGGTCCCGATCACGGAGCTGCGCGAAGAAGTCTGGCAGCGTTTCCTCGCGATCAATACGACTGCGGTTTATCTCAGTACGAAGTTCGTCGCAAAGTCGATGATCGAAAAAGGCAAGGGCGGACGCATCATCAATATTGCATCCGACGCTTCGAAACGGGCCAAACCCATGACCGCCGCCTACACTACGTCGAAGTTCGCGGTGATCGGGCTGACACAAGCTTCCGCGCTCGACCTGGCGCCGCATCGGATCACCGTCAATGCGGTGTGCCCCGGCTCCGTCAACACGGACCGATTGAATTACTGGGAGGAGGCTCAGGCCAAAACGCAGGGCGTGTCCCTGAAGGAATTCCGCGCCAGAATCGTTGCCGATGCAGGCAAAGCAGTTCCACTCGGACGCATTGCCGAACCGGAAGATGTGGCAAAGCTCGTCGCGTTCCTCGCCTCGGAAGACGCCGCGTTCATAACCGGGCAGGCATACAACGTCAACGGCGGCACGCTGTTCCACTAGCGGACCTGATCGACAGGAAGATTGCAAAGACCTATGCGAAGCCCGCGTCGAGCGAACTATGGCTCGTGGTCTTCTCCACGACGAACTATCTTACCGAATACGTGGAAGGCGGCATACGAGTAAAAGTAAGAATGGGCACGGCCATCGCCAGAACAGGCGCCACCCGGCACGCTGCCATCGGATCATCGTCTTCGGCTGTACTACAAACAGCGCATCCCGCCATTCGAAGAGCCTTGCCAGGATACTCTCGACGGCACCACTCCAGCGCAACGTATCGGCGCAACATCACCTGCTCCTGCTGGGCTTGATCATTACGTTTGGCGGCATTACTGTCGTGGCCTATTTCAGATCCCAGTCGCCGCTTGATTGCGAATTCGCCACCCACAAGATCCATGGTAAAGTCCAACCTTTTCTTGACGCTCCGATTCTTGATTTGCCGACGCACAAACACGTGGTGGTTCTTACCTCGCCGTCCTGCAGTGATACACTTTATGTCTCAACCCGGGAACCGGGCTGAAAGAAAGTTGACCGCCCGCTTTGTGCTCTTCAGCGCAACGCATGCCTGGGTTCCCCGTGTCTGCGCTGCCACGTTGACGATCTACAGAGATATCAGGTCTTGAAGCTGCCGGTCTTTGACTATGTTGCTCCAGGCACGCTGAATGAGGCGGTTTCGTTGCTCGCCGCGCATGCAGGCAATGCACTGGCGATCGCCGGCGGTCAAAGCCTGATACCGATGCTCGCTTTCCGGCTCGCCGCGCCATCCGTGCTCGTTGACCTGCGCCGGATTCCCGATCTCGATACGATTTGGGTCTCGGACCAGGGCGTCTGCCTGGGTTCGAAGGTACGCTGGTGCGATATCGAAAGCGATGCCCGCCTGCGCACGGCTCACCCGCTGCTTGCGGCCGCGGTCTCGCACGTCGCCCATTACCCGATTCGAAATCGCGGAACCGTCGGCGGAAGTGTTGCCCACGCCGACCCCGCGGCTGAACTGCCGGGTATCGCCGTAACCTGCGATGCGCAGATCGCCGTGGTCGGTCAAGGCGGCGCGCGAACCATCCGGGCCGGGGATTTCTTCCTCGGCCCGATGATGACGGCGCTTGCGGCTGACGAACTGATCGTGGAACTCCGGCTGCCTGCGTGGCCCGCGCCGCGGCGCTGGGCGTTCGAGGAATTCGCGCGCCAGCGCGGCGCGTTCGCCCTCGCCGGCATTGCGCTCTTTTACGACGTGCGGGACAGTTTGGCTGAAAACACCCATATCGGCGTGATCGGCGCGAGCGCCCGCCTGCAGCGCATCCCGGAAGCCGAGGCCGCGCTGAACGGGCGCGTCATCAACGAACAGACGATACTCGCCGCGGCACAGGCAGCGTCCGCCGCAGTAGACCCGGCCGACGACATGGACGCAAGCGCCGCCTACCGCCGCTCCCTCGTTGGTACGCTGGTGGAGCGTGCGCTACAGTGCGCGGCCCGGAGATAGACAACCATGCGCACAGCTTTCAATGTGAACGGCAAGCCGGTGAGCGTCGACGTCGAGGCACGCCTGACGCTCGCGGATTGCCTGCGGCACAATCTCGGCCTTACCGGCACCCACGTCGGTTGCGAGCACGGGGTATGCGGCGCTTGCACTGTGATAGTGGATGGACAGGCCGTCCGGTCGTGCCTCATGCTTGCCGTGCAAACCGACGGCGCCGACGTGCAGACGGTCGAGAGTCTGTCCACCGGAGATGCGCTTTCGCCGCTGCAGGCATCGTTCAGGCGGCATCACGCGCTGCAATGCGGGTTCTGCACGCCGGGCATGCTCATGACGGCGCACGCGCTGCTCATCGCGGAACCCGACGCGGACGAGGAGCGCATACGCGAAGCGCTCTCCGGCAATCTCTGCCGCTGCACGGGTTATATCGGCATCATCGAGGCGGTGCTCGAAGCGCGTGCCGCATACCCCAAACGCGGCAAGGGCAGAACGCCATGAGCCGGCGGGATTCCTACATCGGCAAGCCCGTCGAGCGCATCGAGGACCTGCGTTTCCTGCGGGGGCGCGGGCAGTACGTGGATGATTTGAAACGCGACGGAATGCTGCACGCTGCGGTCGTGCGCAGCGCTTTCGCGCACGGCCGGATAGTTTCCATCGATACGGCGCCGGCGCTGGCGCTGCCGGGCGTTCATGCCGTTTTCACGGCAGCGGACCTGGGGGCGAAAATCCCCGTAATTCCGGTGCGGTCGGAATCCCAGCCGTCGCTCGACCGCGTCGTGCAGCCTGTACTTGCGCACGGCAAAGTGCGTTACGTGGGCGAGCCGATTGCCCTTGTGGTGGCCGACACCGCCGCAATCGCCGAGGATGCGGCCGATGCCGTCGTGGTGGAAATCGATCCGCTGCCCGCCGTGACCGACCGGGCCTCTTCGGAAGCCGGCAACGCGCTGCTGTTCGAAGAAAGCGGAACTAACAAGGGTGCCACGCTGACCGGCGTGCGCGGAGACGCCGACAAAGCCTTCGCTGCAGCAGACTATGTCCGGCGGGAGCGCTTCCGCGTCCAGCGGCATACTGCGGTGCCGATGGAGACGCGCGGCCTGCTGGCGGAATGGGATGCGGAGCGTGAACGGATGACGCTCACAGGGGCCGCCAAAGTCCCCTTCTTCGTTCGCGCCGTGCTCGCAAAAATGATGGGGCTCCCCGAACATGCCGTTGACGCGGTTGAAACCGACATCGGCGGCGGCTTCGGTGCGCGCGGCGAGTTTTATCCGGAAGACTTTCTGATTCCCTTCGCAGCGCGGCGGCTCGACCGCCCCGTGAAGTGGATCGAGGACCGGCGCGAGCATTTTCTGGCTACCACGCACGCGCGGGAAGTCGAGTGCGAGCTCGAGATCGCGTGCCGGCGGGATGGCGTGATCCTGGCGCTGCGCGGGAAGGCCTGGTCCAATATCGGCGCCTATATCCGACCAAACGGGGTCACTGCGCCGCGCAATATCGCCCAGATGGGCCCAGGCCCATATCGCATTCCGAACGTGCGCATGGAGGTTACGATATTGTTGAGCAACAAGACGCCCTCGGGGAGCTACCGCGGGCCGGGCCGGTTCGAGATCGACTTCTGCCGCGAGCGGCTGATCGACCTCGCCGCGCTGGACCTCGGATTGGACCGCGGCGAGATGCGTCGCCGCAATCTGCTGACCGATACCGAAATGCCGTATCCACTCCCTGCCGTTCTGCCGTACGGCAACAGTGGCGAGCTCGACAGCGGGGACTATCGCGTCACGCTCGACCGGTGCCTTGCGGAAATCGGCTGGGAGAAAAAAGCCGGGTTGCAGGGACAGCTCATCGACAGGCGCTATCACGGTCTCGGCGTCGGATGCTATGTGGAAGGCGGCGCCACCGGCCCCCGGGAGAATGCACGGATGGTGCTGGAATCGGACGGAATGGTCACGGTTTACGTCGGAGCTTCCGCGATCGGCCAGGGCCTTGAGACCGTCTTCGCGCAGATCACGGCAGACGCCTTTGGAATACCCATCGAACATGTCAAAGGCGTGTTCCACGGCTCGACCACCTGCGTGGACGAAGGCTTCGGTTCGTACGGCTCGCGCGCCTCGGTCATGGGCGGATCGGCGATCCTCGCCGCCGCCGAGAACCTGAAAGACGTGATCCGCAAGGCGGCTGGCGAACAATTCGGCTGTCCGGCCGCCGATGTCGAAATTATCGACGGGCTGCGTGTCGTAAAAGCCGGGAACCGGCAAATGACCCTGGTTGAACTCTCGGCAAGCGGGTTTTCCGCGGAAGGGACGTTTGCGAGCGCGAAGCGCACCTACAGCTACGGCGCGCATGCCGCGCACGTTGCCGTCGATCCCCGCACCGGCCAGGTCGACGTGCTGGAGTATGTCGCGGTGGAAGATGTCGGGCGCATACTCAATCCGAACACGCTGCACGGCCAGACCGTAGGCGCGATCGTGCAGGGGCTCGGCGGCAGCCTGCTCGAGCAGCTTGTGTACGACGAGCACGGCCAGTTGCTCACGGCCTCGCTCGCCAGCTACCTGCTGCCCAACACCGTCGATTATCCGAACATCCGGTCCATCTCGCTGGAACTATATCCGTCGCCACTCAACCCGCTGGGGGCCAAGGGCGCCGGAGAAGGCGGTATCATTCCGGTTGGCGGCGTTATCGCCAATGCCGTCGCGTCCGCGCTCGGGTCATTGGGTGTGCAGCCCTTCGAACTGCCGCTCTCGCAGCCGCGGGTCTGGCAGTTGATCGAAGAAGCGCGCAGCGGCGTAGGCCGACGGCCACGCTGAATCAGCATGGTTGTTGTATGGCTTGAGCGTCCCCGCTGGGTTAATATCATTGTGTTCATGCTAAGAGTCGCATCGCCAGCTCGTCCTATGCCCAGCAGGAGCAGTCCTTGAGCCGCATCGCTTCCGTCAGTACTGTCGTAGTGCATCTCCCGACGCGACGAGAACACAAATGGACCGGATTGACCGAGCCGATAGGCCGCTACATCCTGACTAGGATGACCGACGAGGATGGGCGTGTCGGCTGGGGGGAAGCGGCCGCGCTCAAGGATTGGGGTGGCGAGTTCGGTCGCTACTTCGGGGAGTCGGCGGCCATCGTTGAACTGGTCGTCGACCGCTACCTCGCGCCGGCGGTCAAGGGCGCCGATCCCGCGAACATCGTGGAACTCCACGCCCGCATGGACGCAGTGATCAAGGGTTACCCCTACGCGAAAGCGGCGGTAGAGTTCGCCGCCTATGATCTCGCCGGCAAGCGTCTCGGCGTGCCGGTTCACGTGCTGCTCGGCGGATGTGCCCGCCGGCAGGTGCCGGTGACCCATTCCATCGGGCTTATCTCCATTGATGAGGCGGAGAAAGAGGCTGCGCAGGTCGCGGCCGAAGGCATCCGCACGATAAAGATCAAGATCGGCGGAGACCCCAGGCACGACGTTGCGATGGTGCGTGCCGTGAGGAACGCCGCAGGGCCGGACATGGATATTTGTGTCGACGCGAACGAAGGGTACAAGACACCGGGCGAAGCCGTTGTTATTCTTCGCGAGATGGAGAAATACCGCCTGAAATACGCGGAGCAGCCCTGCATGGGCATCGAGCGCATTGCCGAGGTCGCGCGCGCGCTCGACACACCGGTAATGGCTGACGAATCCGCGTGGAACGCGCATGACGCGCTCCAGATCGCCGAACAGCATGCGATCGATATCGTGTCCATCTATACCACCAAGCCCGGGGGCCTGTATCGGGCCATGGAGGTTGCGGCGGTGTGCCGTGCGGCGGGGATAGCCTGCAACGTCAATGGATCGATCGAGACCGGCGTCGGCAATCTCGCAAATATTCAGTTTGCGGCAGCTGCACCGGCGGTCACGCTGTCCTGCGTCGTTCCGGTGTCGACGCCGGCCGAGTACCTGAAGGGCAGCATAGCCGGCATCTACTACAAGGACGACCTCATACGCGAGCCGATGTTGCTGGTTGACGGGGCCATTGAGGTTCCGTTCGCGCCCGGCATGGGAATAGACGTGGACGAAACCAAGGTCGAGAAGTACCGGGTGCACGCCTAAGCTGCCATGCGAAAAGAAATCGTCGGCCGCCAGGTGAAGGCTATGCAGGCATCAGGGCTGGACGCCATGATTTCCTGTTCGCCGGAGAACTTTGCCTACCTCACCGGATTCGTGGTGCCCTCGCAGCCGCTGATACGGCACCGCCACGCGATGGTCATCGTCACGGCGGACGGGCGAACGGCGATTTTCGGCGTCGATATGGAGGCAACCACGATACGGCGGCGCGAGCCCGACACGCCCAGCCGGATCTGGGCCGAATTCACGGATAACGCGATGGCGGTACTCGCCGACCTGTTGAAGGGCCTCGGGTTGGATTCAGGCAGGATCGGCATCGAGATGGACTATCTGCCCGCCGGAGACTACGGGCAGCTGCGGCAGGAATTGCCGCAGGCGACCTTTGTCGCCAACGAGGCCATCCTCGCACGGTTGCGCCAGATCAAGACCCGGGACGAGATCGATCTGCTGCGGTGGCTTTCGCGCATCGCGGACCAGTCGATCACCGATGCGTTGGCCGCGGTGAAAGCGGGCGACTCCGAGATGGATATTGCGGCCCATATGACCGGCAGCATCTATAAGCTCGGGGCCGAGCACTTCAGGCTGATGATAGTTGCCACCGGCGAACGCAGCCAATTGCCCAACGTCGGTCCGTCGGAACGCCGGCTGCAGCCCCGCGACGTGTGCCGTGTCGAGATTTTCTCGGTAATCGCCGGATACCAGGCGGGGGTGTGCCGTACCGCGGTGGTGCAGCAGCCGCCGGCGCATGCCGAAGCCATCTGGCGTAACCTGGTCGAGTGCAAGTATCTGATCATGGAAATGATCAGGCCCGGCGCCAGCTGCCGCGAGATCTACGAAGCGTTTCTGCGCAAGCTCGCGGAACTCCATTTGCCGCCGATCTCGTTCGTCGGTCACGGCATAGGGCTACACCTGCACGAGGATCCGTACATCGGCAGCACACCCGCGATCGGCAAGATCGGCGACGCATTGCTCGAGGCCGGCATGGTGCTTGGCGTGGAACCGCTTTGCTATCAGACCGGACACGGGTTCGGCATGCAGAACAAGGACATGATGCTGGTAACGGAGACGGGCTGCGAGCTGCTGTCCGACTATGCAAATACGGATCATTTGCTCGTGATCCGGTAAGGCATTTTCCCTGTGCGGCCTGCTGTCAAGCATCTGTATCAAGTAGCGTGCACTTTTCGGTGCCGGCCTCCCTTGCGTCGGACAGATTTCCGGATGGGCGTGATGGTTTTTTGTAATCCTGGCATATGCGCATAACCGTCATAGGCGCCGGCGCGGGCGGCGCGGCCGCAGTCACCGACCTGGTGCAGTCCGGGCACGAGGTGAATCTGTGGAACCGGTCTCCGGAGACGCTGGCTGCATTCCAGCGCATCGGCGGTATCGAATATGAAGGCGTGCTCGGCGAGGGTCTCGCGCGGCCGCGGCTGATGACCGGCGATCTGCGCGCGGCGCTCGATGGCTGCGACGCAGTGGTCTGCACCCTGCCTACTTTCTCGCACGCAGCGGTCGCGGTCGCGCTGGCCGAATCCGGGATACGGTCAGATTTGCCGGTGGTGCTCAATCCAGGCCACACGGGTGGTGCGCTCGAATTCCGCACAGCGTTCGAGGCGCGTCGTGCGGGCGCACCGCCGATTGCCGAGTTCTCCACCCTCACTTACGTCGCGCGCAAGTATCAACCCCAGCGCGTCACGGTCACGGGCCGGGCGAAACAGGTTCGCGTTGCGGCGCTGCCCGGCGGCGAGGCCGCGCTGGAAGCCGCAGGGCGGCTTTTTCCGTCTGCAAGCCCGGTGCGCGATGTGCTTGCCTCGAGCCTTTCCAACGTCAACATGGTGCTCCACCCACCCGGCGCGATTCTTGGCGCCGCATGGATCGAGGCCAAAGGCGGCGACTTCACGTTCTATGGCGAGGGCATGACACCGGGTGTGGCGCGGGTCATGAAGGCGCTCGACGACGAACGCCGCGCAGTGGCGCGTGCATTCGGCCATGAGTTGCCGAACCTGATCGTGGAGATGCAGCAGATCGGCACGGTGGAGGCGGCAGTAAGCGACACGCAGGATCTTGCTGCCGCCATCTCGGGAGGCGCGGCCAACAGCCGCATCAAAGCGCCGGGATCGCTGAACCACCGTTACTATCTGGAAGATTTCGGCCATGGCCTGCTGCCGTTCATGGCGTTCGCCGCCATAGCGGGCGTCGCGGTGCCGGTGGCGGAATCGTTGTTTACGCTGGCGGAAGCGCTGGTCGGCACCAGATATGACGAGAAGGGGCGTACTGCCAGGGCAATGGGTATTGCCGGGCTGGACCGGAAGGGACTGATTTCGCTGGTGAGGCAATGATGAGGATGAAGGGAGGCTGGATATGCCGGTTGTGACAGTACAGTTGTGGACAGGCCGCACCGTGAATCAGAAGCGCAGGCTCGTGGCGGCGATTACCGAAGCGATGGTCCAGCATGCCGACAGCACGCCGGATCACCTCCATGTGATCATCCAGGACGTTCCCAGGGAGAGCTGGGGCCGCGCGGGCAGGCTGAGCATAGACAACGAACCCGAGCCGGCGGGCGGGCAGCAGACGCAGCCCCCGCGCGCTCCGAAAATCCTGGGCTTCGCCCACATGCTGCTCCAGGTTGCGGACCTCGAAGTCTCGCGGCGTTTCTATGCCGATCTGCTGGGCTTCACCGAGCGCAAGGCGAAGCCGCTTGCAGACGGGCGGCCGTTCGTGCCGTTCAACCAGGGCATTGCGCTCACCACGGGCGGTCCCGGCAAGCCGGTGCAGATCGACCATATGGCGTTCCGCGTCGACGGGGTGGAGTCACTGGCCGGCCGGTTGAAACAGGGCGGGGTGAAGTTTTTTCAGGACCTGCACGACGGCATTTACGGGCGGACCGTGTATGTTGCGGATCCCGATGGCAACAAGGTCGAGCTTTACGAGGAGCCGCGGTAGTCGAATCATCCCGTGTCTTGACGCCGGGGCGTTGCTTGACACGAATTGCCCCGGAAATCAGACTCGGCAGGAACGATTACCGCAGCCGCATGGTGCGTCAATCGGACAGGGCGTCTCGTGTTCTCGCGCCCCGTTTCAGTGCTCGAACGAACTGACATGGTGCGTGTTTGCGCCGTTCCGCGCGGGCGATGGCTGTATACGAAGAATGTCATGATCCTTGCTTGGCGTACTCGCGACTCAATAATTTTTCGGGGGGTATCTGATGGAGTGGCTATTTCGCAACGCGTTGGTCTGCACATTCGTTTCGATGTTCCTGTGGGGCGCTGCCGGCAGCGCTGTCGCGCAAACAGGCTATCCGGCCAAACCGGTCAGGGTAGTGATTGGATTTGCGCCGGGCGGTCCCGCCGATATCGTCGGGCGCCTGGTCGGCCCCAAATTGACCGAAGTTCTCGGGCAGTCCTTCGCGATCGAGAACCGCGGCGGCGCGGGCGGCACGATCGGCATGGACGTCGTGGCCAAGGCGCCGCCGGACGGATATACGCTGGGCCTCGGCAGCTCGGGCAACCTGATCGTGGCCCCGCACCTCTATCCGAAGATCGGATATAACGTGCAGAAGGATCTTGCCCCTATCTCCACCCTGGCGGTGACTGCGTACGCCGTCGCCGTCAATCCCAGCGTGCCGGCGAAAAGTGTCGCCGAGCTCGTCAAGCTCGCGAAGTCCAGGAAAAACCTGCTCAGCTTTGGCTCGTCGGGAAACGGCTCGAGCTCACACGTCGCCGCCGAGCTGTTCCGCGGAGCAATCGGCGCCGAGATGGTGCATGTTCCGTACAAGGGAACCGGACCGGCCCTGACGGCCGTGGTCAGTGGCGAAATCGACATGATGTTTGCCGATCTGATCCCGGCATTGCCGCAAGCACAGAATGGCAGACTGCGGTTGCTGGCAACGCTGGGCAGCAAGCGATCGCCCGCCGCGCCGGAATTGCCGGCGATCGCCGAGGCGGGCGTGAAAATGCAACCCATGGTTGGGCGCTACGGGATCGTCGCGCCGGCCGGAACGCCGCGCGATATAATAGTGAAGCTGCACAACGCGATCGTCAGCGTTCTGAAGTCTCCCGACACGCAACAACGCTTCGATCAGATCGGCTTCGAAGTCGTCGGCGATATGCCGGAGCACTTCGCGGCGACGCTCAAGACCGAGGGTGAAGTCATCGGCGCCGTGATACGCAAAGCCGGCATCAAAGCCGACTGACATCGTCCAATGAATGCGCATCAGCTTCGAGCTGAAACCCGAAAGAGATGATTGCCATCGCTACTGCCCCCATTTACCTGACCGCAAAACAATGCCGCGAGCTGCTTGCGCCGGACGACGTTCTCGCAGAGATAGAGCGTGTCGTTGCGTGGGATGCCGCGGGTCTCGTGCGCTGGCCGGCGCCCCCGAATATGAACATGCGGGACCGCTTCGAAAACCATTACCACCTCAAAGCATGCATCCTGGACGAGCTTTCCGTGGCCGGTTTCCGGTTCGTCTCGCACAATGCCACCGACGAGACTTCGCAGGATGCGACCCGCTTCGTCGTGCTGGTCGACGTCGAGAGCTCGCGCCCGCTGGCTTTCGTCGACGAGACCTGGACCTATGCCCAGCGCACCGTTGCGTCCATCGTGATGGCCGCGCGTCGCCTTGCGCGTGACGGCGCCGGTACGCTGGCGCTCGTCGGCGCGGGACGTCTCGCGACCACCGCCCTCGAGTACTACACGCGGCTCTTCAAGCTGCGCGAAGTGCGGATAGCTTCCCGCCGGCCGGAAACGCGCGCTGCGCTCGCCACCCGGGCAACCGCGACGTACGGTATTGCGGCCCGCCCGGTCGACAGCATCGAAGCTGCCGTGCGCGACGCCGACCTGGTTCTGACGGCCACCAACACCGGCCGTGCGATGCTCGAAGAGTCCTGGATAGCGCCCGGCGCCGTGGTCGCCGCGCTCGACAGCGCAGAGCCGGGACGCGACCTGGCGAAGAAGGCCGATCTTTTCGTCGTCGACAGCCGCGAGCAGCTACGCAAGGAACTCACTGAGCTGTTCGGCGCCGAAGCGCCCGGCTGGGTCGACGCCACCGTGGCGGATGTCGTTAGCGGGAAGCATCCGGGCCGCACCAGTCCCGAACAGCGGGTGCTTATCATCACGCAGGGAATGGCGAGTCAGGATGTCGCCCTCGCCCATCTCGCGTACCAGCGCGCGCTCAAACGCAAGCTCGGCATGCCGATGCCCGCCGCCCTGCCCGTGGACTGAGGGGGCTGCGTAGTCGAGGTCAACTCCTGCACCAGCAATCGGCCCGCACGCGGAACACCTTTTGCGCGGTCGCGCCGAGCATGTCGTTCTTCTGCGCACCAGTGAAGTTCGCCTTGTCTATTACGGTTCTGGGCTCCGGATCGCTCATCGGGAATGGCGCATCGGAACCGAGCATCACACGCCCGGGGCCGGCTTTGCGCGCGAGGTATTCGAGCGCATCGGTATCGAACACGCACGAGTCGAAATACATCGTTGCAAAGCCTTTGCGCGGATCGGCGACCTTGCCCTGCTGAACCTGGTGACTGCGTTCGAGGCGTCCGAGCGCATACGGTAGCGTGCCGCCGCCGTGGGAAAGAATGAGCTTCATGCCGGTGAATTTGAGCAGGTGGCCCGAACAGAGCAGCCGTGAAACCGCGATCGACGTGTCGACCAGCCGCCCAAGTGCGTTGACCAGCCCGTAGTCGTTGAGCCGCGGTTCGCCGCAGAAGGACATCGGGTGCAGATAGACTGCGGCGCCTAGCTCAGCTGCGGTTTCCCAGAACGGATCGAGCGATGGATCGTCCAGGTTGCCGCAGCCCGCGCCTTTTGGCAACGTACCTATCATGACACCGCCAAAGCCCTTGTCCACAGCTTCGCCGAGCACGTCTGCCGCCAGCCTGCCATCCTGCAGCGGTACGGTGGCGAGTGGCGTGAAACGCGGCTCGCTGCGCAACTGGTCCCACATGCAGTCGTTCATGAAGCGACTCCACGCCAGACCTTCCTGCGCCGGCAGATCATAGCCGAAACTCTCGAGCCAGCCGCCGACCAGTTGATGGTCAATACCGTTCCTGTCCATCCACGCGCGGCGGTCTTCGAGATCGGCCAGCCGGGACATGATCAGGCGTGCGGGCTCGGCGCCCGGAAACTGCAGGGCGACACCTTTGTCGTTGCGCAACAGCTTTACGCCCGGAAATTTCGTGGCGTAGGCGTCAAAACGTTCGACGAGGAGCTTGGGAGTGAAGTGCGCGTGTATGTCGATGACGATGGGTTTCATGAAATTCAGCCTATTTGAGCAGAGTTAATTGTGGGGCCTTGCTTCCTGGCGGCAGTTATCCTGTGGGGCGCGAATTCCTAATCAAGCGGCGATGGGGGCCGGTCTGGAACAGACCGCGGCAATGCTGCCGCCAAGCGTGATCATCAAGCGGGGCAGGAGTAGGTGACGATGCGCCGGCGCGGTGTGCGGGCGTCGTGTCATCGAGCGAGCGATGCACGCGATGCTCGTTGTAATAATCCCTGAATTCGCCCAGCTTTCGCGCCAAGTCCACGGCGTTCCAGAAGAATATGCGATCGAAATACTCGCGGCGGATCGTGCCGATTAGCCGCTCGACGAACGGATGCGAAAGCGCGGCATGCGGAACCGTCTTGATTTCCCCGATCTCGAGTACCCGCAGATTGGCAGTTCCAGATCATCCCAGCCCTGGCCAATGCAAGATGACAAATTCTTCGCCAAAATCGTCAACTCTTGAGTCATAAGAGACTAATGCTGATCATTTGCATTTCCGCCTTTATTTGAGTTGGGACCGTTCACGGCTGCAAATATCCAGCGCCATGAGCGCGTAGATCTGCGCCGCTTTCACCATCGCGTCGATTTCGATCTCTTCGTTCCGCGGACCGATGCGCTTGCCGCGTGGACCGATCTTGATCGCGGGTATTCCCATCTCGTTGTAGATGTTCGTATCCGTCCAGATGCTTGCGCGATCCGGCGTCTCCGGCTTGATCTTTTCGCCGAAGAGATACTGATGAACTTCATCGGCGCATGCGACCAGTGGCTCCACGCCTTTTGCTTCGTGGCCGAGGAGGGACTTGTAGAGTTCCAGGTCATAGTCCATGTCGAGTTCGTTCAAAGTCATTTCGATCTCATGTTTGATCGTTACCGGCCTGACCTGGGGCGGCATGCGCACGTCGACATAAATGGTGCACACTCCCGGGAAATAGTTCGGACGGTAGGGTGCGCCGCCTTCGATCCCGCCGATATTGACCTTCGGAAAGAGCGGTCCTGTGGCGGAGGTGTAAATATACTTGTCCTCGAACTTCGCTGCCCACGTCTCGAGCGCGGCGATGATTTTGGTCATCTTGACGATCGCGTTCACCTTCTCCATCGGGTACTCGGAGCGTTTCGTTCCCCACGCGGCTTCGGCTTTGCCGAAGGTGGAAATCTTGACCAGCACGACACCGTTTTGAGCCCAGACGACATTGAGGTCCGATCCGTCGGCGACGACGGCATAGTCGGAATGCATGCCGTGCGTCAAAAGATGGCGCGTGCCGACGCCTTCGCCGCGATACTCTTTCGTCTGCCAGGGGCCGATGGGAGTGCGTGAAATTTCGCCGGCGACGGCGGCCAGGATCACGTCACCTTTGAGCTTGATCCCGCTTTTCCTGAGCGCTTTGCCCGCCATCATGAATGCAGCGACGCCGCCTTTCATGTTCGAGACCCCAAGGCCTCGAACTTTGCCGTCTTTGATCGATCCTTTAAGCTCAGAGTCCGATTCAACGCGCGCCACCATGCGCAGGTCTTCCGCGGTACCGGTGAAGCTGGTGTCGGTGTGGCCGTTAAAGCCCAGACTCAAGCCCGTACCGTCGCCCTTCAGTATGCCCACGGCATTGGGGCGGTCAACTTCGATTTCCTGGCGCACTGCCTTGAGCCCGTTGACCTCGAACCAATTCAGAATAAACTCCGCGACGGCCTTCTCCTGTCCGGTCGCGCTCGGGATGCTCGTCAGGTCGCACGCCAACTGCGCGAGCTCGTCCTGATTTATTTCAGCCAAAACCTGCTTGGCTGCTTCTTTGTTCAGCGACATCTACTCACTCTTGGCGCCGGTGGTTTTGACGATCCGATTCCAGACTTGCACCTCCGACTTGATGTAATCCACAAGCTGTTCGGGCGTGGAAGCGCCGGCCGCCACCATGGCCTGCTGGGCAATCTTGTCTTTGAAATCGGCCGTGGCCATCACATGGTTGATGGCTTCATTGATTTTTTGCACCACGCCTGCGGGAGTGTCGGCCGGAGCGAAAACGGCGGTCCACGAGGGGTTGAGCTGAGGATAGCCGAGCTCGGCCATCGTCGGCACATTGGGCAGCGCAGGCAGGCGCTTGTCGCTGACCACGCCCAGTATCTTTACCTTCCCCTGCTGCTGGAGCGGAAGCACTCCGGTAATCGTCATGAATGCGATCGGTGTCTCGCCGCTGGCCACCGCGATCCCTGCCGGGCCCGCGCCGCGATAAGGCACAGGCGTGGCATCGCTTTTCCACAATACATTGATCAGGAAAGTGGCGCTCAGATGCGATGAAGTGCCGACTCCCGACGTTGCATACGTCATCTTGTGCTTCTTGGCGAGGACCTGCAGCTCTTTCAGCGTCCTGACCGGCAGCGTGGACGTGACTGCCAGTGCATTCGCCTGGGTTGCAACCAGACCCACCGGGATAAAGTCCTTGATTGGGTCGTAACCGGCGCTCGGGGATAGCGCAGGGTTGACCGTGAGCGAGGCGGTCGCGACCAGCAGCGTGTAGCCATCGGGCGGGGATTTCGCGACGAGCTGTGCGGCGATATTGCCGCCGGCGCCGGTACGGTTGTCAACGATCACGTTCTGCTTGAGCGTGTCCTGCAACCCCGCAGCGAGTACGCGTGCCGCGATATCAGCCGGCCCGCTCGAAGGAAAGCCGACTACGATCCGGATCAATTTGTTGGGGTACGCGTCCGTTGCCGGAACGGCGGCCGACGCTTCCATGCCCGCAACCACCATGCCACTCAGGGCAAGAAGTCGAAGAAGTCTGTACATCGCTGCGCCTTTAAGTTTTAAGGGATTCCGAGCGCTTACGAAACGCTCACAAAAAGATCCTCGACGGGTATGGTGGCCTTCAGCATCCCCTGCTGAACCATATAGGTCATCAGTGTCCCGAGGTTCGTGCGGGCCTCATCCAGGCCGTACGTCCACGGATCGTCTCCGAACACCTCGTCGAGTTCATCGAGCTCGGCGGGCATCCACGGCAGCATGAAGCGCAGCGCGGAATAGTTGCGCATTCTCACCAGTGCCGCCTGCTTCGATTCACAAAACCCGCGATACAGGCTTTGCGCGATAAAAGGGTTTTTGTCGTAAACGTCGCGCTTGATCGCGATCAGATGCATGATCGGGAAAATGCCGGTGCGCTTGTAATAAGCCTTCTCGACCTCGTGAAAGTCCGGAAACAGGCGCACCACATCCGTGCTGGTGCGCCGTGAATCGGGCAGGTGCGTGCCTATGGTCGCGTCGACTCCGCCTTCAGCGAGAAGCTGGCTCATCGATTTGCCGCTGTCGTTGATCTCGAACGATGTGCCGGGCGGTATTATCGTAGGCACGCCGTGGCTGCCCGGACTGTTGATCGACCCTTCGACCCAATGAATGGTGGAAAGGTCGACGCCNNTAGTCGTTTTGCAGATGCCCGCGCTGCCAGACCGCTGCCGTCATGGTGTAACGCATGACGCCGACACGCTTACCTTCGAGATCCTTGGGCGTGCGGATGCCGGAGCGTTTATTGATCGCGATCATCCCGTGACGGAACATCTTCGACGGAAACACAGGCAGCGCGACAAAGGGACACTGGCGGGAACTCACGCGCGTGATGTAATCGGAACTCGA
>PLYS01000146.1 GCA_003153455.1 Betaproteobacteria bacterium | reverse complement strand
GCCGCCCGAAAAGCGCGACGTTCCGTACCGCCGACGTGGTGGGGCTCGATACCTTCGCGCACGTCGTCAAGACCATGGCCGACACGCTGCCTGCCGATCCCTGGCACAAGTATTACTCGATCCCGGTGTGGCTCAAGACCCTGATCGATCAGGGCGCGCTCGGGCAAAAAACCAAACGTGGAGTGTATCGGAAAGTCGGCAAGGACATTCAGGTGCTCGACGTTGCCTCCGGCAATTACCGGCCATCGGCGGGCGCAGCCGATGAGCAGATCGCGGAGCTACTCAAGAATAAGAACCCTGCCGAGAAATTCTCGCAGCTACACGCATCAAACCATCCGCAGGCGCAGTTCCTGTGGGCTATCTTCCGTGACACTTTTCATTACTGCGCAACGCACCTCGGCGACATCGCCAACAGCGCGCGCGACCTCGATTTCGCGATCCGCTGGGGTTTTGGCTGGAGTCAGGGGCCGTTCGAAATCTGGCAGGCGGCGGGCTGGAGCCAGATCGCGCAATGGATTGCCGATGACATAAAATCCGGCAAGACAATGACGAATGCGCCGTTGCCGGATTGGGTAACCGAAGCCGGACGCAACGGGGTGCATAATCCGCAGGGTTCTTATTCGCCGGCGACTCAGGCTAATGTCGCCCGCTCGGCACTGCCGGTCTACAGGCGCCAGTTATTTCCGGATCGCCTGCTCGGCGAGCAGGTGCAGTACGGCAACACCATATTTGAAACCGACGCAGTGCGGTTCTGGCACACCGGCGACGATATCGCGATTTTGAGCTTCAAGAGCCGCATGCATGCGATCGGCAATGACGTGCTCGACGGCGTGCTGCAGGCAATCGACGAAACCGTGCGCAACTACGCGGCGCTGGTGATCTGGCAGGTCGAGCCGCCGTTCTCGATCGGCGCCAATCTCAAGCAAACGCCGGCCGGCGGCGGCGAGCCGGGCAAACCTTCTGCGGCCGGCAGGCTGTTCAAGCAAGTCAAACGAGCTGCGCAATCAGCTGTGCTGCAGGCGGCACGTGCGTTGAACGTCGCCGACCAGTTGATGGCGGGAAGGCTTGCCGAAGTCGAACACCTGGTCGAACAATTTCAGTTCACGACGCAGCAACTCAAGTATTCTATGGTGCCGACGGTCGCTGCGGTTGACGGGCTCGCTTTGGGCGGCGGTTGCGAGTTCATCATGCATTGCGATCGCGCAGTAGCCACGCTCGAGAGCTATATCGGACTGGTCGAGGTCGGTGTCGGCCTGCTGCCGGCGGGCGGTGGCTGCAAGGAATTCGTGCTGCGCGCAGCGCAGGAAGCCAAGGGCGGTGATTCATTCCCGTTCCTTCGCAGGTATTTCGAGGCGGTGGCAATGGCGCAGGTCGGCCGCAGCGCAGAACACGCGCGCGAGATCGGTTACCTGCGCCCGACCGACCGCATCGTGATGAACCGCTTCGAACTGCTCGCGATCGCCAAGGCCGAGGCGCGCACGCTGGCGGAAGCCGGTTATCGGCCGCCATTGAAGCCGTGCGGCATACCGGTGCTCGGGCGCTCGGCAATCGCGACCATCAAAGCCTACATGACCAACATGCTCGAGGGTAAGTACATCTCAGAACACGACTACCTGATCAGCAGTAAAATCGCCGAGGTGATGTGCGGTGGCGAGGTCGAGGGCGGCAGCCGGGTCGACGAGCAATGGATGCTCGACCTCGAACGCAGGCATTTCATGGAGTTGCTCGCCACGCAGAAGACGCAGGAGCGCATCGAGCACATGCTCAAGACCGGAAAACCGCTTAGGAACTGACACCTGAACCGCAAAGGACGCAAAGGACGCAAAGGAAAGACAATTGCAATGTGAGATATGTTTCCGGCAAGCGCAGAGTGAGGCTGACCTGATGAACGGCAGGTGTTGGTTTTCTTTGTTTATCTTTGGATTTTCCTTCGCGTCCTTCGCGTCCTNNACGCCGGTCGGCAAGGCGCCGCGCGGTATGTTCAGGAATGTACGCCCCGATGACATGCTGGCGCATGTGCTGAAGGCGGCGCTCGCTCAGTGCCCGGGACTCGATCCGCGCGCGATCGAAGACGTTATAGTCGGCTGCGCGATGCCGGAGGCCGAGCAGGGCATGAACGTTGCGCGCATCGGGCTGTTGCTTGCGGGTTTCCCGAATATCGTATCAGGCATGACCATCAACCGTTTCTGCTCGTCGGGCGTGCAGGCGGTGGCGCTCGCCGCCGACCGCATCCGCCTCGGCGAAGCTGACGTGATGATCGCCGCCGGCACCGAGAGCATGAGCATGGTGCCGCTGGGCGGCCACAAGCCGTCGTTCAGCCCGGCGATTTTCGAGAAGAACGAGAACATCGCGATCGGCTACGGCATGGGCATCACTGCCGAGAAAGTCGCGCAGCAGTGGAGCATCAGCCGCGAGCAGCAGGACATGTTCGCCGCCGAAAGCCATCGCCGCGCGCTGCGCGCGACTGACAGCGGCGAGTTCAAGGACGAGATCACGCCCTACAACATCGTCGAGCGCATACCCGATCTCGAAACGCGCGAGATCGCCGTGAAACAGCGCACGGCGACGATCGACGAAGGCCCGCGGCGCGACACTTCGCCCGAGGGCCTGGCGAAACTGCGCCCCGCATTCGCAGCCAAAGGCAGCATTACCGCCGGCAACAGTTCGCAGATGTCCGACGGCGCCGCAGCGGTGGTGCTGATGAGCGAAGCGGCGATGAAGCGCTATAACCTGTCGCCGCTCGGGCGCTTCGCGGGCTATGCGGTGGCCGGCGTGCCGCCGGAAATCATGGGCATCGGCCCGGTGAAGGCGATCCCCAAAGTGCTGCAGCAAGTCGGGCTCAAGCTCGACGACATCGACTGGATCGAGTTGAACGAGGCATTTGCCGCGCAATCGCTGGCGGTGATCAAGGACCTCGGGCTCGAACCCGCGAAAGTCAATCCGCTCGGCGGCGCAATCGCGCTTGGCCACCCGCTCGGCGCGACCGGCGCGATACGCACCGCGACGCTGATGCACGGCATGCGCCGGCATAAAAAGAAATACGGCATGATTACCATGTGCATAGGCACCGGCATGGGCGCCGCGGGAATATTCGAGGCGCTCTGATACGTTTCGAAATGCAGGTTCAATTAATGACAAGAACTCTGCTCGCAGTATTGATGATCGCCGGTGCCGCATTGCTGCCTGCAGCGCATGCGGTCGAGATCGAGGGCGTCAAGATCGACGATAAGATCGTATTATCCAGCGGGGAACCCGTGCTGGTATTGAATGGCGCCGGGGTGCGCCACAAGTTCGTCTTCCTCAAGATCTATATCGGCAGCCTGTATCTGGCGCAGAAGACGCATGATCGCGACGCAATTTTTGCCGATCCCGGCCCGAAGCGTGTCTCGATGCACATTCTTTCGGATGAAGTCACCGCGGCCGACCTGATTTCGTCTATGAACCACGCGCTGGCGGCGAACCTGGTTCCCCACGAGCTCGCGCTGATCGAAAAAAGGCTCCGTGATCTGAACAGCATGATGAGCTCGATCAATGTCATCAACAAAGGCGGTGTGGTGCATCTCGATTACATTCCTGGCGCCGGCACGCGCATCACCATAAACGGCGAGGCAAAGCTGACGATACCCGGCGAGGACTTCTACCGCGCTATGCTGCACATCTGGATCGGGCCCAAGCCGGTCGACGGGCGGCTGCGCGACGCGATGCTCGGCGGGTAGTGTGCAATGCAGTGTTGAATCTTACATGTTTGGATAGTTAGGGCCGCCGCCGCCCTCGGGCGCAACCCACACGATGTTCTGCGTCGGGTCCTTGATGTCGCATGTTTTACAGTGGACACAGTTCTGGGCATTTATCTGCAAACGGGGATTCGCCCCGTTTGCATCGCGCACAATCTCGTAAACCCCGGCCGGGCAATAGCGCTGCTCCGGCGCATCGTACAATTCGAGATTGATCCGCACCGGTACCGACGCGTCCTTCAGCGTCAGATGGCAGGGCTGGTCCTCGCTGTGGTTGGTATTGGAGATGAACACCGACGACAGCCGGTCGAAGCTGATCACGCCGTCGGGCTTGGGATAATCGATCGGCTGCACCGCGGTCTTCTGCTTCAGCGTCTGGTGATCGGCGTGCCGGTGATGCAGCGTCCATGGCGCGCGCCCGCCGAGCACGGTCTGGTCGATGCCGAACATCAGCGAGCCGGTGTAAAGCCCTTTGCTCATCCAAGGCTTGAAGTTGCGCGCATGGTGGAGCTCGTCGTAGAGCCAGCTCGCGCGGAAGGATTCGGGATAGGTGGCGAGCTCGTCGCTCGTGCGCCCCGCCTGCACCGCTGCGAACGCCGCTTCAGCTGCAAGCATGCCTGATTTGATCGCGCAGTGGCTGCCCTTAATGCGCGATGCGTTCAAGAATCCCGCATCGTCGCCGATCAGGCAGCCGCCGGGGAAGATGAGCTTGGGCAGCGATTGCAGCCCGCCCGCGGCAATCGCACGCGCGCCGTAGGCGATGCGCTTGCCGTTTTCGAGGAAGGACCTGATCGCGGGATGCGTTTTGTAGCGCTGGAATTCCTCGTACGGGCTCAGGTACGGATTGGTGTAGGCGAGCCCGACGACATAACCGATCGCCACCAGGTTATTTTCCATGTGATACAGGAACGAGCCGCCGTAGGTGCTGCTGTCGAGCGGCCAGCCGGCGGTATGGATCACCAAACCGGACTGATGTTTTTCGGGTTTGATTTCCCACAGCTCCTTGAGTCCGATGCCGTAGACCTGCGGGTCCGCGCCGGCGCGCAGTTTGAAGCGCTCCTGCAGTTGCTTGCCGAGGTGGCCGCGGCACCCCTCGGCAAAAAACGTGTATTTGGCGTGCAGTTCCATTCCCGGCTGATAAGCGTCGGTCGGCTTGCCGTCTTTTCCCACCCCCAGGTCGCCGGTCGCGACACCTTTCACGCTGCCGTCGTCATGGTAGAGGACTTCGGACGCGGCGAACCCCGGAAAGATTTCGACACCGAGACTTTCGGCCTGTTGACCGAGCCAGCGGCACACGTTGCCAAGACTAATCACGTAATTGCCATGGTTTTGAAAACACCGCGGCAGCAGGAAATTCGGAACCTTGAACGCCGAGCGCTCGGTCAGCACCATAAAACGGTCTTCGCTCACCGGTGCATTGAGCGGCGCGTTGAGCTCGCGCCAGTTCGGAAACAGCTCAGTGAGCGCGCGCGGGTCCATCACCGCGCCGGACAGGATGTGCGCGCCGACTTCCGAGCCTTTTTCGACGATGCATACGCTGACCTCGTGCCCGCGTTCGATGGCAAGCTGCTTCAGGCGGATCGCCGCGGCAAGACCGGCGGGGCCGGCGCCCACCACGACGACGTCATATTGCATCGATTCACGTTCAGCCATTGAATGCACCTCGGTCGGGTCGAATTGGAGGGGAGTGCCGTACGTTATTATACCGCCGCGATCACCGCATCATTGCGTGGAAGCGGAACGTGAGCGTGCGCGGAACACTGCTCTGTTGAGTGGCGCGCTCAACGCTGTTGCAGGATGTGGCGCGCGCAGGCAATGCCGCTGCGCACTGCTGCCTCGAGCGTGGCGGGGTAGTCGCTAGCGGTGTAATCGCCGGCGAGGTAGAAGTTCCTGAGCGGGGTCACCTGCGGCGGCCGCCTCAGGCCCGGCGTGCAGGAGAAGGTCGCGCGTTTCTCGGCAATCACTCGCAGCCACAGCGGTTCGGGCAGGTCGCCCAGCCGGCGTTTCAACTCTTGATGTACCCGCAAGCCGAGTTCATCCTGCCCAAGGTCCTGATGCGCGCCCTCCGCGCTGACGACCGCGCCGATGAGGCCGCGCTGCCCGCACAGTTTTTCGCGGTCGAACACCCAGTGAATCAGACCCTGGCTGAATCCGAGCATCGGTGACGGCAGCGCGACCGACATCGGATATTGCAGCCACACCGAGTATATCGGCTGATGTTGCAGCCGCTCGATGACCGCAGCCGGCTCCGACAGCGCGGTAATTCCGATCAGGAACGCGTTGACTTGGTGTGGCGGCAGCGCGCAGATCACGTGACTGAAAGTCTGGCGCTGCCCTTCGGCCTCGACCGCAAAGCCGTTTTCAATCGGGTCGATCGCGGTCACGCGCGACGCGGTCAGCACGTTGCCGCCACGCTGCTTAATCCACGCCGCCGCAGGCTCGGGAAACAGCGCCGACAGATCGACGCGCGCCAGCACCAGGTCGCTGTCACCGCGCGCCGCGTTCAGGCTGTCGCGCAGCACGTTAAGAAACACCTGCGCCGATGCGGTGGCGGGTGGTGTGTTGAGCGCGGCGATGCACAACGGCCGCCACAGCACGCGCTTGAGCTTTTCGCTCTGGCGGTGCTGCTTGAGCAACAGCTCGACGCTGATGTCCTGCGTCAGCGTGAAGCGGCTTTTACGCAGCGCATGCAGGAAGCGTGCCGCCGCGAGACGCTCGTTCCATTCAATGCCGCGCGCGGTCAGCAACGCACTGAACAAATGCAGGGGGGCGGGCAGCCGCCCTGCGGCGAGGTGGAACTCACGATGGATGTGCCACTCGAACGGCAGCCGCAACAGCGCCGAGGCGTGTGCGGGATTGACGAGGCGTATCAGGTCCAGCGTTTCGCGGTAAGCGCCGATCAGGATGTGCAGGCCGTTGTCGAGCGCGGTGCCGCGGTGCTCGACGCGGCGCGCGCGGCCGCCGAGTTGCCTGGCGGCCTCGAACACGGTGACCGTGATGCCGCGTGCAGCAAGTTCGACCGCCGCCGCCATGCCGGCGTAACCGCCCCCAACGACGGCAACCCGCATTGCCTCAGGCATCGGGTTACGCGGGCTGCACGGCAAGAACGATCAGGCAGCGACGGCTGATGGCACGGCAGACTCGGTGCGCTGTTCGCCCGCGCCATGCGCCCACACCGCAGCGGGAATCAGCACTTCGCCCTGGAACAGGCGGCGCGCCGTGCGAATCAATGCTGCCCGGCGGATCACGGCAGACCTGCCGTTGAGATCGACGTCGAGATCGACTGCGATCATGCCCGATGGGTGCTCGATCCTGACGACGCCCTGCGGTGCCTTGCCGAGCGGCGCGAGACGCGATGCGACGGTGCCGTCGATTGCGCATGCTGAGGCGACGCAGACCGCGCCCGTCACCGCATGAGCTTTGTGGCACGAATAGGGAACGAAGTAACGCGATGAAATCGTGCCGCCTCGCCGCGGTGGTGCGAGCAGGCCGATTTTGGGCACGACCTGCTTTGACACGTCTCCCATGCCCATCATCATCCCGGCCTTGCGCCGCACGGCCTCCATTCTGGCGAGCAGGCCCTTGTCGGCATCGAGCTCAGCAGGCGTCTCAAAACCGGTCTTGCCGAACTGTTCGGCGCGCATCAACACCATAGGCATCGCCATGTCGACGCAGCTCACTTCGATACCGTCGATCACGTCGAGCGGCCGGCCGGTCGGCAGCAGCTTGCCGGTTACCGCGCCAGCCGCGCTCTTGAAGTTGATTTTCACCGGCGCCGCGGTGCCCGGTACGCCGTCGATCGCGGCGCTCCCGGCGTACGTAACGCGACCGTCCGGCGTCTGCACGACAGCTTCGACCAGCGACTTGGTATTGACGTTGTGGATGCGCACCGCGGTCTCGGGGCCGCCCCCCGGCACCAATCCGGCTTCGATCGCGAACGGTCCGACCGCAACCAGCATGTTGCCGCAATTGGGCTTCGTGTCGACGCGCCGCTCGTCAACCAGTACCTGCGCGAACAGGTAGTCGACATCAGCATCCGGACGCATGGACTTGCTGATGATCGCAACTTTGCTGGTGAGCGGGTTGCCGCCGCCTATACCGTCAACCTGGTATTCGTGTGGCGAGCCCATTGCCGCAATCAGCACTGCGTCACGCAGGTTCGAATCCTGCGGCAGGTGCGACGCAAGGAAGAACGGGCCCTTCGAGGTGCCGCCACGCATCAATACGCACGGAATTTTGGTTTGCATCGCCATCGCCATCGCTCCGATTACCGGAATTCTGATGCCGGATATTATACCTTCGCCTGAGCCGGCATGGCCGGAACCGGTACATTCAACGCAAAGACGCCAAGCACGCAAAGGTCGCAAAGTTTCTCGTCAAGAGTGAAATGATAAGAGACCAAGGAGGCTTTCAGAACGCGTAATGTCTCAAACCGCCGTCGACCGGCATCACCGTGCCCGTGATGTAACAGGCCACAGGCGAGGCGAGAAAAACCGCGAGACACGCAAGCTCCTCCGGTTCGCCATAGCGGCCGACCGGGATTTCGCGCGCGGAGAATTCCTGGCGCTGCTGCTCGGGATAATTGCGCCGGATCTGCTCGCTCATGATGCGCCCGGGCGGAATCGAATTGATCGTTATGCCGTGCTTGCCGACTTCGCGCGACAGGCCCTTGGCCCACGCATGTACTGCGGCCTTGGAAGGGGTCGCAGCATTGAGGCGTTCGGGTTCGGATTTGCCGGTGATATTGATGATGCGGCCCCATCGATGTTTGATCATGTCCAGCAGCACGGCGTGGGTAAGCTGACGCACGCGCGTGAAATTGAGCGTGATCGCTTCCGTCCATTTTTCTTCCGGCGCGCCGATCGGCAGCGGACGGCTGCCGCCGGCGCAATTGATCAGGATGTCGATCTGGCCGAGGCCCTTCAATGCTTCCTGGGCGAGATTCTGCGGCGCGCCTTCCTCCATGAGGTCGACAATCGCGATCTGCGGCCGCATACCGCCGGCAGCGACGATTTCCCCGGCGAGCTGGTCGAGCAGTTCACGCCGGCGCGCGGCGATGCACAACTTGACGCCCTCGGCGGCGAGTCCTTTGGCGATCGCGCGGCCGATGCCCTGGCTCGCGCCGGTGACCAGCGCGGTTTTTCCCTTCAGTTGCAGATCCATGTTTGATCTTCTCCGCTTACGGTTGTCAGGTAATTCATAAGGTTTGGATTTTGTTTCTACCTTGGCGGTCTCGGTGGCTCAATATTTTCAGCCTTTGACCCACGTTTTCCATGCGATCCACAGCTTTCTGATCGGTGTCAGCGAGATGCGATGCGTCAGCACCTGCAAGCCGTCAGCGAGGATCTCGGCGAGCAGCGTCTGGTAGATCGCCGCCATGACCAGTCCCGGACGCTGAGACTTGCGATCCGCCGCGGGCAGCAGCGTGAACGCATCGTGGTAATAGCCGAGCGCGCGCTTGATCTGGAATTGCATCAGCTGCCGGAAGCCGTCGCTTTTGCGCGCGTGCATGATGTCGGCAACCGTGACGTTGTAGCGTGCGAGCTCATCGAGCGGCAGATAAATGCGGTCACGGCGCGCGTCTTCGCCGACGTCGCGAATGATATTGGTGAGCTGAAACGCGATTCCGAGATCGCGTGCGTAAGCGCGCGTGGAATCGTCGGAATAACCGAAGATTTGCGCCGACATCAGTCCCACAACGCCAGCGACGCGATCGCAATAGCGCTCGAGCAGGGCGAAATCGGGATACCGGTCGAAGTCAAGGTCCATGGCCATCCCATCGATGATTGCGAGAAAATGCTCCTGCGGCAGGCCGAACTCTTGTGCGACCGGTTTGAGAGCTTGCGCGACGGGATGTTGTGGCACGCCGCCGAAGATCGCGGCGACTTGCGAGCGCCACCATTCGAGCTTGATCCGAGCGACTGCCGCATCGAGGGTCTCGTCGACCGCATCGTCGACTTCGCGGCAGAACGCATAGAGCGCGACAATCGCGCGCCGCCGCTCGGGCGGCAGGAAGCGAAAGCTGTGATAGAAGCTCGAGCCGCTCGCGGCGGCCTTCTGTTCGCAATAAGTGTCGGGGTTCACGAGGACCAGGGAAACAAGGCGCGAGCCGACATCGCGGCCCAATCGCCGCGCGACAGCATCGGTCGATGGCGAAACACGTCGCCATTGACCGCGTCGATCGAGCGAAGAATGCGCAAGCCGCCTGCGACCACCATCCTGAGCTCCAGCTTGAGCCTCAGCGGCAATGCCTGCGCCAATGCCCGTCCCGATTCCAGCATCGCCCGCGTGCGTTCGACCTCGAACGCGATCAACCGGCGCCAGCGCTCGTCGCACCGACCATCGGCTATCTGATCCTCCGCAACGCCGTAGCGATTCATGTCGTCCGTCGGGAGGTACATCCGCCCTTTGCCCCAATCGATCGCGATGTCCTGCCAGAAATTGGCGAGCTGCAGTCCGCTGCATATGGCATCGGCCTGCTCTTGTCTTTGGCGGTCAGTGACACGATATAGTTGCAACAGCAGTCGTCCGATTGGATTGGCTGACCGCGCGCAATAGTCGAGCAGCTCGGCAAAGTTCGCGTAACGTTGTTTCAGCACGTCCTGGCGGAAAGCCGAAAGCAGATCACGAAACGGCGTCAGCGGCAGCGCGTGATCGCGTATAGCGTCGCTCAGCAACGCGAAAGGAGGCTCGTCCGGCCGCTCTCCCGCGGCGATGCGATCGAGCATCACGCCGTA
>PLYS01000541.1 GCA_003153455.1 Betaproteobacteria bacterium | reverse complement strand
GTAGATGAAGTTGTCCGCATCGAGCTGGGCGATGTCGCCGGTGTGGAGCCAGCCCCGCGTGAAGGTCTGCGCCGTCTCCACCGGACGGTTCCAGTAGCCCCGGACCACCTGCGGTCCCTTGATCCACAGTTCGCCCCGCTGGCCGGAGCCGGGCGGGATGGAGCCGTCGGGCTCGTCGCCGGCGTAGTTCTCGGGGACGATCGCCACCTCGCTGACCGGCACGGGGGGACCCACACTGTCGGGCTTGGCAACGTAGTCGGCGCCCGTGTTCATGGAGGTGACCGAGGAGGTCTCGGTCAGCCCGTACCCGTTGGAAGGTTGCCCGATGGGCCAGGCGGCCCGTATCCGGCGCACCAGATCCGGGGGTGCCGGGGCGCCGCCGTACGAGACGCTGCGGATGGACGAGGTGTCATGTGACAAGAATTCCGGCGAGTCGAGCACCTGCATGACCATGGCCGGGACGCCGCCGAACGTGGTGACCTTCTCCCGGGCGATCAACTCCAGGGCGCGCTCGGGGTCGAAGTGGTGCATCATGACGATCTTCCCGCCGGCGCCCATGTTGCCGACCATCACCGAGTGGCAGCCGGTGGCGTGGAAGAGGGGGACCGAAAGGAGGATGGCACTCTGTCCCGTGCTCGACGCGTCGCTCGGCGACCGCCCGAATCGGAGCTGGGCCCGCGAATTGATGAAGAAGAGGCTCATCAGGTTGGTGCAGATGTTGCGTTGCGTACCCACGGCTCCCTTGGGCCTTCCGGTGGTACCCGAGGTGTAGAAGATGGTGGCGTCGTCCTCGGGGCCCAGGTCGATGTCGGGCGGCGTGGCGTCGGCCTCGACGTCGCCGAGCGCGAGGGCGAAGGGCCACTCGGCGACCGGGGCCGATCCTCCGGCCGGTTGGCGGACCTTGAGCGAAGCCTGATCGGGCTGGGCCCGATGCTCATCGGCCACGATGAGCGCGGCCAGCCCACTCAGGCCACCCAGGAAGGGGCGGATGGTGTCCGCCCGCTGCGTATCGACGAAGGCGACCTTGGATCCCGAGTCTTCCAACCCGTAGCGCAGCTCCTCACCGGACCACCAGGCGTTGAGGGGCACGACGATGGCGCCGGTCAAGGTGATGGCCCAGAACGCCATCACCCACTCGGGCAGATTGCGCATGGCGATGGCGACCCGGTCGCCCGGGGCGACGCCGAAGTCGTCCTGCAACCGGTGCGCCAAGGTGGAGGCGATCCGGTAGTGCTCGGCAAAGGACGTTCGCTCATCCTCGTAGACCAAAAAGGTGGCATCGCCATGGCCGAGCGACAGGTCGAGCACGACGCGCAACGACGGGGGGGCGTTCTTCCAGGTCCGGGTGGAGACGCCGCGGATGTTGGTCTCTTCAATCTCGAACAGTTGACCGGGCGACGTCAGGGTGGCATTGGCCTCGGCCAGAGAAACCGCCGGGGTATCGGTGGTCACTGGCTCGCCGCCGGATTGAAGATGGCGGTGCGGTAGTAGCGGAGTTCGGCCACGCTCTCGACGATGTCCTGCAGGGCGCGATGGCCACCCTTCTTCTCCGGGGCCGCTTTGTAGGCGTCGGGATACCAACGGCGGCAGAGCTCCTTGACCGTCGAGACGTCGACCGAGCGGTAGTGCAGGTACTCCTCTACTTCGGGAAGGTACGTCGCCAGGAATCGCCTGTCCGTCCCGATGGAATTGCCGGCCAGCGGCACCGTGCGGGGCTCGGGGATGTGAAGCTTGAGGAACGCCAACGTCTGCGCGCCGGCCTCTTCGAGGGTGAGCGTCGAAGAAGTGATGGCGTCGAGGAGGCCGGATCGGGAGTGCATGGAGGTAACGAAGTCGTCCATATCGGCCAACTGCTCGGGCGTGGCGTGCACGACCAGGTCGGGCCCCTCGGCCACGATGGTCAGGTCATCGTCGGTAATCAGGCTGGCGACCTCGACGATGACATGGCGCGACGATTCCAGCCCCGTCATCTCCAGATCCATCCACGCCAGCATGGGCGGGCATGCTACCGGGCCTCTCCCTGGGCCGGGAAGGCGGACGGCCCTTGTAGTCTCCGGCGATGCTCAGTGTGCCCCTCCATCAGCTGGATCCGGACTTGGATGTCCCGTCCTACGCCCGGCCCGGGGATGCCGGGGCGGACCTGCTGGCACGCCATGACGTCGTGCTGGCTGCCCGGGGCGGCCGGGCCCTGGTGCCAACCGGCGTGGCCGTGGCCATTCCCGAGGGGTGCGCCGGGCTGGTCATTCCCCGGAGCGGCCTGGCGGTACGCCACGGCGTGACCTGCCTCAACGCACCGGGCTTGATCGACGCCGGGTACCGGGGCGAGCTCCAGGTGATTTTGGTGAACCATGATCCGGACGAGGACTACGTCGTGAGCCGAGGGGACCGGATCGCCCAGCTGGTCATCGTACGGGTCGAAGAGGCGGCGTTCGCCCTGGTCTCGGCCAACGGGCTGGGAGACGCCGACCGGGGCACCGGCGGCTTCGGCCACACGGGCACGTGATGTGATGCAACCGCTGGAGGGATTGGACGCCGCCTTCTTGTCGTTCGAGACACCGACGACTCCATTGCACGTCGGAGCCGTGGTGATCCTCGATCCCCCCGAGGGCGCCCGGTCCCTCTTCTCGCCCAGCTCTCGGTTCACCCAGATCCGGCGGGTCATCGCGCAGCGGGTCCATCTGGTCGAGCCGTTCCGCCAGCGGGCCCTGCGTGTGCCCTTCGGCCTCCACCGACCGGTATGGGTGGACGATCCCGATTTTGCCGTGGACGACCATGTCTCGCGGGCCAGCCTGCCCGCACCGGGCGGGCCGGCCGAACTCGACGCCTTCGTGGCCACGGCCATGAGCCGCCAACTCGACCCGGATCGCCCGCTGTGGGAGATGTACGTCGTCGAGGGCCTGGCCGGGGATCGCACGGCACTCGTGGCCAAGGTGCACCACGCCATTCTCGACGGGGTGAGCGGCGCCGCCATGCTGGCGGCCTTCTTGGACCTCAGCCCGCGGGAGCGTCTGGTGGAACGGCCGTTCGAGCCCTGGGCACCAGCTCCACTGCCGGGCAACACCGAAATGCTGCGCTACGCCGCGATGTCCTTGGCCCAGCAACCGGCCCATGCGCTCAACACCGTGCAGGCCGGCGTCGAAGCCATCGCGGATGTCGGGCAGCACAACCGTGAGCTGGCGAGCCGCGGCGAATCTTCTCCCCCGGCCTTCTTCTCGGCCCCGCGCACCTCGCTGAACGGGACCGTGTCCAACCGCAAGCGCTTCTCGTCGCTGTCGATCCCCTTGGAGGACGCCAAACTCATCCGGCGCACCTTTGGCTGCACGGTGAACGACGTCATTCTGGCCGGCGTGGCCGGCGGCCTGCAGCGCGTACTGGGCGAGCGGGGCGAGACGGTGGAGCGCTCACTCGTGGCTATGGTGCCGGTCTCGACCCGGCCGGAGGGTGAGGCCGACGAGGGGGCGATCGGCAACCAGATCTCGGCCATGCTGGTCTCGTTGGCGACCGACGAGGACGATCCTGTCCAGCGTCTCGGCGCCATCGCGGCGTCGACCCGAGTGGCCAAGGAGCAGGAGCAACTGCACCGGGGTAGGCTGGTGGGGAACCTGGCCCAGATCGCTGCGCCCGGCCTGGTGTCCCGCCTGGCCCGAGCCGTTTCGGGCACCAGAATTTTCGACTGGGTGAGCCCACCCTTCAACGTCATGGTGTCGGGGGTGAAGGGGCCGGACGTATCGCTCTTTTGCGCCGGCAGTCGCGTGGCGGCCTTGTACCCTGTCGGCCCCCTCACCGAAGGCGTGGGGCTGAACGTCACCATCGTGTCCTACCTGGACCAGTTGCACTTCGGACTGCTGGCCTGTCGAAGGCTCCTCCCCGAGCTCGACCAGCTGGCCGTGTCGATTGATGACGCGCTCGGGGAACTCGCAGGCTGCGCGCTCGATGCGCGCGGAGCAGTGGGTTAGATGCGACCGGCGCCTGCCCGGGGCCGGTCCGTGGCGGCACGCGTTGACGCCCGTGGAGAGCGCTGCTACAACAATCCTCTGATGCATATTCGGGGAAGCCGATCGGTTGAGGCGGCGACGAGGCTTCTCGAAGAAATCGTTCGGGAGCGCGGTCGCACGCGGCGGATACCGAATTGATCGCGCCAGAGTGGCTGAGGATCTCTCTCATTCCCGAGCCGGCATGAGCGAGGGCACCCCCGTGAAGGTGAACGGTGCTCGAGTTCGCAGTGCGGATTGGTTTGCTGCGGAAGGACGACAAGGATTTCTCCATCGTTCGTGGATCCGCAATGAAGGCTTCACTGATGAGCTCTTCGACGGGCGGCCCGTGATCGGCATCGCAAACAGCTGGTCAGAGTTGACGCCATGCAACGCTCACCTGCGCACCGTGGCCGAGGCGGTTAAACGGGGTGTGTTGATGGCCGGCGGCTTCCCCCTCGAGTTTCCGACCATGTCGCTCGGTGAGACGATCATGCGACCCACCACCATGCTGTACCGCAACCTCATGGCCATGGAGGTCGAGGAATCGATCCGGGCCAACCCTCTCGATGGTGTCGTGCTGCTCTCCGGGTGCGACAAGACGACGCCGGCACAGCTCATGGGGGCAGCGAGTGTCGACCTCCCGGCGATCATGGTCACCGGGGGACCCATGCTGAACGGCAAGTTCCGTGGGCGTGACATCGGGTCCGGTACGGCGGTCTGGCAGCTGACCGAGGAGTTTCGGGCGGGCAAGCTCACCCAAGCAGACCTGACGGAAGCCGAGACCTGCATGTCGCGCAGCGCCGGCCACTGCATGACGATGGGCACCGCCTCGACCATGACTTCCGTGGCCGAGGCGCTCGGCTTCACGCTGCCGGGCGCGGCATCCATTCCCGCGGCGGACGCGAATCACTCGCGCATGGCGAGCTACACCGGGCGGCGCATCGTCGAAATGGTGTGGGAGGACTTGAAGCCGAGTGATTTCCTGACCGCGAAAGCATTCGACAACGCGATCGTCACGACGCATGCGCTGTCGGGTTCGACCAACGCACTGATACACCTCATCGCGATGGCGGGGCGCGCCGGCATCAAGTTGAAGCTCGACCGGTTCGACGAGCTTTCGCGCAAGACACCGGTGCTCGCCAACGTGCGGCCCGCGGGACAGAAGTATCTGATGGAAGATTTCTACTATGCCGGAGGACTGGGGGCCTTGCTCGCAGTCCTGAAGGACAAGCTGGACCTTGGATGCCTGACCGTGAACGGGCGTACGCTCGGAGAGAATATTGCAGGGGCGAAGGTTTATAACCTGGATGTTATACGCCCACTCGACAATCCGCTTGCAAAAAGCGGTGGGCTCGCAGTGTTGCGCGGCAACCTCGCGCCCGACGGCGCGGTAATCAAGCCGACTGCGGCCGAGCCGCATCTGCTCAAGCATACCGGCCGCGCGGTGGTGTTCAGGGACTATAACGACATGGCGGCGCGCATCGACGATGAGAAGCTCGACATCGATGGCAACAGCGTGATCGTGCTGCAGCATGGCGGCCCGCTCGGCGGGCCCGGAATGCCGGAGTGGGGGCAGCTGCCGATCCCGAAGAAGCTGCTCGCCCAGGGCGTGCGCGACATGGTGCGCATTTCGGATGCGCGCATGAGCGGCACCTCGTATGGCGCGTGCGTGCTGCACGTCGCGCCCGAATCGTACATCGGCGGTCCGCTCGCATTCGTGCGGGACGGCGACCTGATCGAGCTCGACGTCGCAGCGCGCAGGCTCGAATTGAAAGTCAGCGACGCCGAACTCGCGATGCGCCGCGCGGCGTGGATACCGCCCAAGCCGCATTACTCGCGCGGCTTCGGCGCGCTGTATGAAAAGCACATCACGCAGGCGAACGAAGGGTGCGATTTCGATTTCCTGCATTCGGGCGCGCCGACGGCTGACCCGGAGATTCACTGAACGGCGGGTCCTTGCTATCGACGCTGCGCTTTCGCAACTTCCGCAACCTTTGGCTGGGATCGTTTGCCTCGTACGCGGGGCAATGGATCCAGCAGGCGACCATCGCGTGGCTTGCCTACGACATGACGGGTTCGAGCAGCCTGCTCGGCGCCATCATGGGCATGCGCGCCATCCCCATGTTTTTGTGTGCGCCCATCGCGGGTGTGGCGGCGGACCGCTACGATCGCCGCCACCTGCTGCTCGCGAGCCAATTGGTCTCGGCGCTCACCGCGCTGATATTCGGGATCGTGCTCGCATCCGGCGCGGCCCAGGTCTGGCATTTGTTCGTCTTTGTTCTCGTTTCGGCCGTCGGCAACGTGCTGGACCGGCCGGTGCGGCTGACGATCATTTTCGATCTGGTTCCGCGCGAGGAGGCAATGCAGGCGGTGGCGCTCAACATGGTGGCGTTCAGCATCACGCGCATATGCGGCCCGGCGCTCGCCGGCTTCCTGATCGGCTGGGTCGGCGCCGCCGGTAACCTGTTCGTGCAGGCCGCGGCTTACTTCGTTGCTACCGCTACTGCGGTGCTGATCGTGTTTCCGCAGCACGCGCGCCAGGCGACGGGGCGCACTGCGGTTGCGGAACTGGCCGAGGGCCTGCGCTTTGCGGTCACGAATCGGAACACGCGCGCGCTGCTGGCGGCCGGTATCATGCCATTCTTTCTGCTGGTTCCCATATTCGCCGGACTGCTGCCGATCTACGCCAAGGATATCTTCCGATCGGGGCCGGAGGTGCTCGGCATGCTCATGACAAGCGTTGGCGTCGGGGGTGTCGCCGGCGGCTGGATCGCGGGGAAATGCATGCGCTTCGCGCGGCAGGGGCTGGTGCAGGCGTGCGCGATCTTTGCGATGAGCATTGCATTCGCCGCGCTTGCGCTCGCGCCGAGCGTTCCGTTCGCATGCGTCGCGCTCGCCGCCGGAGGCGTGGGGGAAATGGTGCACTTTACGAGCAATCAGGCCACGCTGCAGATGTGCGTGCCGGAGGCGATGCGCGGCCGCATGGCGAGCCTGCTGCAGTTTTACCCGGGCTTCATTTCGCTGGGGGTATTGGTCGCCGGGGTGCTCGCAGACGTCATCGGCATCCAGCTGCTGACCGGCCTGTTGGCGGCTACCGCGGCTGCGCTTACCGGTCTGTTGCTGACGCCGCGCGGCGGGCTCAACGCCGTGCGGGTGAGCTAGCGTAGAATTGCGATACGANNGTGAAGGGTGAATGCGTGAAGGGTAAGAACCATAGAGCCCTAATGCCTTTGCCCTTTCCCCTTCACCCTTCCCCCTTCACATCACGATACAGGGAGTGACAAATGGAATTACCAGTCAATAAATTCAAGCATGCGTTAAAAGCCGGCAAACCGCAGATCGGTATCTGGAGCTCGCTGTCCTCGCATATCGTCGCCGAGATACTGTCTCATTCCGGCATCGACTGGGTATTGCTCGACACCGAGCACTCGCCGAATGAGTTGCCGATGGTGCAGCAGCAGCTGCACGCAATGCAGGGCGGAACGGCGAATCCGGTCGTGCGTGTGCCGTGGAACGACATGGTGATGATCAAGCGTTACCTCGACATCGGTGCGCAGACGCTGCTGCTGCCCTACGTGCAGAGCGCCGAGGAGGCGAAGAACGCGGTCGCCTACACGCGTTACCCCCCGCATGGCGTGCGCGGCGTCGCCGGGGCGACTCGCGCAGCCGGCTACGGCCGCATCAAGGACTATTTCAAGCGTGCGCAGGACGAGTTGTGCCTGTTGGTGCAGGTCGAGACACGCAAGGCGATGGCCAGCATCGAGGCGATCGCNNCCCGAAGTGTGGAAGGTGATGGAGGAAGCCGCAAAAAAAATCCGCAAGGCGGGCAACGCGCCTGGCATCCTGGTCGGCGAGGCCGACGGCAAGCGCTGCCTCGACATGGGATACCTGTTCGTCGCGGTGGGCGCCGACGTCGGCATGCTCGCGCGGGGCGCCGACGCGCTCGCTGCGAAGTTCAAATCCTGAAGCGCCGCGCCGCTGGGCTTTAATGCCGCGACTGTCTTCGTTCTTCGCCGCGCTGGTGTGTGTGGGCGCGACGGTGATTTTCCTGCTGCCGCCGCCGCAGGGGATTACCGTAACCACCATGCACGCCGCGGCGCTGCTGGTGTTCACGGTCGGGTTGTGGGCGAGCGGCACGCTGCCCGAGCACATCACGGGGTTCCTGTTCTTTCTGCTGGCGATGGTGCTGGCGGTGGCGCCGCCACAGATCGTGTTCTCGGGATTCGCCTCGGCGACGCTGTGGCTCGTGCTCGGCGGGCTGATTCTGGCCGAGGCCGTCCACCGCACCGGCCTCGCCCAGCGCATCGCGGGCGCGCTGTTCGACCGCTACACGCGGTCCTACCGGCAGCTCATTGCCGCCATCGTCGTCGTCTCGATCGCACTGGCATTCTTCATGCCGGCCACCGTCGGGCGCGTGCTGCTGCTGATCCCGATACTCACGGCGGTGGCGCAGCGCGCCGGCTTCGAGCGCGGCAGCACCGGCTACAACGGCATCTGCCTCGCCGCGATCATGACCACCTACCAATGCGGCACGGCGATCCTGCCCGCCAACGCGCCCAACCTGGTGCTGGCGGGCACGGCCGAAACGCTCTACGGCGTGCAGCTCATTTACGCCGAGTACCTGTGGGTGCAGTTTCCGGTGCTGGGCATTTTGAAAGGGCTGGCGATCATCGCGTTCGTGTGCTGGCTGTTCCGCGCCGAAGTCCGGCCGGTGGCGGTGCCGCATGAGACGCCGCCGCTCACGCCGGAGCAACAACGCATGGCCGTGATCCTGATCGCGGCGCTGGCGCTGTGGTCGACCGATTTTCTGCACGGCATCAAGGCGGGGTGGATTGCGCTCGCCGCGGGCACTGCGTGCTTCATGCCGCGCATCGGCGTGATGCCGTTCTCCGCTTTCAACAGCGTGAACTTCGGCCCGTATTTTTATGTCGGCGCAACGCTCGGGCTGGGCCTGACGGTGCAACAGAGCGGCCTGAGCGAAGCGCTCGGCACCATCCTGGAAGGCGTGTTGCCGCTCACCGCGGGTGCCGACTTCGGCAATTTCGTCACGATGTCGCTGCTCGCCACTTTCGCCGGACTGTTTACCACCAACCCGTCCCAGCCGGCGGTGCTGGCGCCGCTCGCCGAGCATTTCGCGCAGGTGACCGGCTGGCCGCTCAAGGCGACGCTGATGACGATGGCGGTAGGCTTCTCGACCCTGATCCTGCCGTATCAGGTGCCGCCGGTCGTGGTCGGCATGCAGGTTGCAGGCATCTCGCTGGCGACGATGCTGCGTCTGTCGCTGCCGCTGGTGGCTTTCAGCATCGCGGTGCTGCTGCCGCTCGATTACCTGTGGTGGCGGTTAATCGGATATGTTGGATAGATATTCATCAGGAGTTTGCACATCATGAGCGATGGAACAGTGCGCTACGAGCGCGAAGGCGTCGTCGGCCGGATTACTGTCGACCGTCCGGCCGCGCGCAACGCGATGACATGGGCCATGTACGACGCACTCGCGGAGGCTTGCGGGAAAGTGGCGGCAGACCCGGAAGTGCGGGTGGCCGTGTTGCGCGGCGCCGGCGGCAAGGCATTCGTCGCGGGCACTGATATCGGCCAGTTCCGCGATTTCAAGTCGGGCGAGGATGGCGTGAATTACGAGCGCCGGATCGCGGCGTATCTCGCCGCAGTCGAGGAATTGCCGGTGCCCACCATCGCCGTGATCGAGGGGTGGGCAATCGGTGGTGGGCTCGCCATCGCCGCGGCATGCGACCTACGCGTCGCGACCCCGGGCTCGCGTTTCGGCGTGCCGATCGCGCGCACGCTCGGCAATTGCCTATCGATTGCGAACTATGCCTGCCTCGCGGCCACGTTGGGGTTGGCGCGCACCAAGCGCATGCTGCTGCTGGCCGAGATGCTGGCGGCCGATGAACTCCTCGCTGCCGGGTTCCTGGCCGAGATCATCGCGCCAGCCGAGCTCGACGCGCAGGTCGATAAGCTTTGCGAACGGCTGGCCGGCAACGCGCCGATCACGATGCGCGTGACCAAAGAGGCAATGAGGCGATTGCTGCATGCCGGCATGCCGGACGGCGAGGACCTGGTCAGGCAGTGCTACGGCAGTCAGGATTTCCACATCGGTGTGGAGTCCTTCATGGAGAAACGGGAACCGCGCTGGACGGGAAAGTAAACTGCAACCGGTCCAAGCTAGCCGGCAAGCGCGATGGTCTGGATTTGACGGAGGGTGTGATGGATGAACAAAACGAGAAGCAGGAAAAAACAACCGGGCTTAACATCAGGCTCGCGCCGGTCGGCAACTCCGACCAGCCCATGCTCGCCAACTTCACGCGCCTGAACGGCGCGCCGGGCATGGTGTTCGTCGATTTCGGCTTTCTCGAGCCGGCGGCGCTTTCGGCCTTATCGCAGGTCGCGCGCTCGGGCGGCAAGATTCCGGAGACATTGACCGGCAAGCTCGCGGTTCGCGTCGCGCTCGGCTACGACACGCTCGCCGCGTTGCACCAACAGCTCGGGCAGGTGATTGCGGGCCTGAGCGCGCAGCGCGCCGAAAAAGCCGCGCCGGCGAAGATGGACACCAGGCACTGACCTGACAGATTCCCCATGCGACTTGAGAGGAACGAAGAAACATGATGATGCTTGAATGCGACGCCAAACGGCTGCTGGCGTCCGTCGGGGTGAACGTGCCGCCAGGCACGATCTGGCGCAAGGGTGATTCCCCGCAAAGCCTGCGGGTCTCTGAATACCCGATTGCAGTCAAGGCGCAGGTGCGCAGCGGCGGGCGGGGCAAGCAGGGTGGGGTTCAGCAGGTAAAGGATCCAGCCGCGCTGGTCGCTACGGCAAACAGGCTTTTCGAGACTGAGTTTGGCGGCGAAAAGCCGGAAGCCTTGTTAATCGAACCCTGGCTCGCCATCGAACGTGAAGCGTATCTCTCGGTCGCGGTAGACGGGCGCGGCGAGGGCTATGTGGTCATGTACGCGCCGCGCGGAGGGATCGACATCGAGGAGGGACCCCCGCCCGCGCGCTACGCCGTCGGAGCTCCGTGGAACTTCCGTGTACACCAGCAGCGTGAAGTTCTGGAAGAAGTCGAACCGGATTACCAGTGGCGGGAAAAAGTGATAGTGCTCGCACAGCGGCTTGTTCGCGCTGCCGCGGCGCATGATTGCACGACGATCGAGATCAATCCACTCGTGAAATTGGCGGACGGTACGATGATCGCCGGCGACGCGAAAATCGTGCTCGATGAGTGGGCCGCATTCCGCAACACGGCAATTCGCGACGGGCAGGAAGCTCAAAAGCAGCGTGCCGACCGCTATCTGCGCGATTGCCTGAACATGCAGCACATGTATGTGCGCCTGGACGGTGACATCGGGATCATATCCGGCGGAGCAGGCATGACGATGGCCGCGATGGATATGATCGCCGATTCGGGTGGCCGCCCCGCCTGCTTTCTCGATTGCAGTCCCGGACCCACCTCGACGCGCGGTTACCGGCCGGCATTCGCGATGCTCGATGCGGATCCCCAGGTAAAAGTGATTCTGGTGAGCGTGTTCGGCGGCGGCACGCAGATGCAGCGCGTGGCGAATTCCATGAAGGAGGTCATGGCCGAACGCAAAAGCTCAAAACCCGTGGTGTACAGGCTGGACGGTACCAACGTGGACCAGGTAGCAGGGATCTTTGCGCAGTTTGGCGCGCACAATCACTCGCGTCTCGAGGATGCGGTTGCCGAGGCGGTGCGTCTGGCCGGAGCGCAAACATGAGCATACTGCTTGACCGCAGCAATCGCGTATTGATCCAGGGCGTGACCGGGCAAATGGGAACGTTCTTCGTCGAAGATGCGCGCAAATACGGTACCCGCATGGTTGCCGGCGTGTCTCCGGGGCGCGCGGGCACGACGGTCGGCGACGTTCCGGTGTACGCGAGCGTGCGCGCGGCGCGCGAGGCCACGGGTGCCGACACTGCCATTGTTTTCGTGCCTCCGGCCGCGGTCCTCGGCGCGGCGATGGAAGCAATCGACAGCGGCTGTAAACTGATTGTCGCAACCGCGGACGAGTTGCCAGTGCTTGATGCGATCGAACTGCGGGCAGCCGCACGCATTCACGGCGCAGTGTTCGTCGGACCGAACACTCCCGGGATCATTTCACCGGGCAAGGCGAAATTGGGCTTCATGCCATCCTTCTGCTACACCCAGGGCAATGTTGGAGTGATATCCCGCAGCGGATCGTTGTCGTATGAGTGCTGCAAGCGGCTGACGCTGGCCGGCGTTGGTCAATCGACCGTGATCGGTATCGGCGGCGACCCGGTCAAAGGCACAACCGCTGCGGAGGCGCTGGAACTTTTTCACCAGGATCCGGAAACGAAGGCGGTGCTGTACCTCGGCGAGATCGGAGGCTCGGAAGAATTTTTCGTGGCAGAGTACGCAGCGCGCAGCGGCGCTAAACCGGTTTCCGCCTTGATTGTCGGGCGCACCGCTCCACCCGGCAAAAGGATGGGGCATGCCGCCGCCTTGATCGGCTCAAAAGCCGAGGGCCACGCAGCGAAGCAGAAGCTGCTTCGCGATGCAGGCGTTTTGGTGGCGGCAGGCCTGGAGCAGGTCGTCGCGGCGACCAGCCACGCATTGTTGGGTGTTGCGTAAATGGGTGAAACCTGAATGGGTGAAACCTGTTTACGTCTCGAATACGGCAGAACAGCTTACAACGGAGACCGAGATGAATAAGCGAGTGGATTTAGGCATTACCGAAGAAGCGGCGGAAGGTCTTATCAACGAACAGAGCATGGCCGCCGCGCGCGCGCTCGTCGGCGCCAAATTGCGTCCCGAGCAGTATCTGCGCGATGCGAGTGCGGACTCGATCATCATATTTGCGAATGGGGTTGGCGATCTGAATCCGCTATACCGCGATCAGGAATATGCGCGTTGGACGCGCTTTGGAGGCCTCATCGCGCATCCATGCTTTCCATGGACTCACCACTGGCCCGGCCGGTCCTACTGGGGGTTGCCCGGCGTGCATGGATTCGGCGTGACGATCGACTGCGAGTACTACCGTAACGTGCGCCCCGGCGATCGCATCAACGTCTGGAACCGGGTGCTTGGCATCGAGGAAAAGCCCTCGAAGTTTTCCGGGAAGATGGCAATGCAGTATCTGGATTCGACCTATACCAACCAACGCGATGAGGTGGTCTGCAAAGCGTTGGGGCTCACCGCACGTCATGAGCGCAAGGCATCGCGCGAGAAGGGCAAGTATAAGGACGTCCGGACCTATGTTTACAGCAAAGAAGAAAGCGACGCCATCGAGGAGAAGGTAATGAACGAGCCTTCGCGCATTCGAGGCGTTGACACGCGTTACTGGGACGACGTGAAGGTCGGCGCTCAGATCGATGAGATCGTGCGCGGTCCGCTATCCATGTCGGACACGATGGCGTTTGTCATCGCGTCCGGCCGCGGCGCAGCGCACGGCGCGCTGTTAAAGCATGCGGCAAAACACCCGAAGCACTATATTCGTAACAAGGAGGGAGGCGGCGGAATCGAATACACCGGTATTGGCCACCATCGGGAGGATTTCGCGAAGAAGGTCGGCGTGCCCGGCATGTACGATTATCTGCCGCAGCGCGCGTGCTGGTTCGTGACTGCGATCACGAACTGGATGGGTGACGACGGCGTGATCAAGCGTATCCGGATGGAAGCGCGAATGTTCAACTTGCAGGGCGATACCACTTTCATCAACGGCAAGGTCGTCAAGAAGTATGTGAAAGACGGTTGCGCGCTCATCGATATCGAGATGACCGGCATCAATCAGCGCGGAGATCTCTCGTCGCCAGGATTTGCCACCGTTATGCTGCCGGCACGCGACATAACAACGCGCATTCCGATCGACGGCACCGTGGTGGATCTCGATCTGCCGCCGATCCGCTGATCAACTGCTTGGGAGGTATCGCCAATGGCTGGTAACGCAATGTTTCTGGTGTGCGACATGATCAACGACCTCGTGCACGAGGATGGGCCAAACGGCAAAAAGGGGTATGGACCCGAGCTCGCTCGCCGCAAAACGATCGCCAATACGGTGGAGGCGTTGCGCAAAGCCCGTGCCGCGGGTGTAAAAATCGGCTACGTGCGGGTGGGATTCTCCCCCGATTACCGCGAATGCCCGCCGAACTCGCGCATTTTCCAGGGTGCGAAAAAGGCGGGAATGTTCAAGCTCGGGACCTGGGGCACCGCGGTGCATCCGGCGCTCGCGCCACAACCCGGCGACTTCGATATCGTAAAGCACCGCGTGAGCCCGTTCTACGCGACCAGCCTCGAAGCAATTCTCCGTGCCAACCACATCCAGCGTCTTTACATTTCGGGCGTGTCTACCAGTGGAGCGGTGCTGTCCGGCGCAAAAGACGGCCATGACCGTGACTACGATGTGTTTGTAATCGAGGATTGCTGCTGCGCGTTGAGCGAGGAGCAGCACCGCGCGGTCATCGACCAAATGCAGCGGATGACGACCATTCTTACAGCGGAGCAGGTGACATTTACCGAATAACGGTCAGGAAAGGAGGAGCATGAATACGTCAGGCCTGCTGCGCAATATTATCTGCGTGTTAGCGGCTGCGTTCGCGTTCCTGGCCTCGTCGCCACGCGCGGCTGCACAACCTTCAGCGTATCCCAATCGACCCATCCGCTTCATCGTGCCTTTACCAGCGGGCGGTGGCGCCGACATCGTGGCGCGCATCATCAGCGAGCGGCTCACGAAGAGCCTCGGCCAGCAGGTGCTGGTCGACAACCGTCCCGGCGGCGGCACCGTCATCGGCGCCGACCTCGCTGCCAAGGCGCCGCCGGACGGCTACACCTTGCTCCTCGGCACCGCTACCACGCACGCGATCAACGCGAGCCTGGTCAGGAAGCTCCCCTACGATCCGATCAAGGACTTTTCGCCGATCACGCTGGTGGCCGTGCTGCCTCAGATCATCGTTTCGCATCCGTCGCTGCCAGTCGCGTCCCTGAAGGAGTTCATCGCGCTGGCGCGCAAGCGGCCCGGTGAAATATTCTTTGCTTCGACCGGCAACGGCAGCGCGAATCATCTGGGAGGCGAGATGCTTAACGCGGTCGCGGGTCTCAAGAATATCCACGTGCCCTACAAGGGCGCCGCGCCGGCGCTTACCGATCTTCTCGCGGGCCAGGTGCAGTTCATGTTCACGACCATACCGCCGGCGCTTCCGCATGTGAAGAGCGGCAAGCTGCGCGCGCTCGCCGTTGCCAACGCCAAGCGCTCTTCCCTCCTGCCCGATCTGCCCACCACCGCGGAGAACGGCGCCCCGGGCGTGGAGGCGAGTTCCTGGAACGGCGTGCTGGCGCCTGCCGGCACCCCGCGCGACATCATCGCGAGGCTCCATGCGGAGATCGGCGCCGTCATGAAGCTCCCCGGGGTCAGCGACCGGCTCGCGAGCGCGGGCGTCGAACCGATGCTCACCACGCCCGAAGAGTTCGCGGCCTACATCGAGTCCGAGACCGCGCGCTATGCGAAAGTCGTCAGGTCCTCCGGCGCGCGCGTGGATTGACGCGTATCAGAGGGGTGGGTGAGGCGGCCGATGGCCGCGAGGCCGTGCAACTGACGCAGGAACTCAAGCCCGACGTCGTGATCATGGACATTACGATGCGCGAATTGGGAGGAAGGGGTGAATCCGGACGCAAGGAAAATCGCCGCGCGGTATGAAATATCGCAGGGCGCGTGATAGGATGTACTGCGATGTTCAGCGAGCGTTTCGGGAAGCCGATAGTGATAACGGACCATGCGCGCGAGCGCATGGCCGCACGCGCCATCAGTGAAGCGCTGCTGCTCGATATGATCGAGACGGGCGAGGTGCGGTACAAGGACGAGACACGGATCTGGATTGCCAAGCACTAGGGGACCGCACCGATAATTTGCTTTGTGTGGCGGCCATGCTGGAAACGGCGTTGGTGATCAAGACGGTGATGCATTACTTTTTGTGGGGGTCCGACTCATGAAGACAATTTACTATCCGCAAGACGATATTCTGGAAATCCGCCTGAGTGACAAGCCCATTGCCCGTGAGGTGTCGCAAGACTGGAACGTGAATGTCAGCTACGCCGAGGACGGTTCCGTCGTGGAGCTGGTGATTCTGGACGCGGTGAAGGCGGGGTTTATGCCATTTCAGGGCGGCACCCGGAAGGCGGCTTGACCGGGACGCAACAATGGACGCCTCCTTCCGGCAATCACCGCTGCCGTCCGCGCGCACAACTCGCCCTCATCTTCCATGAGATCAACCGAGCATCCCTGCCCGTCAATGCGCGCCTTCGCACGGGTCAGCGCCTCGCCGATGACATTGAATAGGTAACGCTGGCCACGCCACTCCGCGCCTGTGGCTGGCGCTGGATTGATTCGTGGTTCGTGATTGCCGCGCGCTTCTATGCCCGCTTTGGCTTCGAGGCCTTTGCGAACGAACCATTGAAGCGTTTCGTGAATATCGAGCCAGTAGCACGGCGTAAACTCAGCCTCGTGCATGCGGCAGGGTCACTGGAGTTCTTGCGTGTGCCGCCGGGCAATCGGTTGGAGGCCCTCAAGGGCAATCGTGCCGGGCAATACAGCATCCGCATCAACGATCAGTTCCGTGTCTGCTTTCGCTGGATTGGCGGACACGCGGAAGATGTCGAGATCGTCGATTACCACTAACCGAGAGCAGCCATGAGCAAAAAGTTACCCGCCATTCATCCTGGTGAAATCCTGCGGGAGGAGTTCATGAAGCCGATGGGCTTGTCCTCCACCGCGCTGGCTAATGCACTGGGCGTTACGCCTACGCGTATCAATGAGATCGTAAGGGAAAAGCGCGGCATCAGTGCCGACACGGCATTGCGGCTGGCACGTTTCTTCGGCACAGATGCGCAATCCTGGTTGAACTTGCAACAGCAATACGACATCCATTGCGCCCAGGACTCTCTGGGTAAAGCGCTGGCTGGTATTCGCCCGTGGCATGATGCAAACGCCGCGGCCTAAATTAGTCGCTCAGACGACCATGACGTGCGGATCGTCGCCCTGAAAAGTGCGGGCCGAGCAACCTCTCAGGGATAACCACTAAGCCAAGCCAAGCCACGCTCGCCGCCCAGCCAATTGTCAGGTTCGCCTGTGGGCTTGGGCTTGACCCGGCACGGCCGGGACGAGCACAATTCGCGATCACGCCCGCGGGCGTAGCGCGTGATTGCGATGATTCATAAGCAACTCGAGCGGAACCGCGAGTTCCATCGCGTGCAGTTGAATTCTTGCCATGGCCGTTACCGCGGTCACCCGGAGGAGATGCGCTCTTGAACGCAACACGAGTGGCAGCGCTCGCTATGTTATGCGTAGGCTGCACTGTCGCCGGTAGTGCTTACGCGTATCCCGAGCGGCCGCTTCGGTTCCTGATTCCATTTCCTCCTGGGGGCGGGGCGGACAGCCTGGCCCGGATCGCGGGCCAGCCAGCCGGGGAAAGGCTCGGCCAGCAAATCGTCATCGACAACCGCCCTGGCGCGGGCGGCAATATTGCGGCGGAAGTGGCGGCGAAGGCGGCCCCCGACGGTTACACCTTGCTGCAGGCCAATGTGGCTCACGCTATCAGCGCGGCGCTCTACAGCAAGCTGGGGTACGATCTCCTGAACAGTTTTGCGCCGGTCACGCAACTCGGCTCTATTCCGTTCGTGCTGGCGATAAATCCATCACTTGGGGTGAGCTCGGTTAGAGAGTTGATAGCGCTGGCAAAGGCAAAGCCCGGCCAGCTTAACTACGCGTCGTCGGGCAACGGCGGCCCGAGCCACCTGGCGATGGAGATGTTCAAGTCCATGGCGGACGTGAATATCCGCCACGTGCCTTACAAAGGTGGAGTCTCTGCCATGACGGATCTGATTGCAGGACAGGTGCAAATGGGATTTTTCACGGTGGCGGTTGCGCTGCCGCTGGTGGCGGGAGGGCGCGTCAAGGTAATTGCGATCGCGAGCGCACAGCGCTCGCCGCTGGTCCCTGACATTCCGACGGT
>PLYS01000325.1 GCA_003153455.1 Betaproteobacteria bacterium | reverse complement strand
GGTGCAGACCCCTTGTAGGGGATGTGTACCATCCTGAGTTTGGTCATGCTCAGAAACAACTCCATCGACAGGTGCAGGCTGCTGCCTACGCCGGCCGAACCGTAGTTGAGTTGACCTGGCCGCGACCGCGCAAACACGATCAGCTCCCTGACGGTCTTAACAGGCAACGAGGGATGGGTAACGAGAACGTTGGGCAGTGTAACCGCCAAAGAAACCGGTGCAAAATCGCGCACCGTGTCGTAGGGCATCTTAGGGTGGATCGAGGGATTGATGGTGAGCGTGCTGATGCCCATCAGCAGGGTGTAGCCGTCGGGCGCTGCGCGTGCCACGGCCTCCCCGCCTATCATCATCGCTGCCCCCGCGCGGTTCTCGACGACCACCTGCTGGCCGAGATACTCGCTCAACCTGGGCGCGATGAGACGCGCCGAGATATCGGTGCCGCCGCCCGCCACCGACGGCACGATCAGGCGGATCGGCTTCGTAGGGTACGCTCCCTGTGCATGCACGATAGGGACAATAACCAGGCTGGACGCCAAAACGAGCAGGCATTTCCCGAACCTATGCCTCATTTGAATTCCTCAACGCCTGGTTCGTGAGGATCGTGTGCGGCCTTCAGGTGAAAGAGCGCCGGGCCGACGACGGCGTGGTGAGGGTGAAGCGGGTGGACGTCAGTGGACGAGCAGCGCGAGAACCATCAGCAGCAGGGCCACCGCCTGAAACACGACTCGCCAGACCATCCATTGGGCACTGTTGCGATGCGCGACTTCACCGCCCTGAGCCATTGCGGAAATTCCGGACACCAGTGAAACAACCGTTGCAGCCGCGGCCAGCAGGATCAGCAAAGTAAGGATACTCATGATCTCCTCCTTGTGGTTTAGCTGAAAGCCGTCTTACTCGTATCACGCAACGAGTCCTTGAGGCGGGTCAATAATCCATGCTTGTTCAGTCAGCCCTGATATTGGACGCGCGGGCAAGTTTGGTCAAGGTCGCGATTTCCTCGGCGATCAGCTTGTCAAACTGCCCGGGCGTCGTGGGTGCGGGTTCCGCGCCTAACGAGACCCAGCGGTACCGCACCTCGGGCTGATTGAGGATGTCCGTGATTTCCCGGTTCAACCTGGCGACGATGGTGCGCGGGGTTTTCGCAGGGGCGAGCAGCCCGTACCAGAATTCAAAGCGGTAGCCGGGCAGCCCGGACTCGGCAACGGTCGGGACGTCGGGAAGCTGGGACACGCGCTGCATGCTGGTGACCCCGATCGCGGGCACTTTGCCTTCCTTCACCAGATTGATGGCGCTCGCGAGCGGCGACAGGAAAAACTGCACGCGACCCGACATCGTTTCGGTGATCGCCTCGGGGATGCCCTTGAAGGGCACGTGCACCACGTCGATCCCGGCCATGTTCTTGAACAGTTCGGCGGCGAAATGCGTCCCGCTGCCGACCCCGGCGGAAGAGAAGTTGAACTGCCCGGGCCTGGACTTGGCGAGCGCAATCAGTTCCTTCGCTGATTTCACGCCGAGCAGGGGGGAGACGAGCAGCAACGCCGGGCCTTTGGCGGTCATGGTAACTCCGGCAAGATCCTTGATAGTGTCGTACGGCAGCTTGGCGTAGACGGCGGGCGCCACCGCGTGNNATGGTGCCGCCCGCGCCCGGCCGGTTGTCCACCACCACCTGCTGCTTCCAGTTTTCGGTGAGTTTCTGCGCGATGAAGCGGGCAGTGATATCAGGCACGCCGCCGGGCGTAAAGCCGACGACGATGCGGATCGGCTTGCCCGGAAAGCCTGCCGCCGGGTCGCCGCCCGCCGGCTGCGCAGCGCCGATTCCATCCGACATGGCGGTGAACAAGACTGCAACGAGGGAAACACTCCTCCAAAATATCTTCATTGCTCCTCCTTGGACCGGGGAACCGAACGAGGGGGGCAGCGATGCTGCCACGTTATATGGTATTCATTAGTCTAAAGCTCCAACCTGCAATCTGTCGACAGCCCAGCGCAAGATTGGCCTCCTCGTTTGTTGTGCGCCATGCTACGCTGTGAGCATTGCGGCTCATAAGGAGGAGAAATCATGCGGCTTTTGCGCCATCTTACTTTGCTCTTGCTCGTCTTCATCTCGTGGCCTGCGCCGGCCCAGCAATATCCGACGCGCCCGATTCACATGCTCATCCCCTTCACGCCCGGCAGCGCGGCGGACATCATCGCGCGCGCGATGGAGCCCACGCTGCGCGAGAAGCTCGGACAATCGCTCGTAATCGACAATCGGGGCGGCGCCGGGGGCAATATCGCGGCCGAACTGACCGCGAAGAGCGCGCCCGACGGCTACACGATCATGATGGGCACGATTGGAACACATGCCATCAATTACAGCCTGTATGCGAAACTGCCTTTTCACCCGATCCGCGATTTCACCCCGATCGCGCTGGTCGGCGAGAGCCCCAATGTGCTGGTGCTCAACCCGCGAGTGCCCGCCAACTCGATCAAGGAACTGATCGCGCTTGCCAAAGCCAGGCCGGGCCAGCTCAATTATGGTTCCTCAGGCGCCGGCACGTCCGTGCATCTGTCGGCCGAGCTTTTCAGCAGCATGGCCGGAATCAAGATGGTCCATGTCCCGTTCAAGGGCGCAACCGAGGCGCTCACGGCCCTGCTCGGCGGACAGCTGGACCTCATGTTCGCGAGCCTCTCTTCGTCGATCCCTATGATCAAGGCGGGGCGGTTAAAAGCATTTGCCGTAACGGGTGCACAGCGCTCGCCTTCCATCCCCGAGCTACCGACAATGGCCGAAGCGGCACTGCCGGGCTACGCCGCAGCCGCATGGTACGGCATCGTCGGCCCTGCCGGCATTCCGCAGTCGATAGTCGCTGTGCTTAACAACACAGCGGTCGCCGCGCTCAACACCCAGGAGGTCAAGAACCGGCTGTTCGCCTCGGGAGTGGAGGTACGCACCAGCACGCCGGAAGAATTCGCACGCCTCATCGAATCCGAGATGCGGAAGTGGGCCAAGGTCGTGAAGGACTCGGGCGCGAAAGTGGACTAACGCATTTTTTCCGGGGCGGTTTTACGTTAGGAGTTTGTCGGGGCTAAGTCCGACAAACTCCTCACTCGGCCCGGATGTTGTTCTCGCGCACGACCTTGCCCCAGCGCGCGATCTCGCCGACCAGGAACTTCTGCAGCGCCTCGGGGCTGCTGACGGCGAGGTCCATGCCGAGCTGCTCGCCGAGCTGCTTGCGCACTTCGGGCGCATTGAAGACCTTGACGAGCTCGGCATGGAACTTTTCGAGGACGGGCCCGGGTATTCCGGCAGGCGCGAATACGCCCCACCACGCGAGCGCCGAGAAGCCGGGGAAGCCCTGCTCCGCGAGCGCCGGCACGTCGGGCATTGCGCCGGAGCGCTTGTCGCCGGTCACCGCGAGGGCGCGCAGCTTCCCGCCCTTCACGTGCGGTGTGAGCAGCGCCACCGTGCCGATGGCGAGATCCACCTGACCGCCGAGCACATCCACGGTCATCGGCCCGCCCCCCTTGTAGGGCACGTGCACGATCCTGAAGCCGCCCGTCTGCTGCACGAGCGTCAGCGTCAGGTGCCCGAGGCTGCCGCTGCCGATCGAGCCGTAGGTCACCGTATCGGGCTTCGCTTTTGCCGCCTTGATCACGTCGCCAAAATTCTTATAAGGCTTCGAGACGTTGGTCACGATGGCGTTCGGCGAGGTGCTGATCAGCATCACCGGCGCGAGGTCCTTCACCGTGTCGAACGGCAGGTTCGGAATCAGCGTCGGATTGACCCCATGCGTATCGAACACGAACACGTAGGTATAGCCGTCGGGCGCGGACTTGGCGGCCATTGCCGTGCCGATGGAGCCCGAGCCGCCCGGCCGGTTGTCCACGATGAACTGCTGCCCCAACGCCGCCGTGAGCCTGGCGCCTACCAGGCGCGCCAGCGGATCGACGGTGCCGCCCGGCGGGAACGGCACGATGAACCTCACCGGCTTGGTCGGCCAATTCAAATCCTGTGCGACAGCGGGCAGCGCTGCGAGAGCTCCCAGAGCGATCAGAATCGTGAAAAAACAACGCCGGCCTGTGGACTTGTCCATATTCTTATCCTTGGGAAGAGCGCCAACCAAGAATACTAGAAACCATTTCAAAAGACCATCCGCAACAAGACGCTATTGGAGCAAAGGCAACGGCCGGCCTGAAAAAAAGCCGGGGCAACCCCGGCTTTTTTATGGGGACAAAATCGCCTCAGCCGGCGGCGCCGAGAAAATCGAGCACGATCCGGTTGTATTCCTCGGAGTGTGTCTTCGAGAACGCGTGCCCGCCGCCGTGGGGAATCACGAGCTTCGCACCGGGAATCGCGCGCGCAAGCGCCTCGGAGTAATAGCTCGGCGTAATGTAGTCGTTGTCGCTCGCCATGACGAGGGTCGGCGCCTTGATGCGCGAGAGCCCGGCACGCCGGTCAAAGGCGAGCAGCGCGTTGATGCGCCCCACCGACACCTCTACCGGCGTGGAACGCGTCGGAGACCGCCGCTGCTCCTCCTCGATCTCGGCGTCGTGCGCGTTCACATACTCAGGTGGATACAGCCACAGCGGGTGAAACCGGGAGTGCAGCTCGGGGCCGCACTCCTGGTACATCTGGCGCCGCGCCTCGAACAGACGGCGGAACCACGGGTCGCAATGAGTCCACGTGCTGCCGAGAACCAGGCACGCAACGCGCTGCGGCTGCTCGATGGCGAGCGTCTGACCGATCGCCCCTCCGGTCGAATTGCCAACAATGTGCGCGCGTTCGATCTTCAACGCGTCCATGAGATCCGAGAGCTCGGCGGCCATCTGGTCGACCGAGAAGGCGCGCTGCAGGCGATCGCTGCTCCCCATGCCGCGCTGGTCGTACGTGACCACTTTGTAGCGGGAAGCGAACGCGGCCAGCTGCGGCTTCCAGTACCGCGCCACCCCGCTCAAACCGCTGACAAATATCAGCGCATGTCCGTCACCCGCCACCTCGTAGTCGATTTCACCGCCTGCGATTGCAACCTTCGGCATTGGTTTTTCTCCCTGACAATTGTTTGAACCGTATACCTCGCCCTTCCCGCATGTTACGCCCGCGTCACCACCGGCGCGTCGTCCGTGCCGGATTCGAGCATTGCTTCTACGCGCATCTCGCCGGGCGGCGGCTCGTCGGGCGGCTCGGTCGCCGTTTCGGTCGCCACCACATCAGGCGCCAGAAACCCGCCCGACTGGTGCCGCCACAATCTCGCGTAGTGACCCCCCAAGCGCAGCAGCTCGCCGTGCGTGCCCTGCTCGACGATGCGGCCGGCCTCGAGCACGATCAGCCGGTCCATGCGCGCGATGGTGGACAGGCGGTGCGCAATCGCGATCACCGTCTTGCCTTCCATCAGGCCGAGCAGTTGCTCCTGGATGGCAAGCTCCACTTCGCTGTCGAGCGCCGAGGTGGCTTCGTCGAGCACGAGGA
>PLYS01000026.1:600-2853 GCA_003153455.1 Betaproteobacteria bacterium | reverse complement strand
TCTATCGCAACCTCCTCGCGATGGAAACCGAAGAACTCCTCGCCGCCCAACCAATGGATGCGACAGTGCTCCTCGGCGGCTGCGACAAAACGGTGCCGGCGCAGCTCATGGCAGCTGCAGTCGCAGAGGTGCCGGTGATCCTCGATGTGGTCGGGTCGATGATTACCAGCTCATGGCGCGGCGAACGGCTCGGGGCCTGTACCGACTGTCGGCGATTTTGGGCACGGCACCGGGCCGGCGACCTCGACCAATCCGAGATCGCCGAGGTTGAGTCCGCGCTCGCAACTACTGCAGGTACTTGCACTGTGATGGGCACCGCGTCGACGATGGCGCTCGTGACCGAAGCCCTCGGGATGATGCTGCCGGGAGGAGCGACACCTCCCGCGCCGACGGGTGACCGCCTCCGGCACGGCGCGGCCACCGGCCGCCAGGCGGTCGAGCTGGCACGTCGAGGAACCGTTGCCTCGTCGATCCTGACGCGGCCCGCGTTCGAGAACGCGATCCGCGTCCTGGCGGCGATCGGCGGGTCGACGAACGCGATCGTCCATCTTCTCGCGGTGGCGGGGCGGACGGAGGGGGGCCTTGAACTCGGCGACTTCGAAGCCATCGCTCGAGAGACCCCGTTGCTGGTGGACCTCAAGCCATCGGGCGTCGGATACATGGAGGACCTGCATGCCGCGGGAGGACTCCCGGTCATCCTCAAGGCGCTGGAGCCCTACTTACACCTTGACCATGTAGGCGTCTCCGGTCGCGCCCTCGGCGAGCTGCTGGCCGGAACGGCGATGCCGGAGGCCTGGCAGTCCGTCATCTCCACGCCGGAGGCCCCACTCGGCCTGCCCGGCGCGCTGGCGGTCCTTGGTGGATCGCTCGCCCCGGATGGCGCGGTGATCAAGGTTTCCGCCGCCTCGCCGGCATTGCTGCGTCACGTCGGCCCGGCGGTCGTCTTCGAATCACCGGAACACGCGGCAGTCGCGCTTGAGGATGAATCCCTCGAGGTAACTCCCGAGCACGTGCTGGTGTTGCGAAATGCAGGACCCATCGCAGCGGGAATGCCCGAAGCGGGCTCACTGCCGATACCGAAGCGCCTGGCGGCACAGGGCGTGAAGGACATGGTCCGAGTCTCTGACGCACGCATGAGCGGCACCTCCTACGGCGCCTGCGTGCTGCATATCGCGCCCGAGTCCTTCATCGGCGGGCCGCTGGCGCTGGTGCAGGACGGCGACCTGATCGAGCTCGACGTGCCCGCACGCAAACTGAACCTGAAGATCAGCGACGCGGAACTGGCCAGGCGCAAGGCCGCGTGGAAGGCGCCCGCGCCGCGCTACCAGCGCGGCTACGGCGCGGCGTTCTCGCAGCACATCACCCAGGCGAACGAGGGCTGCGATTTCGATTTTCTGGAAGCCGGAGCAGAGACACCGGAGCCGGAGATTCACTGACCCGGCTTCAGCGGCATCGGACAGGGGCCAATGTTATCGCTGTCCGCAGTCGCGCAAACATTTATGGGTATCCGTATTTCGCAGTTGAATTTCTCTTGTACACCGCATCAATGAACGCGACCGCCTTGAGCCAGATGACTTGACCGTCCCAGTTCGGCCCAGAGTGTGTAAAAACGCAAACATTTGCGTTTCACAAGGTATATTTCCCACTTCGATCCAAGAGTTACGGCCATTAACTATTGCCGTCAACACTTGCGGCTGCGCGTTGTCTCCTAACCAATACCAGCTTCCCATTTTGAAAAAACGGGTAGGGGTTTTTACACAGCTTCCGGCCTGAGCGGACGTTGGCGATCTGCCCAAGAGGTAATCAGGGCAGCCGGTTTCAACGTCCGCTTCCAGAAACCGTGACTGACCGCACCCGACTGCGGATTCAACCGGTGGACGCAACAGATTGGTTAAATCGTTCAGCGGGCGTTTCGTAGTTTAGTGTTTTCCTTGGGCGTGTATTTAATAGCCTCGCTACTGCATTTAGCTTGGCTTGCGAGTAAGAGGAAAGGTCTGCCCCTTTGGGAAGATACTGCCTTAATAGCCCGTTTGTATTCTCATTTGTCCCACGCTGCCAGGGATTTTGTGGGTCGCAGAAGTAAACTTTAATATCAGTCGCCAACGTGAAGCGCTTGTGGTCGGCCATCTCTTTACCTCGATCCCACGTCAGCGATTTGTAGAGTTCCTGCGGTAATTTGCGAGCGTTCTTGATCAGTGCGTTGATGACCGTCTCGGTATCTTTTTTGGCGACCTTCACCAGCATCACGTAGCG
>PLYS01000026.1:0-591 GCA_003153455.1 Betaproteobacteria bacterium | reverse complement strand
CTCTTTCTTCAGGGCGCCACGGGCTTGAATGAAGAGGCTGCGATAGATAGTCTCGTGTGACACCTGATAGTTCTCGTCGTCCGGGTAAGTACGTTTCAGCCACCCAGCAATCTGCTCCGGTGACCACAGCAATTGGAGCTTCCCTGCCACGATGTGCGCCAACGTTCGATTCTCCACCAGTTTACAAGTCTTTGGTCGATGAGCCCGGTCCCAAGCAGCCTGGTCGGCTTTATTCGCCCGATAGCACTCCTGGCCACCATTGCGCTTTATCTCGAGGCTGATAGTCGATGGCGCGCGCCCGAGGGACATCGCAATCGAACGAATCGACTGACTCCCCGCCACTGCACGCGATATTTCTTCACGTTCAGCTAAAGTCAGAGCCAATCTCGAACGGCGTCGTGGAGCCGGTCTTATCCCACCACTTTCAGCCAGAATACGTTCTATTGATGAGTGGTTTCGATCAAACAACTGTGCGATCTGCTGGAGCGAATCACCCTTCCGCCAGCGGTCCCACATTAGCGCTTTCTGGGTTTCCGTGTAATAGATCCTCGGTCTTTGCTTCATCTGCAACACTCCTTCTGCTTACGCAGT
>PLYS01000622.1 GCA_003153455.1 Betaproteobacteria bacterium | reverse complement strand
GGAATGGTTTGACTGGGAGGCCATCGCCGCCCTCAAGGCCGAAGCCGAACGCAAACTCGGCGAACTGGAACGGGCCGGTGTCTGATCCCGTCAGGGAGCGCCTCGACTCCCTGCGGGCTCGCCTCATCCTGTCTTCGGCTGTAGTCTCGTTCCACTATCACCAGGAAGAGACGGTCGGCAACGTCGTCTATTTCCGGGTGCGTTGCACGCTCATCCTGCACGAAGGCGGCACCGGAGTAGCGCAAGCCCATGCGCCGGTCGATGCGTTCGCCGTGCTGGGCGAGATTGAGAAGCGGCTGTCGGTTGCTTGAGAGGGTTTCAGTACCGGAGTCGAGTGAAATTCGATCAAGTCAGACAGTCTTGACCGGGTGCTAAGTAATGTTTAAACTTAAGTTTAAACATTAAATTATGAGGATCAATCATGACTGAAGCCGTCCTTGACCTCAAACAGTGGGGTAACAGCCTCGGCGTCCGATTACCCGCATCAGTCGCTCGCGCGGCCCACCTGCATGTCGATCAGCGGGTTCGCGTTTCTGTCGAAAGTGGACAGGTGGTGATTACGCCGATCACCGATGTGCATCTGACCTTGGAGCAAAGGCTCGCGTGTTTTGACCCGGCGATTCACGGCGGTGAAGTGATGGTGACGACCCAGGCCACTGGGGCGGAGCGGTGGTAAGCGCAAGGAAGCGCGAACTTTGGGTGCCGGATCGCCAAAACATCATCTGGATCGACTGTAACCCTCAAGTCGGGCATGAAATGAGGGACGTTCATCCGTTCCTGGTGCTTTCGCCGCGCATCTTCAACCAGAAGACTTCGTTGGTCATTGGCTTGCCAATGACTACCGCTGAATACAACGACGACAACCCATTTGCTGTCGCCGTCGGGACAGCGTCTGGCCGCAAGGCAGGGCAAACAAGCTATGTTCTCTGTCACCAACCGAAATCCTTCGATTGGCGTTTGCGCAAAGCAAAAGCACACCCGCTCAAATACTTGTCTGATGTTCTGTTTGCGCAGGTATGTGCGCGACTAAACCAAATTATTCAGCTGGCTTGATCAGGAAAGCTCAACCATGAGCCGCTTGCTTTGCTGCGGCTACGACAATGAGCGCCCGAAGGGCGATCACCAGTGGAGCGTTCGCGTGAATGACCAGTTACCTACAAATGCGCTTGGCGCATCGGCCACCAGCTCCGCGAACTCATGGCGGCGAGGGACAAAGCCACTACGCCGGGACAGCTTTCCGGTCACGTCGAAATAGACGAAACCTACGTTGGTGGCAAGATCCGAGTCGGTCGCACCAAGCAAGGCGGCCAGCGCTCGAGAATCAGCAACAAGACCGTCGTAATGGGTTTGGTTCAACGCGGCGGCCCGATCAAGGGGTACGTCGTAGATGACGGCAAGAAAGCCTCTCTTATGCCGCATGTCATCGCTGACGTAGCGCCAGGATCAAGGATCAGCACCGATGAGAACTCGGCGTACGACACCTTAAAAGCTCAGGGCTTTAACCACGGAACCGTTATCCACTCCGGGGAGCAATGGGTAAACGGAATCCACCACACCCAAATGATCGACGGCTTCTGGTCGCACCTGAAGCGCGGGATCAGCAGCACCCATGTTTCAGTTTCTAAGAAATGGATGCAGAATTACGTAGACGAGTTTTCATTCCGTTACAACAACCGCGAAGAACCGGCGGATATGTTTGCGCGGATGCTGGCGCAAGTATCAAATCCTGAGCACCAATAAAAAAGAAGAGTATATATATAAATCAACGGGTTAAATACGTTGACAAGTATTGCTATTGTATATACAATTTTACATTCAACTTCGGTAGCTGTTAATGAAATTGCGGCTCATTATTACCGAGCAAATAGCCGAAAAACTTGCACGTAAACACAACATTGAACGTTCTGAGGTTGTGCAGTGCTTTGCAAATAAAACTGGCAGATTACTCGACGATGACCGGGAAGATCACAGAACAGATCCTCCGACGCACTGGTTTATTTCAGAAACAGACGCTGGTCGTGAATTAAAGATAATTTTCGTTAGGGAAACAGATGCTATATTTTTAAAAAGTGCTTTTGAGCCAAATGAAGAAGAAAGACGAATTTATAATAAATATGGGTTGGCTAGTTAGCACTACGCTCTTACCTTCGACTTAAACGAAATGAACCTACAACTTAAAAAGGAGACTCAAATGCCTAACACCGACCGGTTCCACGCTTCTATCGAAGCCTGGGAGTCTGGGGCGCTTGGCCGCGATGAAAAGCATGTGAAGCGTGTGGACCCATCCGTTGAAAAAGCTTTAGATGATGCGATGGACATGCAAATGATCTCTATTAGATTGCACAAGAAACTAATAGAAAATTTGAAATCAATTGCAAAACACAATGGAATTGGCTATCAGCCTTTGATCCGCCAACTACTCACACGATTCGTTATATCCGAATTCAAACAAATGATGAATGATGTGAAAGCAGAGGCTCGTCTAAAAGCTAATTCAACTCAAACAAACTCTCAACAAAATAAACAAACAAGGACTAAAAAAATTGCATAAATTTACCCGCTTCGGCGGGTTTTTTATTTCTTCGTTGCTATGGGGCACACCGCGTCGTCTAGCAGTAGCTCAAAATCCTCTCGATGTCGCGGATTCGTTGGCACCAAATCCCGCTTTTTCGCTGATTTCTTGTCAAGCGATTTATTTGCTTTTTTTGACTTTCGTTTTTTATCCATAAAATCAAGAATTTGTACTTTAATCAAATACTTGCGACAGCCCTAATTCATCAGTAAATATCCTCCGGCAAAGCCGGAGGCTTTAGTTTGTGAGCCGCTCAAAGCGGCTGAAGGGCCGCTGCCGCGGCCCATGGTGTCGGAATGGACTTCCGTGGATGTCATGTTGCTGAACTACGATGCTGGACCCGATAACTTATTTTGGGATGCCCCAATACCGTTCGACCCTCCGGCGAGACTTTTACCTTGCCATGTGTTTCCTATTTCCGATCGGCGAAAAACTGCAGTACCGTTACTGGTTCTCGTGCGTCCAGTTCCGGCATCCACGCCCATCGAATCTTCAACTCCCGGATACGTCAAACTTTTACTGCCTCCCCGGCAGAGCCGGGGGGTCTCCCGTAGTAGAGCTAGTGTCCAACCGTTCGCCATTGCTCAGCCTGGTAGGCCTTGAGTAGCGAGGATGCGCTGGAGGGCGTCAATGCCGGCCTGGAGTTCGTCATCAGTAGATTCATCGAACGGTCGCTGGGCCTCGAATTCCTTAGCCATCAGCGACGCGATCATCCGGATGTAGCCGCTCGGATCGTTTTCGCGCATGGTGACGATGGCGGCTTTGCCAGGGTTCTCGAAATCATCGGCAAGCGCCTTAACGAAGTCACCTTGTAGCTTGTTGCGTGCCGCTACCGGCTTACCTCCAGGATTACCCGATTGCCCAGGAGAAAAAGGGCGAAGGTTTCTAACGGTTCCATTGGGATTCATATCACTGTTCCTGAGAGATTAATCTTGTCCTTCTTTGTGGACTCAAGAAACCTAGACAATGCGCTCCAATGCCTCGCCTTGCTCCCGCAGTAGTCGCGCCAATTCGCCTAGCATGGCACGGTGCCCGCCTTAGTCGGCGTTCCTCGATACCCGCGCCTTACCCGTTGCCGTCCTGGGTCCGGTTGATTTCTCCCACGGTCGCCACTTGCGAATCAACTCTGCCCGCAAGCGCCGGTGCTCTGGTGTCCGGTAATAACTCATTGCCTGCTCCTGATAGTTTGCTTTGCTGACTTTCAATTTCCCGCGCCTGCGAGGGCACACCGTTATTGACTTGCTGTGGCCCGTTGGCGATGTTGGCCAGCCTTGCATAGATCACTGGCGGATTCTTGATCGGTGCCAGCGTTTCCAGGGTTGCCCGGCATTGGCTTTGTGCCTTCAGCGCCAGCCTTAGATACGTTTCGCACGTTCCCATGTATACGCCCGCGTTCGCCGCGGCCCGCTGCGCCAGGGTGCTGAAGATCACATCAAGGGAATGTGCCTGAACAATCAGCATCTCCTCAGCTCGATCCAGATCGCCGCCAATTACCGCCCCAACCTGTTTGCCAAGATTCGCAATCAGCGTGCGAAGGTCCGGACCACTTCCATCCTTGCCCACGTTGAACGACTTGACGACGCAGGCAGCCTGAAAGATTGGCTGCAGATGCATTTCCGCCAATAACGCCGCCGTGTCATCGCCAGAATTGAGGCCAACCGGCACAGTATCCGGGTCTAACTTCGGCGCCTTCGGTTTGGCCTTCGTCGCCGTTGTCAGCGGGCGTCTTCGCCGGGCATTCGCCACCCTGTTGAGCTTTTTCATCGTGTCCTGACGTTATCTAATGCACCGCCCCCGCCTTCAACCAGGAACGGAGGCCGGACGCCATGTTTGTTCCCGTCTGCTCCCCGTATCGGCTGGTAGCCTCGACCTGATATCTGGCAAGCAACCCCTCCCGTTCATTCGCCGGTGCCTCCAGCACGCGCTGTGCATTGCGTAGGAACACTTGCCAGCATCGTTCCCTATCTGCCTGCCAGTGAGCCTCTTGGAGCGCCGTAGCATCGTCCCAGCCGTTGCTTTCCATCATGATCGCCACCCGCTCGGCGAGTGCTTCGGAATCGTTGGCCGAGTCACCGGGCGGGGCGAACTCGAACATCTCCTGTGAAGGCCGGGTTGCACGGACGGAAGGTGACGGGTTGTTCGCGACCTCCCGAAGCTCATGAAGGATGGCGGCCTTATGCCGCGCCAAGAGGTCGAGCACCTCAGCCGACGGTGGCGCAGACGCCTCCAATGCAAGGTCGTCGCCGTCGATCCTGACCTGTATGCCGGCGGCGCGGGCCACCGTCAGGGCTTCGGCCGCGTTCATAACCGCGCACTCCAACCGGCAGCCACGGCTTTTTCCGGCGCAGATTGGGATGGGAGATTTGCGTCCGCACCGTCCCCACCGGTCCCGGCATTGGTTTTCAACGGGTTGGCGCGGACGGTCGGGTCGCCGTCGTGGTCGCTACCGTCCGCATCGTTGCCTACCGTCCGCAGAGGACCTGCGGCGAACCCGTTACCAGGACTGGCTTTTTGCGTGGGCGCGGACGATGCGGACGGTGTGGACGGTCGCACCCCCTCGTTTTCTGGCGGGGAATGGGTGGTGATGGTGATGGTTCGGGTCCGCGCCCGTCCCTCGCGCCCGAAGCTGATCTCGATGTGGACCTTACGCAGGAAGGTTGCCGCCCGGCGCAGCCGCCCCGAAAGCGCCCGGGGACTATCGGGCCAGGTCTTCGACTTGACGCCCCTTTCGCCCACCACCTCGCCAAGGGCACCATCCACAGCATCACCGACTCTGTTACCATCGCGGTCGATGGGCGGTGAGGCCGGTGAATCAAGATAGGGTAACGATAGGGGTAAGGGCGGTGACGAACTCAGAGAACACTCAATTTTATCTCTAAGCTTGGAGGCGGTTCGATTCCGACCTCCGCCTCCATGAATCAGCTTGCCCGGGTGGTGAAACTGGTAGACACAAGGGACTTAAAATCCCTCGCTGGGTAATTCCGGCGTGCCGGTTCGAGTCCGGCCTCGGGCACAAAATCAAATACTTAAGAATAAATCTACAAGCTATATCTAGATTAAAATTGACACTGCGGCACACTCATGGCACAGTGACTCTTAGCAATAATGGCCAGCATCCAGCAGCGGAAGATGAAGGACGGCAGTGTCAGCTATCGGGTGCAGATTCGTCTAAAGGATCATCCACCGCAAAATGCCACCTTCGCGCGCAAGACCGATGCGAAGCTGTGGGTGCAGCAAACCGAAACCGCGATCCGCGAAGGCTGGCATCTGGCCGTCAGCGAGGCGAAGCGTCACACGCTCGCGGATCTGGTTGATCGTCGCCTCGAGACCCTGCGAGGCGAGAAACCCGACGCTTACCCGAAGCAGCGGCAGTTGCTGACCTGGTGGAAAGACCAGCTGGGTGCACGCCCGCTCCCGAATATCACGCCAGTGCTGATCGCAGAACAGCGCGACGCTTTACTCGCGGAAAATCTTGGCACTGCCGCCGAGCCGCGATACCGCAGCCCGGCGACTGCGAACCGCTATCTCGCGGCGCTCAGCAAGGCCTGCACGGTTGCCATGCGTGAGTGGCATTGGCTGCAGGAGAATCCGGTTACTCGCGTTCGGAAGGAACGGGAGAGCCCCGGCCGTGTCCGTTATCTCTCATCCGGGGAAAAGGACGCGCTACTCGTAGCCTGCGGCAATTCACAAGTGCGCGAGCTCACCCTGATCGTCATGCTCGCGCTCACAACCGGCATGCGTCGCGGCGAGATTCTGGGGCTGCGCTGGCCTGACATCGACCTGCAGCGCGGCCGTATCGTTCTGCAAAAAGCAACGGATCAGGAACGCCGGGCGGTCCCGATCGTGCCGCAAGTGATACCGTTGCTCGGGAAGCATGCGCAAGTACGGCACCTGCACACTGACCTCGTGTTTGCCAGGCCTGATGCGGAGCGCGCGATCGACATTGACCACACTTTCCAAGATGCGGTGCGCGCAGCGAAGCTCGAGAACTTCCGTTTCCACGATCTGCGGCATACCGCGGCCGCGTATCTCGCGACGAGCGGCGCGACGACCGCGGAGATAGCCGCANNGGGGGACGTTGTGGAGCGCATGACGAAAAAGTATTTCGGCTGAGACCGAATTACTTCTTGGCTTTTTCAGCTGCGGCTTTAGCCACCAAAAAATCCATCACTTTCAGTGCCGCTGCCAGCATTATTGGCTCAGACTGATTGGGTGGCAAACCGGCACTAGCGATCGAAGGAGATGTCATATAACGGCCATCAATCGCTACCGTCGGTACCCCATCGATCTTATAGGCTTCTTGCAGTTGCGATGCACGGCGAGCCAGGGTCTGAACTCCAAATGAATTAAAAGTATCCATAAATTTCTGCTTGTCGATACCTTGCTTGACCATGAAGTCGACGATTGCATCCTCTTTCATCAGCGGTTTCCGCTCAACATGAATTGCGGAAAAAACCTTCTTATGCAGTTCTTCCGTCTTGCCCATGGCTTCCAGTGCGTAGTACAAACGCTGCTGCGGAATCATTTCACTGCCAAATGCAATAGGTACCCGTTTGAAGACGATATTATTGCGTTGCTTTTTCACCCAGTCCGACAGCGATGGTTCGAAGGCGTTGCAATGCGGACAAAAATATCCAAAGAATTCCAGTACTTCGACCTTCTTGCCGGAGTCGGTATTCTGGGGCGTATTAAGTATCCGGTAATCGACGCCATTTTGTGGCGCAGCCGAAGCTGCGGCGGCAATCAAGGAAACCGCAGCAAAACAGATTGTCGCCAATACACTGAAAAAAAGACGCATAAAACTCCTTTTAGGTAATCATTTTGAGGTTCGGATAACTGCGGCATCCGAACGATTTTCTGACAACTTTGAGCGCATCCGGTTCATCAATTCATTCGAAAAAGTGGATAGGGGTAGAAAATCGAACCATACCACGCCGCCCGGCGGAATTGCAAAAAGGTGGGCACTCCCCCGCGATTGCCTGGGGCCCAGCCGAGTTGCCCGCGACTGAGATAGACTGGGTATTACGCGCTCCTCGCGCGTGCTTCTCTCCGGTCACCTGCGCCTTGCCGCTTTCCAGCGCGGCAGGCATACTGTGAATGCGATCAACGGCCCACCGGGGCCTTAATTCAGGTGAAACGAGGTCTTGCGATGCAGCTCAAGTCGCGTCATTACGCAGCGTCCGACACGGCCGAGGCCATGGAGCTTTGCTACGCCAAGGGGTGGACGGATGGATTCCCTGTCGTGCCTCCGACCGAGGAGCGCATCGGTGCCATGCTGGCAGCGGCCGGTCTCGATCCGGACCAACAAGTCGCCTTCATCGAAAACCGGCAGGTTTCGGTAACCGCGGAGAAGATCGCAATCAATACGGTGCTGGCCGGGTGCAAACCCGAGTACATGCCAGTCATAGTCGCGGCAGTCGAGGCCCTCGCGGATCCGCTCTATGGGTACCACGGTCCCGCCACCAGCACCGGGGGCTCGGCGGTCTTCATGCTTGTGAACGGCCCGATCGCCCGCGAGCTCGACATGAACTGCGGCGACAATCTCTTCGGGCCGGGCTGGCGCGCGAATGCGACGATAGGCCGCGCGGTGCGGCTCATCATGCGCAACACGATCGGTACACTCCCCGGCGTGCTTGATCGCAGCAGCCTCGGCCATGCCGGCAAGTACACCTTCTGCATCGCCGAGAACGAGGCGGAAAGCCCGTGGCCACCGCTGCACGTGGAGCGCGGCTTCAAGCGCGAACAGAATGCGGTGACGATTATGGCGGCGCTCGCTCCGCACCAGTTCTCCAACGGCCTGAGCAGCACGCCGGAAGGCGTCCTCACCACGGCTTGTGCCAACATGCGGATCTGCGCGGGCACGGCGCGCCAGCCGCAGTACGTGCTGGTGTTCGCCGGCGAACACATGGCCATCATGGCAAAAGCCGGCTGGACCCGGGACGACGTCGAGCGCTACTGCTTCGAGCACACCAAGATCTCGGTTGCCGAATTGAAGCGCATCAACCTAAAGGACGGCGCCGTCGGTCCCGAGGACGAGACCGCTATGCAGTCGCTGGTGCAGACGCCGCAGGACTTTCTCGTCATCGCGGCAGGCGGACGCGCGGGCGTGCAATCGGCCTACATTCCCGGCTGGGGCAGCAAGAACGGCTCGCAAAGCGTCACGAAGGAGATACGCCGCCCGTGATTGGGCGGCCAGCCTAACGCAGTTTCGCAATTACCCAAAGATCAGCACATATATAAGGAGCGCATCATGACAATCCAGATATTCGATCCCACCATCGAGGCCAAGGGACGGCACATCGCTTACGCGCCGCGGCCGAAATCGCTCGCCGGCCTGCGCATCGGGCTGGTCGACAACTCGAAACACAATTCGGACCAGCTGCTGCTGCGGATCGCCGGGCTACTCGAGCGCGATTACGGTGCGAAGGCCCATGTCATGCGCCGCAAGCGCAGCGCGGGCGTGCCGCCGTCCCCCGAGATCATCGACGAATTCAAGGCGGGCTGCGACATTGTCGTTGCCGGTGTCGGCGATTGAGGGTCATGCAGCTCGGGCAGTGTGCTCGACAGCATAGTATTCGAACAGCAGGGAATGCCGTCGGCGTCGATCATCACCGACGTGTTCAAACTTACCGGCCAAGCGATGGCCAGCGCCTGGGGACTCAAGGATTTCCGGTTCCTCAGCATGCCGCATCCGATTGCGAATCTCACCGGGGACGAACTCGATCAGCGCGCGCGCGACATCGTGCCGGAGGTCGTGCGGCTGCTGCTGGAAGGTCAGCCGTCGCGCTGATCGCTGCGAAGCCGTCTACTGTATGCCAGCCAGCCTTGTGCTGGCTTTTTCGTTTCCGGCGCTGGCGATGTTGGTGTATATTGTGCCATCACGACTCGGGCGTTAATAGCATGATTGTTTTCAATCTAACCTGCAGCAATGACCACCACTTCGAGGGTTGGTTTGCATCGGCTGCCGATTTCGAGCGACAGCAGCAATCGACGCTGCTGAGCTGCCCGGTTTGCAGCAGCAATCAGGTCAACAAGGTATTGCATGCGCCGTATGTCAACACCGGCAGTGCGCACAAGCCTTCCCAGCGCGAGCGCCACGCCCAGAATGGGGCGGAACAATATGCCAACGTCGGGGACGAGGTGTCGCAGCTGATAGAGCATTTGATTGCAAACACCGAAGACGTCGGCGATGCATTCCCCGAAGAAGCGCGCAGGATTCATTATAACGAAACGCCCGAGCGCAAAATCCGCGGAAATGCATCACGCGAGGAAGTCATCGAGATGCGCGAAGAGGGCATTGAAGTCATTGCGCTGCCGATTCCACGCTACCGCCTCGACAAATCGCATTGAACGCAAGCGTTACGGCTGCACCTGAATAGAAGCTCAATCAACAACAGGAGGTCATATGTATAAACACATTCTGCTGCCGACCGACGGTTCAACGCTCTCTGGAAAGGCGGTGAAGCAGTGCATCCGGCTCGCCAAGTCGATCGGGGCAAAGATCACGGCCATCAATGTCATGCCCGAATTCCAAATGGTGATGGCGGATGAAGGTTTTGTCTCGCCAGGCGTCCCGCAGATCAAGAAACGCTTTGAGGAAGGGGCTGCAAAGCGCTCGCAAACAATCCTCGCCGAGGTGAAAACCGATGCGACCGCGGCGGGTGTCGACTGCGACTGCGTGTCGGTGAGCAGCGGCGTGCCATACGAAGCGATCATCAAGCAGGCCAAGAAAACCAGGTGTGACCTGATCATGATGGCTTCTCATGGCCGCAAAGGCCTGTCGAGCATTCTGCTCGGCAGCGAAACTGCCAAAGTGCTTACGCACTCGACGGTGCCGGTGCTCGTGGTGCGTTGAGCGGTTGCGGGCGGCGCATGCCGTCCGTGATTGGTGCAATTGCCGATCTCGCCGAGACCGAACGCGGGCAGCGTGGGTTGACGTAGCGTGAGGCCAGCTTCTCGGTAGAATCGTGGCTGGCGCTCTCACCGGCTGCGCGCTGATTCGCGAAACATGCCCATGAACGATTTGTCTCCGCTGCTAAGCCCCCGATCGATCGCAATTCTCGGCGCGTCATCCGATTTCCGGAAAGTCAACGGCAGGCCGCTCAAACATCTGCTCGACAAGGGCTACGCGGGCAAAATTTATCCGGTCAATCCCAAATACTCGAAACTTGGCGCTCTCGTTTGCTATCCGAGCATCTCCGCGCTGCCGGAAGCGGTGGACTTGGCGATCGTCGCGGTGCCTGCCCGATTCGTTGCGGCTGCGCTGTGCGATCTCGGTAAAAATGGCGCCAAAGCAGCAATCGTTTTCAGTTCCGGCTTCGCCGAGACCGGGCCCGCGGGACGTGCGCTCGAGCAGCAGGTGATTGCTGCTGCACATGCAGCAGGATTGAGGCTGTGCGGGCCGAACTGCCTCGGCCTGATCAACGCGTTCGAGCGGGTGATCGCGACGTTTGGCCAATTCGCAGATGGCGACACGCCGCCGGGGCCGGTCGGCTTCGTCACGCAGTCCGGCGCATTCGGCACCGCGATCGCTGCGCTCGCGCGGCGGCGCGCGCTCGGCCTCGGTTATTTCGTCAATACCGGCAACGAAGGCGATGTCACTTTCGCGCAAGTGATGCGCGAGGTGCTCGCCGACCCGCGCATCAGGGTCGGTGCCGGTTACATCGAAGGCCTCAAGGACGGTGTCGGACTGATCGAGCTTGCCGATACCGCGCTTGCAGCGGGCAAACCGCTGGTGCTCGTTAAAGTCGGTCGGAGCAAGGCCGGCACACGCGCCGCTGCGTCGCACACCGGTTCGCTCGCCGGCGCGGACGCAGTGTTCGACGGCGTGATCCGGCAGCACGGCATCTTGCGCGCGCGCAACGAAGAACACATGCTTGACATGGTCGAGGCGTTCGCCTGCTGCGGTCTGCCGCTGGGCAATGGGCTTGGCATCATCACGCAATCAGGCGGAGCAGGGGTGCTGATGGCTGATCGCGCTGAGGAACTCGGACTATCGGTTCCGGTGCTGAGTGACGTCACGCAGCAAGCGTTGCAAGAAGTCATACCGGAATTCGGGGCCTGCGGTAACCCGGTCGATGTCACCGGACAATTCGTCGCCGAGCCGGCGCTATTGCGCGAAAGCGTCAGGCTCGTGTTGTCCGACCCGCAGGTCCACGTCGGCATCGTCTGGCTGCAGCTGATGGACGCCTACGCGGACTCGCTGATCACGATCTTCGAAGAAATCAAATCCCGGGTCGGCAAACCGTTCATTGTGTGTTGGGTCGCCGCGCCGGAAAAAGCGTTGCACGGGCTGCGCGCGCGCGACATTGCGGTGCTGCGCGGTGCGGAGCCGGCGGTGGATGCGGCGGCAGCGTTGGTGCGCTACGCCGAGCTGCGCCGCCAGTGGCAAATCGATGGACCTGCGCCAAGCGCGCTGACTCCGCCCAAGCTCAATCTGCCCTCCGCTTCAATCCCCTCTGCCACGATGGACGTGGGTAACGTGTCCGTGCGCTGCGGAGAGGGTGTCATCGTGCCGACGCTCTCCGCTGCAAGACTACTCAATGCTTGTGGTGTCGCACTCGCCAGGGTTGAACTCGCACGAAGCGCTGATGAAGCGGGGGCCTGCGCCGAGCGTTTAGGCTATCCGGTTGCGCTCAAGATCGAATCGCCTGATATCCCGCACAAGACCGAAGCTAAAGGCGTCATGCTCGACCTCAGGGATTCCGCGGCAGTCAAAGCGGCGTTTGCCGATGTCACCACCAACGCGAGGCGCTATAAGCCTGATGCCGCAATTGACGGCGTGATCGTGCAGGCGATGGTACAGGGGGAGGTGGAACTGGTGGTGGGCTTAAAGCACGACCCCGTATTCGGAATGGTGATCATGGTGGGACTCGGCGGCATCCATGTAGAGGTGCTGAAGGACGTTGCGTTTCGCAAGGCGCCCGTGACTGAAATGGAGGCGGGGCGAATGCTCGATGATCTGAAATCAAGAGCGATACTGGACGGTGTGAGGGATAACCCCGCGGTCGACCGCGCGGCGCTGACCCGGCTCATCAGCGCAGTATCGTTGTTTGGCGCCGCCGCAGGCGAGCGCCTGCAGGAGCTCGATCTCAATCCGGTGCTCGCTGGACCCGCCGGCGCCACCGCCGTCGATTGGTTGATGGTATGTAATTAGTCGACCTTGATACCGGCCGAGCGAATCACTTTCTTCCAACGCCCGGATTCATCTCGCTTTGGTCATTTGCGTTTCTCGTCGATAAACAATTCCAGGCGGATACGTTACACTAACTGCTTTGCACGCGAAAGGAATACGCATGGACATGCAGACGCTGACCGAGAAGCTGGTTGCCCGCAAGGACGGCGCGATCGGCTGGATTGTCTTCAACAACCCGCAGAAGCACAACGCCGTATCGCTCGAGATGTGGGAAGCACTGCCGGTGGTGCTGGACGAATTCGCCAGTGATGCGCAAATCCGAGTAGTAATCCTCAGGGGTGAGGGCGAGAAAGCGTTTGTCTCCGGCGCCGATATCTCGCAGTTCAAGGAAAAGCGCAGTAGTGCTGAAGCCGTGCAGACATACAACGCCGCTTCCGACCGCGCCAGCCGGGCGCTCAACGAGTTTTCCAAGCCGTTGATCGCGATGATCCGCGGCTACTGCATCGGCGGCGGCTTGGGGGTCGCGACTGCGTGCGACTTGCGCATCGCGTCCGACAACTCGCGTTTCGGAGTACCGGCGGCCAAACTCGGACTCGGCTATCGCTACTCCGGCATCAAGCGGCTGGCCGACCTCGTTGGGCCGTCATTCACCGCCGAGATTTTCTACACCGGCCGCCAGTTCGATGCACAGGAGGCGCTGCAGATGGGGCTGGTCAATCGCGTGCTACCCGTCGTGGAGTTGGAAAAATACGTCCTCGATTACGCGACCACGATTACAAACAACGCGCCACTGACCATCGCCGCGGTCAAACGCAGCCTGCTCGAAATGCGGAAGGACCCCGGCGAACGCGATCTCGAGTTGTGCCAGAAAATGGTGGAAGACTGTTTCGCGAGCGAGGATTACCGGGAAGGGCGGACCGCCTTCATGGAGAAGCGCAAGCCCGTTTTCAGGGGACGGTGACACCATCCAGGACCGATGGTCAGCGCTACCCGCGCGCGCCTAGAAACGTCACGACCTTTTCCCGTTTCGCGATCCCGTTCTTCACGGACGCCGAAAACTCGTCCGGTGGCATGCCGCCGGCCTCGGCGCCGTGAGTCATTCAGATGGCCCCCGCGTCAGCACTCGCGCGCGGCGTGTCTGGTATAATACTGAAGAAAATACGCTACACGCGTATCTGAAAGCGCTCCGGCTTCTCATTTATCACGCATGAATCACCAACCCGTGCACGATTCCCAATCGCCGCGCGCGTAACCGAGGTAAATTCCAGATGACATTCGATGCGAACAGGCCTGATCTCACCATCGGCGTACTGGGTACGGGCGCCATGGGGCGCGGCATCGCCCAGGTTGCCGCCGCCGGCGGAATGCACGTGGTGGTAATGGACGCGCGTGCCGGTGCGGCGCAGGAAGCGCGTGATTTCGTCGGCAAGATGTTGCTGCGGGCGGCCGAAAAAGGCAGCCTGACGCAGCAGGACGCGCAGGCTGCGCTCGGTCGCATCAAGATCGTCAATGCACTTGCGGATTTCAAGCCGTGTCATGCCGTCATTGAGGCCGTGGCTGAAAATCTGGACGTCAAGCGCCAGGTATTCGGCGAGCTTGAAGCGATCGTTGCTCCCGACTGCATTCTCGCCACCAACACCTCGTCACTGTCGGTGACCACGATCGCCGCCAAGCTCAAGACACCGCAGCGTTTCGCCGGATTTCATTTCTTCAATCCGGTGCCGCTGATGCGGCTTGTCGAAGTGATCTCAGGGCTGCAGACCGAAGAGTGGGTGTGTGAAGCGCTGGTCGCGATCGGCAAGCGCATGACGCGCGAGCCGGTGCGCTGCACCGATGCGCCGGGATTTCTCGTCAACCAGGTGGGGCGCGGCTTCACGCTCGAGGCGGCGCATCTGGTGTACGAAGGCATTTCGAATTTCGCCGATGTCGACCGCGTGATGCGGGATGTCGGCGGCTTCCGCATGGGGCCGTTCGAGCTGATGGAGTTGACCGGCCTCGACGTGACGCAACCGGCCTCCGAGCTGATCTACAACCAGTTCTTCCATGAGCCGCGCTACCGGCCGAACCTGATCATGCAGGCGCGCTATGAGGCAGGCGTGCTGGGCCGCAAGACCAAGCGAGGCTTCTATAACTACGATGCCGAGATGAAAGCGATCGTCGCCCCCGAAACACCCGCGCCGGACGTACGCCCCGACAGCGTGTGGGTCAGCGCGGCGGAGCTGTATGGCCGCACGGCGTTGACCGGGCTGCTCACGAAAATCGGCGCGCCGCTTGAGTCCGGCGCCAAGCCCAGCGCCAAAGCGCTGTGCCTGGTGACGCCATTTGGCGACGACACAACCACCTGCGCGGTGGAGCAGGGCCTCGATCCGCGGCGCACGGTCGCCGTCGACACGCTGTTCCCGCTTTCCAAGCGCCGCACCATCATGCCTACGCCGGTGACCGACCCCGCTTACCGCGATGCGGCGCATGGCTTGCTCGCTGGCGACGGCGTGCCGGTCACGGTGTGCCGCGACAGCCCCGGCTTTATTGCGCAGCGGATCGTGGCGATGATCGTCAATATCGGCTGTTCGATCGCCCAAAGCCGCACCGCGGCGCCGGCCGACATCGACAAGGCGGTGACACTCGGCCTCAACTATCCGAACGGCCCGTTCAAATTCGCCGAGGTGCTCGGCGTTGCGCGCATTCACCAGGTGCTGTCGGCGATGAACCGCATTTACTGCGATCCGCGCTACCGTCCGAGCATCTGGCTCACGCGCCGCGCCAAGCTCGGCGTGTCGGCGCTGACCCCCGAACCTTAAACCTTTTGACTAAGGAATCTATCATGTTGAACGCCTATATCTACGAAGGCCTGCGCACTCCGATCGGACGCTATGCGGGTGCGCTCGCCAAGGTCCGTCCCGACGATCTGCTGGCCGGCGCGATCAAGGCCGTGATGGCCAAAACTGCGTTCAAGGCCGACCAGCTCGAGGACATCGTTGTCGGCTGCGCCAACCAGGCCGGCGAGGACAGCCGCTGCGTGGCGCGCCACGCGGGCCTCGTGGCGGGTCTGCCGATCGAAGTTCCAGGCACTGTCCTGCAACGCAACTGCGCAAGCGGACTGGGAGCTTTAGCGCATGCCGCGCACGCGATCACATCCAATGAAGGCGAAGTGTTCATGGTTGGGGGGGTCGAGAGCATGAGCCGCGCGCCTTTCGTGTTCGGCAAAAACGAAAATCCGTTCGGGCGCGACATGCGCATATACGACAGCACCATAGGCCCGCGATTCTCCAATCCCAAGCTGACCAAGCAATTTGGTGACGACCAGATGCCGCAGACGGCTGACACCCTCGCCCGCGAGTACGACATCAAACGCGATGAGGCGGACAAATTCGCGCTCGGCTCGCAGCAAAAATACGCGATCGCAAAAGGCGAAGGGTTCTTCGCCGGCGAAATTGCGCCGTTTGAGTTGCCGCCGACGCGCAAAGGCCCAGTGCCGCCGGTTGCCGACGATGAGCATCCACGGCCGGATTCCAGTCTCGATGCACTGGCAAAAATGAAACCGCTCTACGAGGGAGGCGTCACGACCGCCGGCAATGCGTCGGGCGTCAATGACGGCGCGGTGGCGATGATCGTCGCGAGCCGTAAGGCAGGGGAAAAAGCCGGTGCCAAGCCGATTGCGCGCGTGGTGGCGACTGCTGCCGCCGGGGTGCCGCCGCGCATCATGGGCATCGGGCCAGTCGCAGCTTCGAAAAAAGCGCTGGAGCGTGCCGGCCTCAGCATCGGGGACATGGACATCATAGAAATCAACGAAGCGTTCGCGACGCAGGTGTTGTCATGCCTCAAGGGGCTCGGCGTCGCGTTCGACGACAAGCGGGTGAATCCCAACGGCGGAGCGATTGCGATCGGCCATCCGCTAGGCGCCTCCGGCGCGCGCCTTGCGCTGACCGCGGCACGCCAGCTGCAGCGCAGCGGCGGGCGTTATGCCCTAATCAGCCTGTGTATCGGCGGCGGGCAGGGCATGGCGGCGATTATCGAGCGCGTCTGAAGCGTGGATTTTTCGCTGAGCGAAGAACAGCGCGCGTGGCAATCGAAAGCGCGGAAATTTGCGCGGGAAGAGATACGTCCCATTTCGCTGCAACGCGATCGAATTTCCGATCCGCGCGAGACGTTTGACTGGAATATCATCCAGCAGGGTTCCAAACTCGGATTTCGAACAGCGGCGGCACCCAAAGAGTGGGGCGGGCACGGCATTGATTTCGTAACCCAGGCTCTGGTGATAGCAGAGCTTGCCAAAGGCGACAGCGCCATCGCCAAGACATTCAGCCAGTGCTGGAAGTGGAGTCATCTGATTGCTGAATCCTGCACCCCGGATCAGAAAGAGCGTTTTCTGAAACCGTTCCTGGAGGACGATACTTATCTGCTGGGCGGGGGAATTACCGAGCCGGCTGCCGGTTCCGACAATCGCCTGCCGCCCGACGATGACCCCAAGGCCGGCTATAGACTCAGGGCGGAACGCAAAGGCGACGAGTGGATCCTGAACGGTGAAAAGTGCTTCATTGCGAACGCGAGCGTGGGCAAGCTTTTTTTCGTGTACACGCGCACGAACCCGAACGTCACGGCCAGTGAAGGGACTACCATCTTTCTGGTACCCATCAATACGCCCGGCCTGCGGGTCGGCACGGTGTACAACAAGAGCGGCTGGCGTTTTTACCAGAATGCGGAGCTGATTTTTGAGAACGCTCGCGTTCCCCACTCCAATATGGTGGGTGAGGTGAACGGCGGGCATAAGGCGCGCGGCGGCAAGGCCTCGAAGTTCGGCGAGCTTGAATACGCGGCCAACGCGGTAGGGGTTTGCGATGCCGCGATCGAAATGGCCATGCAATATGCCGGTACGCGCATGCAGAACGGCGAGCGTATCATTGAACAGCAGGTCGTACAGCTCAAACTCTCCGGGATGCACATGCTGACCGAGGCACTGCGTTCATTCGTGATGCGAGTCGCTGCGGAAAGTGATGACAACACCTCATCGCACTCCGCACACAACCATTTCCTGATGAATTTTGCGACCGACGCGATCCAGCGAGTCTGCAACTCCAATATGGATATCCACGGTGGCACCGGCATCGCGATGATGGACGCATGCGCCGATAAGCTGGTCCGGGACGCCATCATATGGACACACATTGCCGGCGATTCCGTGCAGCGCATGAAGGCCATCAGACACATGATCGAATTTCAAAGGAGTTAGCATGGATTTTTCACTGAACGAAGAACAGCGCGCATGGCAGATGAAGGCGCGGAAGTTTGCGCAGGAAGAGATACGTCCCATCTCGCTCGCTCGCGATCAGATTTCAGACCCGCGCGAGACGTGGGACTGGGAGATCATCAGGAAGGGATCGAAGCTCGGATTTCGCACCCTTGCAGTGCCCAAGGAGTGGGGCGGGCACGGCACCGACTTTGTGACGCAGGCGCTGGTGATGGCGGAACTCGCCAGGGCCGACAGCGCGATCTCCAAGGCCTTCAGCCAGAACTGGAAGTGGAGCCATCTGATCTCTGCGGTGTGCAACGAGGAGCAGAAGAAGCGTTTTCTGCCGCAATTCGTCGCGGACGACACGTTTGTGCTGGGCAAGGGAATTACGGAGCCGAATGCCGGTTCCGATAACCGCATGCCTCCCGAGGATAACCCCAAGGCCGGCCTGCGGCTCAGGGCTGAACGCCGCGGCGACGAATGGATCCTGAACGGGGAAAAGTGCTTCATCGCCAATGCGAGCGTGGGCAAGCTCTTTTTCATCGACGCGCGGTCCAACCCGAACGTCGGCATCAAGGAGGGCACCACGATGTTCATGGTGCCGCGCGACACGCCCGGCTTCAGGATCGGCAAGGTTTTCAACAAGAGCGGCTGGCGCTTCTACCAGAACGCGGAGATGATATTCGAGAACGCCCGTGTACCGCATGCCAATGTCGTGGGCGAGACGGGCGGCAACACCAAGCACGACAAGAGCGAGCGCACCGGCGGGGATCTCTTCGGCGATCTCGAGCTTGCCGCCAACGCAGTGGGGGTCTGTGAAGCCGCGTGTGAATCGGCGATGCAGCACGCCAAGACGTGCACGCAGGGTGGCAAACCGCTAGTCGAGCAACAGACGATACAGCTCAAGCTCAGCCGCATGCACATGCTGACGGAAGCGCTGCGTTCTTTGGTGATGCGGGTCGCCTGGGAACACGATCAGAGGATGCATTCCGCGAATGGCGGTCTTGCGGTGAATTACTCGACCGACGTCATACAGGAAGTGACACAAATCAATATGGACATCCACGGCGGCACGGGCTACGTGATGGATGCAAGCGCCGACAAGCTGGTGCGCGACGGCATCATCTGGACTCATCTCGCCGGCGACTCGGTGCTGCGGATGAAGGTCGTAAGGCGTCTTATCAAATAATGGGATACGCGGAATGGGGCAGGCCACACGCGTTGACCATATTACGGAATTCCGAGAACTTCCCTTCATCGTAGGAAACAGCAGGAGGACGCAATGATCGCGAGCACCCTTTCAAGAACATTCGCGCTGGCACTCGGCGTGCTAAGCCTGTGTCCTGTTACGGCGATCGCGCAGGCCTGGCCGAGCAAACCGATCCGGCTGATCGTGCCCTTCCCGCCCGGCGGCGGGGTGGACTTCATGGGGCGCATCATTAGCCAGAAACTGTCCGAGCGCCTGGGCCAGCAGGTTGCGGTCGATAATCGCGCGGGCGCCAACGGCATTGTCGGACTCGAGATCCTGAAGACTTCACCACCAGACGGCTACACCATCTCTGTCGCTTCCGCTGGCCCGTTGGTGGTCAATCCATTTATTTACGCGAAGCTTCCTTACGACACCATGCGAGACTTCACGCACATCGCCAACATGGTGAATTACCCGCTGTTGCTGGTGGCGCACCCTTCGCTGCCGGTCAAGAATGTGAAGGAACTGATCGCACTTGCCAAAAAGAATCCCGACCAACTTTCCTATTCGCATCCCGGCGCCGGCAACTCCGGGCATCTCGCCGGAGAACTTTTCAACTCGATGGCGAAAGTAAAGATACTGGCCGTCCCCTACAAGGGAACCGCGCCCGCAGTGCTCTCCGTGCTGTCAGGGGAAGCACACCTCACCTACAGCAGCATTCCGACGATACTGCCTCACGTGCGCGGCGGCAAGGTCAGGGCGCTTGGGGTCGGCAATGCCCAGCGGCTTTCGTCGCTCCCCGAATTTCCGACGATCGCCGAAGCCGGCGTTCCCGGGTATGAAGCGTACGCGTGGGGCGGCATGATCGGACCTGCGAACATGCCTAAAGAAATCGTCCAGCGGCTCAACAAGGAAATCGTCGAAATCCTGAAGCTCAAGGATGTCACCGACCGGATGCTGTCAGAAGGCACCGTGCCAACACCTTCCAGTCCGGAAGAATTCACCGCCTACATGAAGACGGAACTCAAGAAGTGGGGTGACGTGGTGAAGCTGGCGAACATCAAGGCAGAGTAGCCGACAACCCAATCACGCAGACACAACTCATTGATCATAACTTCAGGGACGCAGACGACCATGTACAGCCTTCATCTCACCGCAGAACAACTGGAAATTCGCGACACCGTACGGGACTTTGTAACGCGGGAAATCAAACCGATCGCGCTCAAGTCGGAGCGTTTGGAGGCGTGCGAGCGGCATTTCCCGGTGGAAATACTCGATCAGGCCTCACAGATGGGACTGCGCACGCTGGCCCTGTCCGAAGAAGCGGGAGGCGCGGGGATCGATAATCTGACCTCCTGCATTGTTACGGAAGAACTCGCTGTAGG
>PLYS01000083.1 GCA_003153455.1 Betaproteobacteria bacterium | reverse complement strand
CTTATCGTCACCAACGAGCAATACTGGCTCAAGGTACGCAGAGCGGTTGCCGATTATGGCTATTGCGTGAGCCCGGACGATTGCTTCCTCGCGCTCAGGGGTCTGCGCACGATCGGCGTGCGCATGCAGCATCAGCAGCAAAGCGCGCTCAAGATCGCGCGCTGGCTTGAGGCGCGGCCAGAGGTGAAGCGCGTCCTTTATCCGGCGCTCGAAAACGATCCGGGTTACGCGTTGTGGAAGCGTGACTTCAGCGGCGCGGCATCGCTGTTCGGCGTGATCCTCAAGCCCGTGAGCGCCAAAGCAGTCGCCGCGCTGATCGATGCGCTGGAATTGTTCGGCATCGGCTCGAGCTGGGGTGGCTTCGAAAGCCTCGCGATTCGCGCCGACCCGGCCAAAGTCCGCACCGCCACCCGCTGGAATCCCGGCGGGCCGCTGCTCCGCCTGCACGTGGGGCTCGAGGACTCCGACGATCTCATCGCTGATCTCGAGCAGGGTTTCGCGCAGCTGGCGCAAACTTCATGAACGCGCCCTCCCAGACAAACGCCGTGCCGGCACTGACCGGTTTATTCACGGTGGCCCTGCTGACCGCCGGGGTGGCGTTGGTGCAGGAAGGACCGCATTACGACAATGTGATCGACGGCTGGCGGTTTTTCACCATTGCGTTCTTCACGGGTGCGCTCGTCGGCTTCCTTGGGTGGACGCAGGCGTTCGGCATCACGCCAACGCTCAAGTTCTCGGGCTCCCACCGCTACCCGTGGCTCGCAGCCGTGGTCCTCGCCGTCGCGGCTTCCGCCGCAGCCTCGTACTTCAACCGGACTTTCACCACGCCCACCGACCGCTCGATCACGGGCGAGATTCATTCAGTCGAAGAGGGTAAGGGCGATCGCTGGCATGTCACCGTCAACATGCCCAACGGCCTGCAGCAGCGCTATCTGATCTCGAAAGACGCCGCGACTGCACTGAAAAACGCGAAGGAAGTGCGGCTGAGAATCGCCCGCGGGGCGCTGGGTTACGACTATATCGTGGGGTTCGAGCCGTTAAAGCGGTGAACCAAGTCCACACCGTCTAGAAATAGCCTTCCATCACGTGCCCGACCCAAGGCGGCATCTTTACGCCGTCAACGCGGTCGAACGGCGGCATATACGGCTTGATGTCGAGCACCGGCGTGCCGTCGAGCGCATCGAGCCCACGCACCTTGATGACGTTGCCCGCAATCCCGAGCAGCTTCACCGCCGTCACGCCGATCGGATTGGGTCGGAACTTGGTGCGCTGCGCGAACACGCCGACTTCGTGCATGTCTTCCATGCCGCGCGGCCGGCGCAGCAATTGCTTTTCGGGATCGAAGCCCTGCGCGCGATCGAGGTAGAACACCACGATCACGTGTGAGAAGCCCTCGAGGCCCTGCAAGCCGCGCGCGTACTGCGGATCGAGATGGATCTCGGAGTCGACCTTCGCCCAGCCGCCCTGCGACATTTCGGTCACCGGGCATTTGACGCTGCCGATCGGATGAACATTGAACGCGGTCGCCACCATAGGAAGCACCTCGCACGATAATCTAACTGTTATATTATCCCCCACGGTGATGGTGCATGCCCATCCTGTCGGCCTCATTCATACAAGAAGGAGAGTCAGATGCGATATGCCACGGCCTTTGGCGGGCTTCTGGCGGCAGCAGCGGTGGCGGGGCTATCCGCGGCGGCAGCGGCAACAGCCGCGGATGCTTATCCCGCCAAACCGATCAGGATGATAGTGCCATTCCCGCCTGGCGGGCTCTCCGACGGGCTTGCGCGCATCATAGGGCAGCACCTCGCGCAGGAATGGGGCCAGCAAACGGTCGTCGACAACCGCCCGGGCGCCAGCACGATACTCGCTGCCGAGCTTGTCGCCAAATCCCCCGGCGACGGCTACACGCTGTTTTTCCAGGACATCACCACGCACGGCATCAATGCCGGCCTTTACCGCAAACTGCCGTATGACAGCCTCAACGATTTCGTGTCCGTCGCGATGGCCTCGGCCTCACCGCTGGTCTTGAGCGTGCACCCTTCGCTGCCGGCGAGATCGGTCAGGGAACTCATTACGCTCGCCAAAGCAAGACCGGGACAGATCAATTACGGGTCGTCCGGCAGCGGCGCGATCCTGCACCTGGCAGGAGTAATCTTCAAGCAAATGGCAGGCGTCGATCTGCTCCACGTACCGTATAAAGGCAGCCCGCCGGCGGTCACCGCCACGCTCGCGGGAGAAGTTGCGGTGGTGTTTGCGACCACCGGTTCGGTATTACCGCACCTCAAAAGCGGAAGAATACGCGCGCTCGCGGTGACGACCGCGACGCGCTCGCCGCTGTTGCCTGACCTGCCGCCGATCGCGGATACTCTGCCCGGCTACGATATCATCCTCTATCAGGGCATACTCGCGCCCGCCAGAACACCGCGCGATATCGTCGTCAAGCTCAACGGCGAAATCAACCGGCTCATGGCACGGCCGGCATCGAAGGAGACCTGGGCCAATCTCGGCGCCGAAATCGTGCTTACAACGCCCGAGGAAATGAGCGCGCGGTTCCGCCAGGAAGTCGCGAAACTGTCTAAGCTTGCGGCGGAGTCCGGCGCGCGCCTGGATTAGATCAGATCGGGCAAATCAGCTTCCCGGGATCGTGCCTGGCGGCAGCGTATAACAGTAATCGGCGATGTCACACGGCCTGCAGAACCACACCCGGTCCTTGAGCTTGTGCTCGACGCAATGCCTGAACGCGGCGAGTAGCGGCTGCATGCGGAACGGCTGCCCGAACACGTAGGGATGGATCGAGATGTTGTAAACCAGGGGACGGCGCGCGCACTCCCTGATCATCCAATCGAACTGATCGACGATCATGTCGCAGAATTCGCGTGCGCTGTGCTGGCGATGGATCACCGCGGGGGAGTCATTGATTTCGACCGGGTAGGGCACCGACAGCAGCGGACCTGAGCGCGTGCGCATCCAGATCGGCTGATCATCACACGGCCAGTCCATGAAATACTTGTAGCCCGCCTCCTTGAGAAGGTCCGGCGTTGTCGAGTTCTCATAGGTACCCGCGCCCATCCACCCGGGCGGCGCGTTGCCTTCGTTTTTGGCGAAGGTATCGGTGACCTCCTTGATCACGCGTGCCTCGTCGGCCTCCCATCGGAAATCCTGCAGGTTCTCGCCATTGGTGCGGCCGTGGGCCACGATCTCGTCGTTGCGGCGGCGGATCGCCTCGAATATTTGCGGCGCATAATCGTAGAGCAGGCTGTTGGTATTGTGCGCCGCCGGCAGCTTGAGTTCGTCGAACAGATCGAAAAAACGCCAGATGCCGACGCGGTTGCCGTAGTCTCGCCACGCATAATTTCGGTGGGTCTGCGGCTCGCCGAGCTTGGCGTTGTCGTGGCCGCGCCCCTTGCCGAACGCAAAGCATTCGATGTTGGTGGTAATGCAAAACGCGAGGCGCTTGCCTCCGGGCCAGCTGTAATCCTTGCGTTCGGTGATCGGCGAATAGTCGTAGCGCGCGTGGCGCGGCAACTCGGTTGATGCCATTTCAGACGCTCCAATTGTCTTCGTAGTCGAATCAATCAACGTGCGCGCCGACCGCTCGCACAATCGCGCCCAGCTTGTCGATTTCCGAGCGCATGTGCGCCGCAAACTCTTCGGGCGTGGCGGTGACCGGTTCGGCACCCAGGGTCGCCAGCGTCTGCTTGAAATCCGCCGAATTTACAATTCTTGCGAGTTCGGCGTTCAACTTGCTGACGATGTCGCGTCGCATGCCGGCCGGCCCGAGTATGCCGCTGTAGAGCACCATCTCGTAGCCTTTGAGGCCGGCTTCGCTGATGGTCGGAACCTCGGGTGCCGCCGATACGCGTTTCGCCGTCGTCACGCCAAGCGCGCGCAGCCGTCCCGCCTTTACGTTGGGCAACGCGGGCGGCATAGTCGAAAACGATACGGCGACCTCGCCTCCCATCAACCCCTGCACCGCCTGCGGGCTGCCCTTGTACGGCACGTGCACCATGTCGACGCCGGCCATCGATTTTAGCCGCTCCATCGACAGGTGCAGGATCGTGCCGTTGCCTGACGACGCATAAATGATTTGCCCGGGCCTGGCTTTGGCGAATGCGATCAACTCTTGCAGCGACTTCACCGGCAATGAGGGATGGACGAGCAGCATCAACGGCGTCGTCGCCACCAGTGCGACCGGCGTGAAATCCTTGATCGAGTCGTAAGGCAGCTTGCGGTAAAGGCTGGCGTTGATCGCGTGCGTGGTGATGTCCTGCATGAACAGCGTGTAGCCGTCGGGCGGCGACTTGGCGATGAGGTCGGAGGCTATCGTGGTGCCGGCGCCAGGACGGCTGTCGACCACCACCTGCTGGCCCGTCGCGGCGTGCAGTTTCGCCCCGATCGCGCGGGAAAGCACGTCGGAGATACCGCCCGTTGTAAAACCGTGGACGAGGCGGATCGGCTTGACCGGGTAATCCGTTTGCGCACCAACGCCGACGGCGACCGCGGCGAGCAGCGCGCCGGTGCCTAGCACAGTCAGCCGGCTTGCTGCTCTCACGCCTTTTGCTCCCCAATGACCGAACGGGATCAGGGCAACAGCACCGTCGAGCCGGTGGTTTTGCGACCCTCGAGATCGATATGTGCCTGCGCCGCTTCGCGCAACGGGTAAGTCTGATTGATCGAGATCTTGACCGCTTTTTTCTTGACCACCGCGAACAGGTCTTGCGCGGCCTTCACGAGGTCCTCGCGCTTGGCCGTGTAAGTAAACAGCGTCGGACGCGTCAGGAACAGCGAGCCCTTCTGGGCCAGGATGCCGGGATTGAATTGCGTCACTGCGCCGGAAGCATTGCCGAAGCTCGCCATCATCCCGAGCGGCGCGAGGCAGTCAAGCGAGTCCATGAAGGTGTCCTTGCCGACGCCGTCATACACCACCGGAACACCGTTGCCCTTGGTGATTTCCTTGACGCGATCGACAAATTTCTCCATGGACGTGACGATCACGTGCTTGCAGCCGGCTTTCTTCGCAAGCGCGGCTTTCTCGTCGCTGCCCACCGTGCCGATTACCGTCGCGCCGAGGTATTTTGCCCACTGGCACAGGATCTGGCCGACACCGCCGGCCGCCGCGTGCATGAGTATGGTGTCGCCTTTCTTGACCTTGTAGGTGCGCCGGATCAGATACCACGCCGTCATGCCTTTCAGCATGATTGCGGCGGCGACCTTGTCGTCGATGCCAGCGGGAATTTTCACCAGCCGGCCGACCGGCCGCAAGCAAACTTCGGAATATGACCCGATCGGATTCGCATAGGCAACGCGGTCGCCGACCCTGAACTCTTTCACTTTGGGACCGACCGCTTCGACCACGCCCGCGCCTTCCATGCCGAGCGTAAGCGGCAGCGTGTTCGGGTACAGGCCGATGCGATGATAAACATCGACGAAATTGAGGCCGACCGCGGTATTGCGCACCAGTACTTCGCCCGGGCCGGGGCTGCCGACCTGGACTTCTTCCCAAAGCATTTTCTCGGGGCCGCCTGTTTCATGAATTCGGATTGCATGTGGCATCGCTCATCTCCATTGACTGGTTTGGCTTGAAGTGGACTTACTGACAACTTGAACATCATATATTAGCAGCCTGTCGGACTTTGAGGGTCCGACAGGCTGCTAAAAGCAAAACCGCCCCATTTTTTCTGAATAATGTCTAATTCCACAGCCGTTTCACCTCGGTCAGCACGCAGCAACGACGTTTCAACGGTTTTTTGACGACACTTTCGCATTTTTTCCGGGGGCGGTTTTGCTTAAGGAGCTTGTCGGACTCAAGTCCGACAAGCTCCTGGCGGAACGGCTGCAAAGCTCAATTTTGGGATTGTACTCCAACCCATTCTTATCGCTTGATTACGTCCCACACATCGGCTAAAAGGAGCATTCATCCGGAGAAGAAGAGCATGGCTGAAAAGTCCCCGCAAGTGTCCCGGCCCCGTGAGCTCAAGCTGATCGTCGAGAAAGACGTGAAGATCCCGATGCGCGACGGCACGCTCATCTACGGCGATATCTTCCGCCCCGACGGCGGCGCGGAGCGCTTTCCCGCCATCATGAACATCAGCGTCTACCAGAAGGACAAGCTGTGGGTGCCGCCGGCGGACCTCGAGGAAGCAGCCAATCCGTACATGAACTGGGAGACGGTCAATCCGCTGTGGTGGTGTCCGCGCGGCTACATCTGCGTGCGCGTCGACGCGCGCGGCGCGGGGAAATCGCCCGGCAGGTCGGAGCCGAGCTCTCACCAGGAGTCGCTCGACTTCTACGACGCGGTCGAGTGGACCGCGAAGCAGCCGTGGTGCTCCGGCAATATCGGCACGCTCGGCATCTCGTACCACGCGAGTTCGCAGTGGCGGCTCGCCAACCTGCAGCCGCCCTCGCTGAAAGCGATCATGCCGTGGGAAGGCCGCGCCGACCAGTACCGCGACCAGGCCTATCACGGCGGCATTTTCGCGCTGGGCTTCATCGGCAACTGGTGGCTCACCCACACCGCACACCATCTGCTCGGCAATCCGCGCAGCTACAACCCGGATTCATTCCATAACGACATGATGTGGCAGTACATGAGCCACGATCTCGACTCCGAATACTGGCGCCAGAATGGCGCGCAGTGGGACAAGATCACGCTGCCGGTTTACAGCGTCGGCAACTGGGGCGGCTTCTCGATGCATTTGCGCGGCAATACCGAGGCCTACATGAACGCCGCCTCCAGGCACAAAAAGCTGCGCATCCACACTGGTACGCATTTCCATCCCTTCCATTCGGAAGAAGGCCGCATGGATCAGCTGCGCTGGTTCGACCACTGGCTCAAGGGCATGGACACCGGCATCATGAACGACCCGCCGGTGAAACTCGAAATCCGCACCGGCGGCAGCCCGGAGCGCTACGCGTTCCGCAACGAGAACGAATGGCCGCTCGCGCGCACGCAGTGGACCCGAATGTATCTCAAGGTCGACCGTGAGCCGTCAAGCGATTCCCATGCGACGGAAGGCGAGCTCGTCAAGGCCGCACCGCCGACAGCGGCCAAGCTGACCTATCCGGCCAGCGGCGTTACCAAGGCCGGCGTGGCGTCGGGCTCGTCGCTATCGACCACGCATGGGAACGTCGGACGAAGCGGCGTTTCCTTCGAGACGCCGCCGCTCAAGCAAGACACCGAAGTCACCGGGCCGATCGCGCTGAAACTCTGGGTATCGAGCACGTCGGAAGACATGGATATTTTTGTGACCCTGCGCAACATCGGCCCGAACGGCGAGGACATCTGCGAGGTCGGCCAGCATGGCCAGCCGATACCGTGTGTGACGAAGGGCTGGCTGCGCGCGTCGCACCGCAAGCTCGACCCCAAGCGCTCGCTGCCATACCGCCCCTACCACGCGCACGACGAACGGCGGTGGCTTAAGCCCAACGAAATCGTCGAATGCGACATCGAAATCTGGCCGACGTCGATGGTGTTCAGGCAAGGGCACAAGCTGCGCGTTGATATCCAGCCGCGCGATGGCATCGGCAGCGCGCCCTACACCCACTACCACGCCGAGTACAACGCCGGCGCCGGGAACACGATCTACGCCGGCGGCGACAAGGCGTCGTACCTGTTGCTGCCTGTCATCCCGCCAAAACAATAAGCGGAAAGCCAACCGGCATAAGGCCGGCGATTATGCCGGGCTTGTGTTTTTCTGACTTGAGCAGGAAAGGAACGCAAGATGTCGAACGAAGATCTGTCATATCATTATTTCCCCGAGGACTACCGTTGGTCGCACGGCATGCTGATCGGGCTCAACTCAGCGCCCTGGGGCGGGGCCGAGATCGGTGAAATTCACCGCATTGGACTGCGTCTGCGCCCGCACCTGGGCGACGACACAGCGTGGTTCCGCGAATGGGCGCGCGAGGCCGGCACGGTCGAAGCAGCCGGCCGCAGGCTGCTCGCCGAGGGCCGGCGCGCGAGCGCCGCGACCTATCTCCTGCGCGCGGCCAACTACTACCACGTCGGCGAGCGCTTCCTGCAGCCGAAGTCCGAGGGGCTCGATGCGTATCGCCGCGGCGTCGAATGCTTCCGCGACGCGGCGCAGCTCGTGCGGCGGCCGCGCATCGAGCACGTTGAGATACCTTACGAGGGCGCTGCGCTTCCCGGTATTCTCGTGCACGCGGAACCATTGCCGGGGCGCACCGGCGCAGTACCGGCGCTGGTGTTCTTCGACGGCTTCGACATCACCAAGGAAATCCAGTACTTCAAGGGCGTGCCGGACCTGGTCGCGCGCGGCATCGCGTGCCTTGTGGATCTTCAACGTCGGCACGCGGGAGGACGCAATGAAAAAGCTCGAGGGGTTCCGCCTCGACGGCGTGGTGCAGAAAATCACTTGCCCGTTCCTGATGGTGCACGGCGAAGGAGACGAGCAGATTCCGCTAGCGCTGGCGCAAAAATGCTTCGACGCGGTAGGCTCGAAGCGCAAGACCATGAAAGTCTTCACCCGCGCGGAAGGCGGCTATCACCACTGCCAGATCGATAACCAGAGCATTTGCGCGAGCTATATGTGGGACTGGGTGGAAGAGGTGCTGGAGCCGGCGCGCAGCGCATGATCCGAACCAGGGTCATGACCTCGTCGGCTCGGGCAAGCAGCGTGGGACCGTAACAATAGCTGGAGAATGCCATGCGAAGAACAAAGGTATCCGTCCCTGATGTAGCTGAGGTCGCCCCCGGTCTGTGGTCGAACGCCATACGCGCAGGCGACA
>PLYS01000126.1 GCA_003153455.1 Betaproteobacteria bacterium | reverse complement strand
GTTTTACTTTACCCTTGTTGATTCGAGCCGTGCCGACGAGCCGGCCGATGACTTCCGGCATGTTGTTGGGCTTGGTGCGGATGAGCTGGGCCGCTGCCGTCGATGGCAGCGCCGCGGCGACCGCCAGCCCGCCCACGGCAGCCAGAAATTTACGGCGCGACTCGTATCTCACTTAATTCAGGCAACCAAAAATATCCAACGCAAAGGCGCAAAGGACGTAATGAAAGTCTCGTATATTTTCCTTTGCGCACTCTGTGATCTTTGCGCCTTTGCGTTTCGCATTTTTTCGGAAGCGGTTTTGCCTAAGGAACTTGTCGGACTTGCGTCCGACAAGTTCCTAGACCATCGTGATTCCGTGGTTCTTCAGCGGGAACGAACGGATGCGCTTGCCCGTCGCTGCAAAAAACGCGTTGAGCACGGCGGGCGCGGCCACGCAGATCGTCGGCTCGCCAACGCCGCCCCAGAAGCCCCCAGAAGGCATGATGATAGCTTCGACCTTCGGCATCTGCGCGATGCGCATCGAATCGTATGAACTGAAGTTCGTCTGCTCCATGCGGCCATTCCTGACCGTGCACTCCTGATTGAATACCGCGGACAATCCGTAGACGAACGAACCGGCGACCTGGCGCTCGATTTGCGCCGGGTTGACGGCATAGCCCGGATCCGTCGCGCAGACGATACGATGCACTTTCACCCTGTTGCCGCCGCTCACCGAAATCTCGGCGCACGCCGCCACAAAGCTGTTGAATGCTTTCATTTGCGCCAATCCGCGAAACACGCCTTTGGGCGCGGGCGTGCCCCATCCGGCCTTGGCCGCAACGGCATTCAGCACCGCAAGATGCTTCGGGTTCTTNNATCGCGTTCTGGTTGATGTTCACGCCGCGCCAGAAGCCGGGCGGCACATGCGTATTGCGCATCGCGTGATCGATCAAATAGTTTGGAATGGCGCTGTAGCCCCACTCGAATTCTCCGCTCGGCGCGACACCCTGGAACGTGGCCGGGTCCATGCCATTCTGCAGGGCTTCCGGCCGCACGTAAGCGAGGATCGATTGTCCCGAAATGCGCATGTGCAGGCCGGTGAGGTTGTTGCCCGCATCGAATGCGCCGGTTAGTTTGCACTGCGTAATCGGATGATAACGGCCCTGCGTCATGTCCTCTTCGCGCGTCCACAGGAGCTTCACCGGGATACCGGGCATCTGCTTGGCGATGAGCACGGCCTGCCGCACGAAATCGTGGAAGGCGCCACGCCGGCCGAACGCGCCGCCGAGCATGAGTTTGTATACCTCGCACTTGTCGGCCGGCAGACCNNCCGTTCTTGTTGCCGACGAAGGCCTGCTCGGCATCGAGGCCGGCTTTCAGAATCTCGGCGATTGAAGCGCTCGAGACCTTCGCGTTCTCGCCTTCATCCCACTCGATGGGCAGCGCGTCGAGCGCGGTCTTGGCCTGCCACCAGGTATCGGCGACCACGGCCACGGCGGTGTCACCCACCTGCACGACTTTTTTCACGCCCTTCATGCCCGCGACTTTGGCGGCATCGAAGCTCTTCACCTTGCCGCCGAACACCGGGCATTCCCTGATGGTGGCGTTCAGCATGCCGGGCAGCTTGAAATCGGTGCCGTATATCTGCTTGCCGGTCAGCTTGTCGACGGTGTCGAGGCGCTTGACCGGCTTGCCGATGATCTTCCAGGTTTTCGGGTCCTTCAGCGGCACGTCTTTCGGCGGTGCGATTTTCGAAGCCGCTTCCGCGACCTTGCCGAAAGTGGTCTTGCGGCCGGAGGGCGTGTGCGTGATCACGCTGTTGGCGGCGCTGCACTCGGCGGCCGGCACCTTCCATTCGTCGGCTGCGGCCTGGATCAGCATCACGCGCGCCGTAGCGCCGCCGCGGCGCACGTACTCGTGCGATTCGCGGATGCCGCGGCTGCCGCCCGTGGAGAAGTCGCCCCACGCGCGCTTGCGCGCAACGCTCTGGCCCGGCGTCGGATATTCGGTCGTCACTTTGGTCCAGTCGCATTCGAGTTCTTCGGCCACCATCTGCGCGAGGCCGGTCAGCGTGCCCTGTCCCATTTCGGAGCGCGCAATGCGGATGACGACGGTGTCGTCGGGGCGGATCACGACCCACGCGGTGATCTCGGGCGAGCCCTCCGCGGCGCGCGCGACGCGCGTGCCGAACGGAATATTCAGGCCCAGCGCGAGCCCGCTGCCGACGGCGGCGGAACCGATGATGAAGGAACGGCGGCTTGGATTCTGGATAGCAGTCTTCATGGCGTCCATCCTCAGGCTTTGGCGGCGGCGTGTATCGCGTCGCGCACTTGTTGAAAGGTGCCGCAGCGGCAAATGTTGGTGATTGCGCCATCGATGTCGGCATCGGTCGGATCGGGCTTGTTGTCCAGGAGCGCCGTCACCGCCATGATCATGCCCGACTGGCAATAGCCGCACTGCGGCACCTCATGGTCGAGCCAGGCCTTCTGCACTTTGGTGAGGACGCCGTTTACCGCAAGGCCTTCGATCGTAGTGATCTTCGTGCCTTGCACCGCGCTGACCGGCACGGAGCACGAACGCACCGGTGCGCCGTCGACGTGCACCGTGCACGCGCCGCACTGCGCGATGCCGCAGCCGTATTTGGTGCCGGTTAGGCCGGCCTGCTCGCGCAGCGCCCACAATAATGGCGTCGCAGGATCGACGTCGAGCTCGATAGTCTTACCATTGATATTCAGGCTTGCCATTTCCATCTCCTCGCTGTCATGGATATGTGGTCTAAAGACTTGACCAGCGCCGGCCACATAGGGGCGCTGTCCGGGCATAGATTCTACCCCGAAAATATTCTTTGTCGCTTCCTGAAGGAAAAGCGCTGCGGACCACTCAGCAGCGCCCTATCTCTGCGCTACTGTAGTTCGCGGCCCGGGAACCAGCCAGCGCTCAGCGGTGCCGAATCCCGTTTCAATAATGATAGCAAGCAATGCCGCCGGCACCGCACCGGCGAGCAGCAATGTATTGTCGTTGACGGCGAGGCCGGCGACGATGCGCTCGCCATAGCCGCCCGCGCCGATGAAGGCTGCGATGGTCGCCGTACCGACGTTGATCACCGCCGAGGTTTTGATTCCCGCCAGGATGGTACGCGACGCGAGCGGCAGTTCGATCAGTCTCAGGATAGCGCCGCGCTGCAGGCCCAATGCCGACGCAGCCTGCGTCAGCCCGGCCTTGATCTCTGCAAGACCGGTTGCGGTATTGCGCACGATGGGCAGCAGCCCATACAAAAACAGCGCGACCAACGCCGGCACTGTTCCGATCTGATTGAGCAGTGCAATCAGAAATGCGAGCAGCGCCAGCGACGGGATCGTCTGCAGTACGCTGACCACCGGAAAAATCACACCGCGCGCAGCCCACGAGCGCGCAGCCCAGATGCCGAGCGGAATGCCGGCAGCACAGCTTGCGGCGAGCGACACGAACACCAGCGTCAGATGCTGCCACGTGATCCGCCAGAAGTCCTCTCCCAGCAGCCGTTCGAGAAAGCCGTACTGCCGGCTCGCACCACGCGCGTTGCCCTTGCTCACAAAATCGTCAGCGATTTGCGCGAACGGCACGGAATCGAGTTCGGCCGCGGCATTCATCGCGATCATACGCTCCGCCGGTATCGTGCCTTCCAGCCTGGTGAGCGCCGCCCACGTCCTCGGCAAGCGCTGAGGCAGATCCACGCGATGCAACAAGATTGCCGCGTATGCGGGAAAGAATTTCTGGTCGTCTTCCAGCACGCGCAAACCGTAACGGGCGATCTTGGCATCGGTGCTGTAAATGTCCATGACGTCGATGCGCTCCGACGCGAGCGCTTCGTAGGCGAGCCCGTGATCCAGCCCGCGTGGGCTAAACGGCAGCCGGTAAGCGTGCTTCAACGCCGGCCAGCCGTCCTGGCGATTGAGGAATTCCTGTGACAGTCCGAGCGTGAGACCGGCGTGCCGTGTCAGGTCGGAAATGCTGCGTATGCCGTTGCGTTGCGCCGCTGCCTCCGCCATCGCCAGCGCATAAGTGTTGCTGAAGCCGAGCGGCACCGATACGGCAAGGCCCAGCGGCGCCAGCGCGCGGTTTATATCAGCCAGCGCGGTTCCGGATTTTCCGCCGAGCAGCTCGAACGCGATCGTGCCCGAGTATTCGGGATAGACGTCGATCGCGCCGCTTTTCAGCGCTGCGAACACGACGGCGGTGTTGCCGAGCCCCGGCTTGAAGATGACGCGCNNGAATACTGCTACCGCCCGGTGACTTGCCATCTACTCTCCTGAAAACAAATCTTGTTCTTCCTTGGCGTCCTTCGCGTCCTTTGCGGTGAGGCTATTGAGGTTCCTGGCGGTTCAATATCTATAGTAGCCGAATCATCGCAGACGCGGCAAAATAGCATCTGCCCCGAACCGCAACATTCCAACCGAGAAATCATGAAAACCCGCGATTACGANNGGACGCCAGGTCCTCGACGGCACCTCCGGGCTGTGGTGCGTCAACGCAGGGCACTGCCGGACCCAAATCGTCGATGCCATCAAACGCCAGCTGGACACTATGGATTACAGCCCCGCGTTCCAGATCGGACATCCCGGCGAATTTCGCGTCGCCGATTTGATCGCACAGTTGGCGCCGGGCGACCTCGACCATGTGTTTTTCGCCAACTCCGGGTCCGAGGCAGTGGACAGTGCGCTAAAAATCGCGCTTGCCTACCATCGCGCGCGCGGCGAAGGTCATCGCAATGTATTTATCGGCCGCGAACGCGGTTATCACGGCGTCGGATTCGGGGGTATTTCCGTCGGCGGCATACCGGCTAACCGCAAGGTTTACAACAGCATGCTGCCTCGCGTGGATCATTTGCCGCATACGCATAACCTGGAAAAGAATGCCTTCAGCCGCGGTCAGCCGGCGTGGGGAGCGCATCTGGCCGATGATCTCGAAACGCGCATCGTTGCGTTGCACGATGCGTCGAACATCGCGGCTGTGATCGTGGAGCCGGTTGCCGGCTCGACCGGCGTACTGGTGCCGCCCCAAGGCTACCTCGAACGGCTGCGCGCGATCTGCGACAAGCACGGCCTGCTGCTGATTTTCGATGAGGTGATCACCGGGTTTGGCCGCACCGGCCGTGCGTTTGCGGCAGAGACATTCGGCGTCGTTCCGGACATGCTCACGTTCGCCAAAGGGGTCACCAACGCGACCATACCGCTTTCCGGCGTGATCGTGCGCCGGGAAATCTACGACACCGTTGTCAACAACGCGCCGCCGGGAATGGTCGAGTTGTTCCACGGCTACACCTATTCCGGCCATCCCGTTGCGGCCGCTGCCGCCGAAGCGACGCTGGGGCTGTATCACGAGGAAAAATTATTCGACCGGGCGCGCGGGCTCGCACCGCACTTCGAGGATGCGGTGCATGGTCTGAAAGGCATCCAGCACGTGACGGACGTGCGCAATTTCGGCCTGATGGCCGGCATCGATCTCGAGCCGCGGCAGGGCAAGCCCGGCGCGCGCGCATTTGATGCGTTCCTGCGCTGTTTCGAGCAAGGCGTGCTGACCCGCGTCACCGGCGACACCATTGCGCTGTCGCCGCCGCTCATCATCGGCAAGCAGCAGATCGATGAACTCGTCGGCACCATCACCGACGTGCTGCGCAAGCTGGATTGATCGGAGTGAACGGGTGAACGGGTGAACGAGTGAACGGGTAAAGAGGTGAACACCCTCTCCCTTTACCCGGGGAGAGGGCCGGGGTGAGGGGTTTCACTCGTTCACCCGTTCACTCGTTCATTAGCCATCGCGTGCAGGCAATGGCCGATCCACAGCGCGGTGAGTTTCTCCTGCGTCGAGTTCTGGCGCAGGCGCTGGTCGAGCGCGGCGAAATCAACGCTATCCAGCGGCTGATCCTGGTTGAAGCATGAGAATACATAGCTGACTTTGCCGGTCGCCGGGTCGCGCTGCGGCTGCAGGCACTGNNTCCTTCATCATGCACTGCATCGGCGAGTTGATCGAGCCGATCGCGAAATGGTGCGGCTTCAGATACGGCTTCAGCACCTCGTGCCGCGCGCGCGCCACCGCCGCCATCATGCGGTCGGAGCCGATCGCGATCAGGCGATCCGCGGCGCTGAAGGCAATCGGTTGCGCGCCGAGGCCGCCATCGGCATACGCATGCATTCCCTGCACGACGTTGCCGACGAACGTCTTGTCCTGCGGGCGGTCGGGCGTGAATCCCGGCTCTTCGTCGCAACTCCACACCACGATATCCGCCGCCGCTTCGATTTCCGCCAGCTTGTAGCGATCGATCATGCGCTTGTAACCGGCGAAATACAGCACCTTGCTGCCAGCGCGGCGCAACGCCTGGCCGATCGAGAACAGTACCGCGTTGCCGAGCCCGCCGCCGACCAGGATCACGGTTTCGTCTGAGGGGATTTCGGTCGGGCTGCCGGTCGGCCCCATCAGCACCACCGGTTCGCCGGGCTTGAGCAGGCGACACAAATCGCTCGACCCGCCCATCTCGAGCACGACGGTCGAGATCAATCCCTGCTGCGGATCGACCCACGCTCCGGTCAGCGCCAAGCCCTCCATCGTCAACGTCGTATCGAAGATGCGCGATGCAGAGGTCTCGAAATTCTGCAGACGGTAGAACTGCCCGGGACGGAAACGCTTCGCGGCGAGCGGCGCACGCACCACGACTTCGACTATCTGTGGCGTCAGCCGTATCACTTCGTGCACCGTTGCGCGCAGCTCGCGATTGAGCGCTGCCACGAACTCGCTATCGCTTTGCGTCGAGGCCGGCTGGTTGCGCGCGAGCACGCGGCTCACCAGCGGATAGCCCTGCTTGGCGCTGCCCATCGCTTTCACCACGTTGCCGAAAAACGACGGGTGCACATCGCCGAAGTAACTGAGGTATCGGCCGTCATGTTTGGCGAGCAGCACGCGCACCTCGTTCGGTTTCGAGATCGCGGTTTCGGCCTTGACCGGATTGCCATCCTCGTCGCAAGCGCGGAAATATTTGCCGTCAAGCGCGAAATGCGCGGCATCCTCGCGCGCGAGCACGGTGTTGGGCTGGGTGCCGGCGGCGATCAGTATCGATTTCGCCGGCAGCTCGATTGCGCCGGCAGCGCTCCAATTGCCGTCGGCGCCGAGCTGCTGGCGCGTCATGCGGATGCCACGCGCATGGCCGTACTCATCGATTTCGATCGCAGCCGGGCTCAGCCCTTCGGCAAAGCGCACCCCCTCCTCGAGAGCTTTCTGCACTTCCTCGTGGTTGAGCGTGTACGAAGGACTGTCGATCAGGCGCCGCCGGTAAGCGATGGTGACGCCGCCCCATGCCTGCAACAGCTCGAGGATGCGCGGTTCCCGTTCTGCTCTTTGCGCAGCCGCCCGTTCAGCACGGAGCGCGCGCGCATGATCGAGGAACTCGTCGGCAATCGCACGCTCCTCGTCGTTCCAGGCCAGCCGCGCCGCCGCCTCGCCGCTTGCGTGCATCAGCGTTTCGTAACGCTGCAGAAATTTCTCGACCTGCAGCGGGTAATACGCGAGCGACTCGGTCGCAGTGTCGATCGCAGTGAGCCCGCCGCCGATCACCACCACCGGCAGCCGCAGCTGCATGTTGGCAATCGATTCTGCTTTGGCGGCGCCGGTCAATTGCAGCGCCATCAGAAAATCCGAAGCGGCGCGCACGCCGCGCGCCAGCCCGTTCGGCAGGTCGAGTATCGTCGGCTTGCCGGCCCCGACCGCGAGCGTTATGTGATCGAATCCGGAAGCGAACGCTTCATCGAGCGTCAGCGTGCCGCCGAAACGCACCCCGCCGAACAGCGCGAACTGCTCGCGGCGCTCGAGCAACAACCGAATCAGCTTGAGGAAGTTCTTGTCCCAGCGTACCGTAATGCCGTACTCGGCAACGCCGCCGAACCCTGCCATCACGCGCTCGTCGAGCGATTCGTAGATCTGCCTGACGTCGCGGACCGGCTCGAACTCAACACGTGTGCCGTGCGCGTCGATGCCCGACAGCTGCGGCGGCAGCGGCTCGATCTTGAGGCCGTCGACACCGACCACCAGATGACCGTCGTTCATAAGATAGTGCGCGAGCGTGAAGCCGGCCGGGCCCATGCCGGCGATCAGCACACGCCTGCCCGACGCCGGCTGCGGATACGGTGCGCGCAGATTGAGCGGATTCCAGCGCGTGAGCAGGCTGTAGATCTCGAACCCCCACGGCAGCTCGAGCACGTCCTTCAGCGTGCGCGTCTCCGCCTGCGGGATGTCGACCGGCTCCTGCTTCTGGTAAATGCACGACTTCATGCAGTCGTTGCAGATGCGGTGACCGGTCGCGGCAACCATCGGGTTGTCGACGATAATCACCGCCAGCGCGCCGATCGCCAGCCCTTCGGTCTTGACCTTGTGGAATTCCGAGATCTTCTCTTCGAGCGGACAACCGGCGAGCGTAACGCCGAACGGGCTTTTTTTGAACGAGGCAGTCCCTTTGCCGGTGGCGCCTTTTTCCCTGAGCCCCTTCGAGCACGAGTCCTTGCCCTGCTCGTGGCACCAGATGCAGTAATGGGCCTGGTCGAGCGCGCCGACGAGATCGGCGCCGTGGTCGGTCAGGTTGAATCCCGCGCGGCGGCGCAAATGCGCGGTATCCGCCGTGTAGGTGGTGTAGCCGCCTGCGGTATCGGCGATGAGCGGCACAAGATGCTGGTAATCGAGCTTGTGCGGTGCCTTGAACAGCACGCCTGTAGCATGGAACACCCAGCCCTCGGGCGTTAGCGCAGCCCATGCGGCATAGCGTAGCGCGCAATCGAGCTCGCTTGCGTGCGCGGTCTCGTCCTGCTGCCAGCGTGTCACGTGCTGCGCGAAGGCGAGNNCGCCGCGTCGGCTTTGTATTTGTGCATCGCCTTGCGCTGCACGAACAGGCGCTTGCAGCTGTAAAGCGGTGCAAGCTCGTTGTGCCGTGCGGACAGCCGCTGCACTTCGGTTGCGATGCCGAACAGCCCGGCGATGAAATCATCGACCCGCGGCGCCAGCGCGATCAACAGCTCCGACTCCTGCTTTGGCGCGAGTGCGGACGGATCGGCGCGCGCCGCGATCAGGCGTTGACACAACGCGCTATCGGTTGTGTCGAGCGTATCCACGAAAGCCGCATCAAGGCGCAGCAGCCCGTCGCGGCGGTAAAGATCGGGAAATGACAACCCGTATGGCAGTTTCAGCATTGAGATCGCGTTGCGCTTGTTGCGCTGCGCAAAGCGGCGAAACATAGCACAAAAAAGTCCACAATGTCAGGTCGGAAACCGCCGTTAGCCCTTTGTGCGATAATGACTTTATCGCAGCCGGGGGCGCCTTGCGTGCACGCTGTAGGAATCGAATATTCCCGGTGCGCGAGAGGCCAGCGTGGCAGGTCTTTCCCGACGCTTGAGCTGCCACTCGCGCTCGCCGCTAAGGTACATCAGGTGAGAAAAACCGTATGTCACAGCAAACAAAACGACTGCTGATGTGGGCTCTGCTGCTGGTGCCGCTGGCCTATGTCAGCTATCGAAGTTTCAAGGCTTATCTGAGCCCTGAATTCCTGATTGGATTCGCAAACCTGTTTTCTTGCTAGACGCAGCAGCGGTTGCAGGGCGTGTGCAGCCGGGCCGTTCAGCCTGCCCCGATGCTGCGCTCGGCAGCAGTGACCGTATTAGCGATCAGCATCGCGACCGTCATGCGGCCAACTCCACCCGGCACCGGTGTGATGCGCGACGCCACCAGGCTCGCGGAGGCAAAATCTACGTCGCCTGTTAGCTTGCCGTCCGGCAGGCGGTTGATTCCGACGTCGATCACAACCGCGCCGGGCTTGAGCATGGACCCGTCCACCACGCCGGGTTTGCCCGCCGCGACGATGAGAATGTCTGCTAGCGAGGTGTATTGCCGCAGGTCGCGCGTCTTCGAGTTGCATACGGTGACTGTGGCTCCGCGCGCAATCAGCATCAGCGCCAGAGGCTTGCCGACGATAACGCTGCGACCTATCACCACGGCGTTGCGGCCTTCGAGCGCAATCCCTTCCCGGTCGAGCATCGTCATGATACCAAGCGGCGTACACGGCGCAAGCAGCGTGTGGCCTGCGACCATTGCGCCGAGATTCGTCCAATTGAAGCCGTCGACGTCCTTGTCCGCAGCAATCGACTGCAGAATGCGCTCGGCGTTAAGCCGCGGCGGCAGCGGCAGTTGCACCAGAATGCCGTGAATGGCAGGATCCGCGTTCAGGCAATTGATCAACTCAACTACCTCGCGCTCCGGGCAATCGACGCCGAAACGATGCTGCACCGAGTGCACGCCGACTTCGGCGCAGGCGCGGGTCTTGGTCCGCACGTACACCTCGGATGCCGGATTGTCACCGATGAGAATCGCGGCCAGGCCGGGACGCACGCCGCGGCTGCCGAGGGCACTTACCCGCTGCTTGAAATCGGCATAGAGCTCGCGGGCTATCGCGGCGCCGTCAATCAGAATGGCCGCCATGGATTTGTATGAGGCATGGTAAAAGCGCAGTGTCCGCTGGCCTGACGCTCAACGTGTGAGCGGCGCGGTATTGCGCTGACCATCAAGAAGCTGGAAAAAAATCTCATCCTGCTTGACCATGCCGAGCTCGCTGCGCGCGCGCTCTTCGATCGCATCGAAACCCTGCTTGAGGTCGCGCACTTCGGCATCGAGTGCGGCATTGCGCGATTGCAGCTTCAGATTGGTTTCGCGTTGCGCACGCAACTGCTGGTCGACGTCCCATACCCGCAACCAACTGCCCTTGCCCAGCCATAGCGGATACTGCAATAACGCGATCAGCGTGACCAGCGCGAGGGTGAGCAACTTCATCGCAGTTGATAGAATGCGCTGCGCCCGGCATAGGCAGCGGCATCGCCAAGATCTTCCTCGATGCGCAGCAGTTGGTTGTATTTGGCCAGGCGGTCTGAACGCGACAACGAGCCGGTCTTGATTTGCAGCGCGTTGGTCGCCACCGCAATATCGGCGATCGTGGTGTCCTCGGTTTCGCCCGAGCGGTGCGATACCACCACGGTGTAGCCTGCGCGCTTGGCCATTTCGATCGCGGCAAGCGTCTCAGTCAAGGTACCGATCTGGTTGACCTTGATCAGCACCGAATTAGCGATGCCTTCCCTGATGCCTTTTTCTATGATCTTGGTGTTCGTGACGAATACGTCATCGCCAACCAGCTGCACCTTCTTGCCGAGGCGCTTGGTAAGCAGCTTCCAACCGTCCCAGTCGTCCTCGGCCATGCCGTCCTCGATGCTGATGATCGGGTATTTACCGATCCAGGCGGCGAGGAAATCGACGAACTCGGCCGCTTTGAGGGTCCGCCCTTCGCACGCCAGTGTATATTCGCCATCCGAGAAAAATCCAGAACTCGCGCAATCGAGCCCGAGCGCGACGTCCGCGCCGGGTTTGTAGCCCGCAGCCTCGATGGCTTCAATAATCAGCTTCAACGCGGCCTCATGATTGGCAAGTCGCGGCGCGAAACCGCCCTCGTCGCCGACCGCTGTCGACAGTCCTTTGTCCTTGAGCAGACGTTTCAGTACCTGGAACACCTCGGCACCACAGCGCAATGCATCGCGGAATGTTGGCAAGCCCACCGGAATGATCAGGAATTCCTGCATATCGAGGCTATTGTCGGCATGCACGCCGCCGTTGATCACGTTCATCA
>PLYS01000246.1 GCA_003153455.1 Betaproteobacteria bacterium | reverse complement strand
CGCCCTGGGTGCGGTCGCTGTGGATCGCGGTGGCCGCGACTCCATCGCGCACCAACTCGCGCGTCAGGCGGTTGGCATCGCGCTTCATGCGCACGAACACCAGCACCTGGCGCATATCGCGGCTCTTGATCAGGTGGGTGAGCAGTGCGCGTTTGCGCTCGGCCTCCACTTCGTACATCTGATGCGTGACGAGTTCGGTCGGCGCATTGCGGCGTGCCACTTCAATCACCACCGGGGAGCGCAGTATCTGCCCGGCAAGCCTCTTGATTTCATCAGGGAAGGTCGCCGAGAACATCAGGTTCNNGAAGCCCATGTCGAGCATGCGGTCGCCTTCGTCCAGTACCAGGATTTCGACGCGCGACAGATTGACTGTTTTCTGATGCACATGATCGAGCAGACGGCCGGGTGTCGCCACCAGGATCTCGACGCCACCGCGCAGCACTTTGATCTGCGGGTCGATATCGACGCCGCCAAAAACCACGCTCGAGCGCAGCGACAGGTATTTGCCGTAGACGCGCACGCTTTCCTCGACCTGGGCGGCGAGTTCGCGTGTGGGCGTGAGTATCAGCGCGCGGATCGGGTGCCGCGCCGGCGACGGGCTGCTGCTCTGTTGCGGCGCGAGCATCTGCAGGATAGGGAGTGCGAATCCCGCAGTCTTACCGGTTCCGGTCTGCGCGCAACCCATGATGTCATGGTGGGCCAGGATCGGCGGTATTGCCTTGAGCTGGATCGGAGTTGCTTCGGTGTAGCCTTGGTCTGCGATTGCGCGCAGCAACTCCGGCATCAAGCCAAGTGTTTCAAACGACATTAGGAACTGCTCCTGGAAACCGCTGGCCGCAGCGCGAAACCAATAACGGTATGCCGCCGAAGGCGTTTGATCGGCTCCAATTCAGGGCTGGCGGGAAGGTTACAATACGTGTTACTAAGCACTTGTTTTGCAATTATAACCTGCTTGTGGATAAATCGCCACCGGGTATTGAAAAACCTCTAAAGATTCAACAAAATCTGGTAAATTAACGCGCAACTGACTTGTAACCATACCTTGGCCATAAGGTAAACGCCTTTACGCATGTTTGAGGCAAATGAATCGCTGCGAGCGCCGAAACCCGGCGCGTTCCCGCTGATCCTGACGCTCGATACCAACGGTATCCCGCATCGCTGGATCACCTGGCAGCACGCATGTTTTTATTACGCCAAGGACCAGATCGCATGGACCGCGGGCGAGCACGCGTTCACCGTCTTCGGTGGTTACAACCGGATTTCCGGAGAGCGCTCCAAAATCATCGCCAGCAGTATCATCGCGATCAAAGGCAAAGCCTTGGCGATGCGTGCATTCAGCCAGGTGCCGCCGCTCAACAATCGTGAGTTGTTTCACCGCGATCGCTATTTGTGCGCCTATTGCGGCGGGATCTATTCGGGCTCGAAATTGACGCGCGATCACGTGATTCCGTTTTCACGCAACGGCAGAGATACCTGGATGAACGTGGTGACCGCGTGCCGTTCGTGCAATGAGAAGAAAAGCGACCGCACGCCGGAGAAAGCGCGCATGGAGTTGCTGTATCTGCCCTATGTGCCGAACCGTGCCGAATACCTGATTCTGACCAACCGCCGCATACTCGCCGACCAGATGGAGTTCCTGGCGCAGCACGTGCCCGCGCAAAGCCGCCTGCACCAACCGGCCCAGCAATAGTTGTTTCTGGTAGACTTCCGCTTTTTTTGACAAATCCTTGCCGCACTTTGTCGGTGCCGACGGGGGCGGTCCGCGTTGATCAACTTAGATCTCCACAGTCACTCCACCTTTTCCGATGGTACCCTGATGCCGGAGAGCCTGGTCGCGCGCGCTGCGCAGCGCGGCGTGACGACGCTCGCGCTGACTGACCATGACGACACCGGCGGGCTTGCCGCTGCGCGCGCAGCGGCTGCCGAACACGGTATCCGGCTGATCGACGGCGTCGAAATTTCCGTTACCTGGCACGGCCAGACCCTCCATATCGTCGGCCTTGGCATCGATCCGTCCGATGCGGTACTGCAGGCCGGGCTGGAGGCGACGCGTGGCGGACGTGCTGATCGCGCCGAGCGAATGATTGCCGCGTTTGAGGCGCTCGGCATCGCCGGCAGCCGCGACGGCGCGCAGCAGTTCGCCGCCAACCCGCAGCTGATAGGGCGCACGCATTTCGCGCGTTTTCTCGTCACGCAAGGCGTAGTGAAGGACATCAAGACCGCGTTCAAGCGCTTCCTCGGCGGTGGCCAGCCGTGCTATGTGCCGCACGAGTGGGCGACGCTGGATGCTGCGGTAAGCTGGATCAACGGCAGCGGAGGGACCGCCGTGCTTGCGCATCCCGGCCGGTATCCGCTTGACACGGCGCAGATGCGCGCGCTGCTGTCGGAATTCCGCGATCTGGGCGGCGCGGCGATCGAGGTTGTGAGCAGCAGCCACCGGCCTCATCATTACGCGGCATTCGCAGCGCACGCGCGGCAATTCGGACTCGCCGCGTCAGCCGGCTCCGATTTTCATTCACCGCACGAGAGCTACCACGACCTGGGCAGGCTGCCCGAGCTCCCCACCGGGCTTACGCCCGTTTGGGAAGTTTTGAATTGAAACTTGACACTCAACACTGAAAAAAATTGTCCCAATTTTTTTCCATCCATCCCGACAACCCGCAGCCGCGGCTGATCCGCCAAGCGGTCGAGATCATTCGCGGCGGCGGGGTGATCGTCTATCCGACCGACTCGTGCTATGCGCTCGGCTGCCACGTCGGCGACAAGGCGGCGATGGAACGCATCCGCGCCATTCGCGAGGTCGATGCACGCCACCATTTTGGGCTGCTATGCCGAGACCTTGCCGAGGCGGCCGTGTATGCACGCATCGACGACCGGCAGTTTCGGCTGATCAAGGCGGCAACGCCCGGCAGCTACACCTTCATCCTGCACGCAACCCGCGAGGTGCCGCGCCGGCTGCTGCATCCGCGCCGCAAAACCATCGGCGTGCGCATTCCGGCGCATCGTGTCGTGCATGCGCTGCTCGCCGAGTTGGGCGAGCCGTTGCTGTCATCGACGCTGATGCTGCCGGGCGACGCTGCGCCGCTCGACGACGCACAGGAGATCCGCGCGCGCCTCGAGCACCGGGTCGACCTGATACTCGATGGTGGCTCGTGCGGCATCGTGCCCACCACGGTGGTGGACTTGACGCCAGAGATTCCGGCAATTACGCGCCTGGGCAAGGGAAGCGCCGGGCTGTTGGGGGTCGCCGTTGGAGCTTAGCGTTATCCAGAAAATCGCGGTGTTCGCGCTGCCGGTGCTGTTCGCGATCACGCTGCACGAAGCGGCGCATGGCTATGTCGCGCGGTACTTCGGTGACATGACCGCCTACGCAGCTGGCAGAGTCAGCCTCAACCCGCTGCGCCATATCGACCTCGTTGGCACCATCATCGTGCCGCTGGTGAGCCTGCTGCTCGCCGACATCCTGTTTGGCTGGGCCAAGCCAGTGCCGGTCAATTTTTCCAATCTGCGCCGGCCGAAACAGGACATGTTATGGGTGGCAGCGGCCGGCCCGTGCAGCAATCTTTTCATGGCGCTCGGCTGGGCGTTGGTGCTTAAGGTCGGCGCCGGACTTGCACCGGCCAATTCCGGGACGACGTGGCTGGTGCTCTCCGGCGCGTGCGGTATTTTCGTCAACGTGNNGTGCTGCTGTTTACCGGCGTGTTGGGTATGATTCTGTGGCCGCTGATCAATTTGTCGATATCCGGAATCGGCGCGTTGTTCGGTTTTTCGCCGAATGATTTATTCCAGTTGATCAAGACATTGTAGGAAACAAGGAAACCGGCGCTTATGTTCGTCGATCGCGTTTTGTCCGGCATGCGCCCCACCGGCGCCCTGCATCTCGGCCACTACCATGGGGTGCTCAAGAACTGGATCAAGCTGCAGCACGAGTTCGAGTGCTTTTTCTTCGTCGCCGACTGGCATGCGCTGACCACGCACTACGACACGCCGGAGATCGTCGAGCAGAACGCCTGGGACATGGTGATCGACTGGCTCGCCGCCGGCGTCGATCCGTCGCAGGCGACGCTGTTCATCCAGTCGCGCGTGCCGCAGCACGCCGAGCTGCATCTGCTGCTGTCGATGATCACGCCGCTGGGCTGGCTCGAACGCGTGCCGACCTACA
>PLYS01000514.1:1851-4872 GCA_003153455.1 Betaproteobacteria bacterium | reverse complement strand
GGCCTCGACATCGACGCCTTGCGCGTGGTCGCCGGCGGCGTGAACCAGCTCGCGAACAAGGACAACGCGATCGTGCTGGTCACGCATTATCAGCGCTTGCTCAACTACATCGTGCCGGATTACGTGCACGTGATGGATGGCGGCCGCATCATCAAGACCGGCGGCAAAGATCTCGCGGTCGAGCTCGAGACACGCGGCTACGAGTGGGTCAGCACCGAATACAAGACGACTGCCCGCGCCACAGCATGAGCGTCACCACCCGCAACAGCTATCTCGAGAGTCTGCTCGCAGGGCAGCCGCAACTGCCGGCCGCTTTTTCGTCACCGGCCCTGGCGTGGCTCAATCGGCTGCGCGCCGATGCGATTGACCGCGTCAGTGCATTGACGGTGCCGACGACACGCGACGAAGAGTGGCGCTTCACCGACATTTCACCGCTTACCAGGATGTCGTTCCAGCCGGTGCGCAGCGCACCACCGCTGGAGCTGACGGATATCGAACGTTTCGTATTGCCCGAAGCCGCAGCGCGCCTGGTGTTTGTCGACGGCGTCCACGCGCCGCAGCTGTCGTTCAATAAAGCTGGTGTCGTGGTCGAGAATCTCGCGTCGGGGGCGACCCGGCATGGCGCGACGCTGGAACCGCATCTCGGCCGTTATGCCGAATTCCAGCACAACGCATTTGCCGCGCTCAACACCGCGTTCCTGCACGATGGTGCATTGATCGTCGTGCCGCGCAACGCAGCGGTCGCGGCGCCGGTACATCTGCTGTTCGTGGCGACCCGGCAGGACGTGGCCGCGTATCCGCGCTGCCTGGTGGTGGCGGACGCCGGCAGCGAAGTTACCGTGGTCGAGGACTTCGTCGCATTGCAGGATGAGGCCTACTTTAACAATGCAGTGACCGAAATCACGGTCGGCGCCGGCGCGCGGGTGCGCCACATCCGGGTGCAGCGCGACAGCGGCAAGGCTTTTCACATTGCGAACTGCGCGGTGACCCTGGCGCATGCCAGCCGCTATCAATCGGTAAGCGTGGCGCTCGGCGCACGCATTTCACGCTATAACCTGAATGTGCTGCAGGCGGCCGAAGGCGTCGAGTGCGCGATCGACGGCCTGGCATTGATTACCGATCGCCAGCTCGCTGACACTCATACCTGCATCGACCATGCCAAGCCGCACGGCACAAGCCGCCAGCTGCACAAATGCATCGTCGGCGGNNCTGCTGCTGACCGGCAAGGCGCACGTCGATACCAAGCCACAGCTCGAGATCTTCGCCGATGACGTCAAATGCGCGCACGGCGCGACCGTCGGCCAGCTCGATGCCGAGGAAGTGTTTTATCTGAAGAGCCGCGGGCTGTCGGATGCCGCGGCGCGCAATCTGCTCACCTACGCGTTCGGCGCCGAAATCATCGACCGCATACCGGTCGCATCGCTCAGGCATCGCCTCGAGCAGACGGTGCTCGAACAAACCAACCGCGAGTCATGAGCGCAATCCAGGCCTCACTCAAATCGCGTTCGTCGTCGCTGGACGTCGAGCGCATCCGCGCCGACTTTCCGATCCTGAAGCTCAGGGTTGGCGGCAAGCCGCTGGTCTATCTCGATAACGCGGCCTCCAGCCAGATGCCACAGCAGGTGATCGACCGCCTGGTGCGCTATCAGACCACGCAGCATGCCAACATTCATCGTGCGGTGCACTATCTGTCGGAGACCGCGACTCACGAATATGAAGAGGCGCGGCGCAAGCTGCAGCGCTTCATCAACGCCCGTGAAGACCGTGAAGTCATCTTCACCAGCGGCACGACCGAGGCGATCAACCTCGTGATGCACGGCTACGGCCGCAANNGACGCATACGAAAAGCTCTTCAACGAGCGCACCAAGTTCGTCGGTGTGATGCACGTATCGAACGCGCTGGGCACCATCAACCCGATCAAGCCCATGATCGCGTTTGCGCATGCGCGTGGCGTGCCGGTACTGATCGACGGCGCGCAGGCTGTGCCGCACATGACGGTCGACGTGCAGGACCTCGACTGCGATTTCTACGCGTTCTCCGGCCACAAGCTGTGCGGTCCGACCGGCATCGGCATTCTGTACGGCAAGGCGGCACTGCTCGAGAAAATGCAGCCGTTCAAAGGCGGCGGCGACATGATTTTGTCGGTGACGTTCGAGAAAACCACCTACAACGTCATTCCGCATAAATTCGAAGCCGGCACGCCGCCGATCGCGGCAGCGATCGGGCTCGGCGCCGCGGTCGATTACCTGGCGGCGACGGGCATGGACAAGATCGCCGCACATGAACTCGACCTGCTGGATTATGCGACCGAGCAGGTGAACCGCATGCCGGGCGTGCGTATCATCGGCACCGCGGAAAAAAAGGCCGCGGTGCTGTCGTTTGCGCTCGACGGCGTGCATCCACACGATGTCGGCACGCTTCTCAACGAGGAGGGCGTTGCGATCCGCACCGGGCACCATTGCGCGCAGCCTGTGATGCAGCGTTTCAAGGTGCCGGCGACATCACGCGCATCGTTCGCGTTTTACAACACGTTGGCGGAAGTCGATGCGCTGGTAGCGGGCATCCGCACCGTGCAGAAGATCTTTGGGTGAAACCCTTCCACGCGATAGCGTTATGGCCGATAGCAAACAGCTTTACCAAGAGGTCATCCTCGACCACAACCGGAAGCCGCGCAATTTCGGCACGCTGGAGAACGCGAGCCACACTGCCACGGGCCACAATCCGCTGTGCGGCGATCATATTGGTCTTGCGCTCAAGCTGAACGGCGATACCATCGATGGCATCGCGTTCCACGGCGAGGCGTGCGCGATCTGCAAGGCATCCGCATCCATGATGACCTCCACCGTCAAAGCTAAGACGCGGCAGGAGGCGGAAACGCTGATCCAGGAATTCCGCGACATGGCGACCGGCAAGCTCGACTTGCAGCGGCAGCCGCACCATCTCGGCCGGCTCACGGTGTTCGCAGGTGTGCACGACCTGCCCACGCGCGTCAAATGCGCGATCCTGCCGTGGCATACGCT
>PLYS01000514.1:0-1835 GCA_003153455.1 Betaproteobacteria bacterium | reverse complement strand
GGCACGCCCAATCCGAATGCGATGAAGTTCATCCTCAAGGAGCCGTTGACCTGGGGTATAACGCGCTCGTACGACAATGCGGAACAGGCGCAGGACGATCCGCTCGCGTCCGCGCTGTTCGACCTTGAGCACGTGACCAACGTGTTCTATGTCGATCACTGGATCACGGTCACGCAGGACGGCGGCGCCGACTGGCACGAGTTGACGCGCAAGCTCGCCGATCCGATCCGCGCCGCGCCGGCGGCAGACGAGCAGTCGGCCGCAGCGGCAGCCGCGTCCACTACTGCGATCGCCGACCTGAGCCCGGAAGACCAGCACCGGCTCGACAAGATCAATGAGCTGCTCGACGAGCAGATTCGCCCTTACCTGCAGGGCGATGGCGGCGATCTATACGTGCTCGGTCTCGAAGGCAACAAACTCACCGTGCATTACCAGGGCGCGTGCGGCAGCTGCCCGAGTTCCCTGTCGGGCACGCTCGCCGGCATCGAGAACTTGGTGAAGTCGATTGAGCCCGATATCGAAGTGGTTGCAGTCTAAAGCGTAATGTCCTGATGCTGAATGAATGAGTGAGTGGGTGACGGTAGCGCGGGTCGGCGAACTCGCGCCGGGGCAATGGCGCGCGGTCGACGTCGACGGTGCGCGGATCGCCGTCTTCTATCTCGACGGCGAGTATTACGCGATTGAGGATGTCTGCACCCACGATGGCGGCATCCTGACCGGCGGCTCGGTCGAAGGCGACGTGATCATCTGCCCGCGCCATGGCGCGCGCTTTTGTATCAAGACCGGCGCCGCGCTGACCGCACCGGCGTACGAAGCGACCGCCAAATTTCCCGTGCGCATTGAAAACGGCGTGGTCCAGGTGCGCGATGACCGCTGGGATTGACTCAAGCATCGAATCCGCCGAAGCAAAGGAACTCTCATGGCAGGCTTAGACAAAAACACTCCTTCCCCGACTGAAATCAAGCTGCATCAAAAATCGCGCGCGCTGGAAATTACTTTCGCCGACGGCAAGCGCTTCATGTTGCCCTGTGAGTTCTTGCGCGTTTATTCACCCTCGGCGGAAGTGCGCGGTCACGGGCCGGGACAGGAAGTACTGCAAATCGGAAAGAAGAATGTCGAGATCAAACATATCGAGCCGGTTGGCACGTATGCGGTGCAACCGGTATTTTCCGACGGGCACGATACCGGTATTTACTCCTGGGATTATTTCTATAGCCTGGGCATGAATCAGGACGAAATGTGGCAACACTACCTGCAGCGCATGGAAGAGGCGGGCGCAAGCCGGGAGCCGGTGCCGGGCGTCTTTCCGGAACGCCCCAAATCAAAATAGCCGCGCATGGATAGCCGCAACGATTCCCGCCCGCTAAACAGCGCGGGCGGAGAAAATTGCGCAGATCCCCTTGCGCTGTTCAAGGTCGTGCTGATCAACCCCTATGAACTGGGCCGGCAGCCGTTCGGCCTGGCCGAGCCGTCTGCATGGTTGAAGCAGGCCGGATTTAACGTGCAATGCAGCGATCTCTCTCTGCAAAAACTCGATATGGCATTGCTTTCCGGCGCGAAGCTGGTGGCGCTGTACGTCGGCATGCACACCGCCACCCGCATCGCGGTCGAAGCCATCCCGCGCATCCGTGAAATGGCGCCGCACGCGCATCTGTGCGTGTACGGCCTGTATGCGCCGATGAACCAAGAGCTGCTGCGCGGCCTCGGCGTGAAAACCATCCTTGGCGGAGAGTTTGAACCGGGACTGGTGAGCCTGGCGCAGCGGCTGCGCGCCGGGGACGCGTGCGACGCGCAAATCGAGCCCGTAGTGAATCTGGCCAAAATAGAATTCATGA
>PLYS01000172.1:6971-10942 GCA_003153455.1 Betaproteobacteria bacterium | reverse complement strand
TTCAACGCTGCGCCAGATCCTCGGCAACTGCACTGCCGAGGGAATATATCAAGGTGATGAGTTGTCGTTACTCGGCGAAATGCAGAGCCGTATCAGAGAACACATTGAGAAGTATCCGATCATCGTCGACAGCATTCTGATTCTGCGGCTCGATCTCCCCAAAGAGATGGCCAGGGGAATCGTGAACAAGCTTCTATCCAAACAAAATCTGCTTTCATATACCTATCGTCTCAAGGCCGAGGAAGCAGAGCGTCAACGCAAGACGATCGAAGCCGAGGGCATCAAGTCATTTGAGGAGATCAGCAAGATCTCCGTGCTCAAGTGGCGTGGAATTGATGCGACTATGGAGATGGCGAAGTCGCCTAACACGAAGATCGTCATCATGGGCACCGGACCAAACGGACTGCCGTTGTTGCTCAACGCCGACAAGTAGCCGGACAAAAATCATCTAGTCCGGCGGATTCAGCAGGGCGCTGCCGGCGCCGAGCATTCGTTGGGAGATACGAAGACCAGATGTGCGCAACGCTATACACCTGCTGGGAGCAGTGCAGAATTGTTGAACATGCTTTGTTCAACAAAAGAAGCGCAAAAATCTACTGAATCAACAAAATTGCGCAAAGAAAATCGCGAAATTGGGCACAAACTACCGGATATCGGATACTGGCGTGCCAGCCGTTCAGTTCAGCCGACGCCACGTCAGCACGAAGGCGCGCGCAATGATCGACTTCCTCGCGGACGCTTCCAAAGGGACGCCGCGGTGGGAGCGATGTTGATTTCTATAATTTTTACCGACCACAGGAGATGTCTATGATTGAACTACACTCGTCACCCACGCCCAACGGCCAGAAGGTCATGATCATGCTCGAGGAGACCGGCCTCGAATGGAAACACGTGGACGTTAGCATCCGTCTGGGCGAGCAGTTTAGTCCGGAGTACCTGAAACTGAGCCCGAACAACAAAATCCCGGCAATCGTCGATACCGAAGGGCCGGGCGGCGGCCCTTACACCATGATGGAATCGGGCGCGATTCTGTTCTATCTCGCGGAGAAAACCGGAAAGTTCCTGCCCAAGGATGCGCGCAAGCGCTACGACACGCTGCAGTGGTTGATGTTCCAGATGGCGCACGTCGGCCCGATGTTCGGCCAGGCAAACCACTTTAACAATTACGCCAAGGAAAACATTCAGTACGCGAAGGACCGCTACAACAACGAATCGGTGCGCCTTTACCGGGTGCTCGACAACCGGCTGCGCGATAAACCATGGATCGCCGGCGACGAATACACCATCGCCGACATCGCGACGTATCCATGGACCAAGGGGCACGCGGACCGGGGGGTCGATAAAGCAGGATTCCCCAACTTCATGCGTTGGTTCGAGGCCATGGAAGCGCGGCCGGCAGTGCAGCGGAACAATAAGATGGCGAACGAGATCCGGGCGCGCATGGCAAAAGCGGCCGAGGGCAAGACGCCCATAAATATGTACGACACCAAAGACAACGCTGCACGCCTCTCGCGCGCAACGGGGCACTGAGGTCACAATGAAAATCGAACGTGTTCGCGCCATTCCGATGTCCGACCCGGTGCCCTCGCAGAGACAGCACCGTACCGATCTGGGAACGAAGGTGAAAAGCGATGCCACCCTTATTCTGGTAGAGACGGATAGAGGGTTGACGGGTATCGGAGCGGCCCTGGGGTCGCCACCCGTGGTTGCAGCTATAGTCGAACACGAGTTGGGCCCGGAAGTGGTCGGCGAAGACCCGCTGTTTTCCGAGCGCATCTACGAAAAGATGTACAACGGCTCGCGCGCCGAGCCGGCGCTCGAACGCGGCGTGCCGCAGCCCGAAGTAAGCCGCCGCAGCGGCGTAGTGATGGAAGCGATTGCGGGAATAGACATCGCCATTTGGGACGTCAAGGCGCAGGCCTTGGGGATTCCCGTGTATCAGGCCCTCGGGGCGGTGCGCAGAGTGGTCCGGGGTTATGCCAGCGGCGGCTGGGCTTCGGGGGACGAAGCCGAAGCCGAACTGGGCGGCTACGCTGCGAAAGGGTTTTCCGCGGTGAAGATGCGCGTGGTAGGCCGGGACGGCTTTTCCATTGAAAAGTGTGTGCGGCGTGTGCAGGCTGCGAGGCGTGGAATCGGGGCACGCGTTGAACTGATGGTCGATGCTCACGGCTCTCTGGAAGTGCCAGTAGCGATCCAACTGGCCAGGGCTCTGGAGCCGTACGACATTGCCTGGTTCGAGGAACCGGTGTCGCCCGAAAACCATCGCGGCCAGGCAGAGGTCCGGCGCGCGACCACCATCCCCATCGCCTCCGGCGAGCGCGAATTCACGCGCTACGGCTTTCAGAGCCTGCTCCACCACGACGCTCTCGACATTGCCCAGCCGGACGTCGCCCGCGCGGGAGGCTTTACGGAAATCCGCCGTATTGCCGCATTGACGTCGGCCCGTGACATACGGCTCGCGCCCCATGCCTGGGGCAGCGGCATCTTATTTGCGGCCAGCATCCATGTCGCCATGGCCGCGGCTAATTGTCACATTCTGGAAGTCAGTCAGGGATACATGCCGATGATGTGGGAACTCTTCAACGAGCCGTTCGACATCCGGCCGGATGGCACGGTGCACGCACCGGACCGGCCGGGCCTGGGCTACACCTTGCGTGCGGATGCCCTCGAGCGCTTCAAGTATGTTGAGGGTCCTGAGTACACGTTCTAAAGTAGGCGAGATAGCGGTATGGCAATCCAGGGCGTGATGATCGCTAGGGACGACCTGAGGTACTGGACCGAGCATCGACCGCCCGCCCTGTCGCCTTCGCATACAGCGGCAGCACCTCCGGCAGGTGCTTCTCGATCTCCTTGATGCGTGTTGGTCCGGCCGGGTGGGTCGACAGCCATTGCGGTGGCGCGCCCTTGCTTGCTGCGCTCATTTTCTGCCACAGCGTCAGGCCGGCGCGCGGGTCGAAGCCGGCCTAATCAATCCGGCCCGGTCAGCGCGCTGCAGCCGGACGCGTTTCAGCGTTTCGGGTTATGCTGCGCACCTGCCTTTTTCCAACCGCGAACCCAACCACCATGTACCCAAACACTTTGCTTTACATCAACGGCGCCTGGTGCCCGAGCGCCTCGGGCCGCACCCTGCCGGTTGTCAATCCGGCCAACGGCAACCAGATCGGCACTGTCGCCTGCGCCGAGCGTCCCGACCTCGACCGCGCGCTTGAAGCCGCGCAAAAAGGCTTTCAGACCTGGCGCAAGATCTCGGCATTCGAGCGCTCAAAGCTCATGCGCAAGGCCGCTCATCTGCTGCGTGAGCGGGNNCCCGCGCGCGCAGAAGGCGTCTACCAACTGGTGATCAAGGAGCCGGTGGGGCCGGTCGCGGCGTTCACGCCCTGGAATTTTCCGATCAACCAGGTGGTAAGAAAACTCTCGGCTGCGTTGGCGGCGGGCTGCTCGATCATCGTCAAGGCGGCGGAAGAGACTCCGGCCTCGCCCGCCGAACTGATCCGCGCCCATGCCGACGCCGGTGTTCCGGCCGGCGTCATGAACCTGGTCTACGGCAACCCGGCGGAGATTTCGGAATACCTGATCCCGCATCCGGTCATCCGCAAGATCTCGTTCACAGGCTCAACCGTAGTCGGCAAGCATCTCGCGGCCCTCGCTGGCCAGCACATGAAGCGCGCCACGATGGAACTCGGAGGGCACGCGCCCGTGATCATTTTTGACGACGCCAATGTCGAGGTCGCAGCAAAGACGATGGCCTTCATGAAGTACCGCAATGCCGGACAGGTGTGCATATCGCCGACCCGCTTCCTGGTGCAGGAAGGCGTCTACAACAGCTTCGTCGAGAAGTTCGTCGCGGCAAGCAGGAACCTCAAAGTCGGCGACGGGCTCGAGGCCGGCATCACCATGGGCGCGCTCGCCAACCCGCGCCGCTCGCGCGCAATGGAGGCTAACGTCGACGACGCGCACAAGCACGGCGGCAA
>PLYS01000172.1:0-6956 GCA_003153455.1 Betaproteobacteria bacterium | reverse complement strand
GCCTACGCGTGGACCAACTCGGCCAAGACCGCCAACGCGATCGCCTCGCAGGTCGAGACCGGCATGATGACCATCAATCACCTGGGCCTGGCTTTACCCGAGGTGCCGTTCGGCGGGGTCAAGGACTCCGGCTACGGTTCAGAGGGCGGGAGCGAAGCCATCGAAGCGTACCTGAATCCCAAGTTCGTCTCCCAGGCGGGGTTGTAGCAAATCGAACAATCAACGGTTCGGAGACCAAGGTATGAAATATATTCTTGCACCGGCGGTTATCGCCTTGACCGTATTCCATGCGTACGACGCGCGGGCGGACGAGGTCACTCTCGTGGCACCCGGCGGCATCCGGGATCCAATACAGAGGATGATTCCGGACTTCGAGCGCAAGACCGGCCACACGGTCAAGGCGACATTCGGCTCGGGCGGCGGAACGAAGCAGCAAGTCGTGCGCGGGGAGCCGTTCGACGTGCCAATCGTGCAGCCGCCTTTGCGGGAGGTGCTCGCCTCCGGCAACGTTATCGCCAGCACTGAGACGCCGCTCGCCACGGTGACAGTGGCAGTCGCCGTGCGCAAAGGTGCTGCCAAGCCTGACATCTCTACGCCCGAAGCGGTCAGGCAGATGCTGCTTGCGGCGAGGACTGTCTCATATCCCGACGGGGCGCGCGGAGCGGCCGCTGGCGTCAGCTTCGACGCAACGCTCACGAAACTCGGAATTGCGGAGCAGATGCAGTCGAAGATCAGGCGCGCACAAGGCGGCGCCGGCGCGATGGCATTCCTCGCCAAGGGCGAGGTCGAAATCGGACTGACCTTTCTCAGCGAAATCCATGACCCCGGCGTGGAAGTAGTCGGCCCGCTGCCACGTGAGATTTCGACTCCGACTTCGCTCGTGGGATTCGTGTCTTCTCACGCCAAAGCGCCCGAGGCCGCCAAAGCGCTGTTGATGTATCTGTCCTCTCCTGAAGTTGCGGAGGTGTACAAGGCGCTTGGAATGCAGTCCGGCCGCTGAGCCTTCGTGACGCTCACGTCACCGCACTTTGAATACCAGTTTCCCGCGGAAGTGGCGCCCCTCGCTCACCGCATGGGCCGCGGCGGCTTGCGACAACGCATAGATCGTGATCTCGGGGACGCGGACGGCGCCGCCTGTGACCAGGGCAACGGTCCGCTCGAGATGCGCGCGGTCGCGCCCGACTTTTGGCCGCAGCGATGCAACGTCGGCACGCGGCGAGACCGGCGCTGTATTTCCCGAGGCAATGAACGCGGCGCGTCCGCCCGGTCGCAGCACGCCGAAAGAGCGCTTCGCCACATCGCCGCCGACGGTGTCGAACACCGCGTCGCAGCCGGACACCGCTTGCGTGAAGTCCTGCGCGTTGTAGTCGATGATCTGGTCGGCGCCGAGGGTCCGCAGGTAGTCGCGATTCGCCGCGCTTGCAGTCGTGATCACGCGGGCGCCGATATGCTTGGAAAGTTGGATCGCGAAGCTGGCGACACCGCCCGCGCCGCCCTGGATCAGTATGGTTTCACCGGACTTCAGCTGCAGCGTGTCCTCGATTGAGCAAAGTGCGGTGAGACCGATCAGCGACAGCGCGGCGCACTCCACGTGGGTAAGGCTCGCCGGCTTTCTCGCCACGATCGCCGACCTGATTGCGACTTTCTCCGCGTAAGCCGCTTCCTGGCCGACGTCACAAACGCCGAAGACCGCATCGCCAAGCGCAAACTCCGCCAATCCGGCGCCGAGCGCACTGACAACGCCGGAAAAATCCCGCCCCGGAACGTACGGAACGTCGGTGATCGGGGCATAATGGCCGGCACGCACCTTCCAGTCGGCGCCGTTGACGCTGGCCGCGTGAACGTCGATGAGCACCTGGCCAGGCCCGGCAACGGGATCCGGAACGTCGCCATACTGCATCACCTCCGGCCCTCCGTGTTTCATGAAGTACGCTGCTTTCATCTTTTCTCTCCCATTGAATTTGTACACCACTGAATCATTTTGCGTGCTGTCTCATGGCCCTCAGATACATTTCCCCGGCGCTTTGAATCAGGCTTGCCATATTGGTGTGAAAGTACTGAACTCCCAGTCCCAGGAACTTTGGTACCAACGAATCCGGACAGCTCACTCCGGCCGCAATGCCCGCATTTCGTATGAGCTTCACACCCTTCCCCATGACCGCCTGCACTTCAGGATGCGTCTGCTGTCCCGGGTAGCCCATAGACTGTGAAAGGTCGCCGGACCCGATAAAGAAGACATCCACGCCCTTCACAGTAATCATCTCCTGAAGATTGTCGATGGCTTCAACCTCTTCGAGCATCAGGCAAACCAGCGTGTTCGCGTTCGCCTTCGCGGCGTATTCCCGAGTCGTTCCGCCTATGCCGTACTCGGCTGGCCTGCCACGGCTGAAAATGCCCCGCTGCCCTTCGGGATAGTACTTGCAGGATTTAACGGCTGCTTCGGCTTCCTCCCTGGTATTGACGTGCGGAATCTGCACGCCCCATGCGCCTCTGTCCAGAAAGGGCGCAATGATTTCCGGCCTGTTGGCCACGGGTCGCACTATGGGAGCGACGCCAGTAAGCTCTGCGGCGCGAATCATATCCTCGGAAGTATCCACCGTGATAGAGCCGTGTTCATTGTCTATCAACACCCAGTCGAACCCCAGATAGCCCAGCATTTCCACAACGGGCGGTGAAGGGAACGTAATCATGGCGCCGAAGACGGCGTTGCCATCATGTAATTTTTGTTTGAGCGTATTTACCCGCATGTGGCTTCCTCCTTTGAAATTTGGAATATGGCAGCGGGAAATGGCGTCGAAGTCCCGGCTTCCGCCTCTCCGCGCGTCCTGCGCTTGCGTCAGGCAAGGCCCTCCACGATACGCAGGTCCCTCTTCGCGCCGTTACCGAGCGCCTTTACTGCAGCCTGGTAGCCCGGGCCGTCGTGCACGGCGATCGCTTGCTCCACGCTGTCGAACTCGATCAGCACCACACGCTGCATGAGGCCCGCCTCATACACTTTCGTGGGCTCGCCGCGCACCAGGAATCGCGCACCGGCTGCCTGCATCACCGGTCCTGCGAGCTTGCGGTATGCCTCGACCTTATCCGGGTCGGTGACGGAGTGAAAAAAATTGATCCAATATCCTTTGGCCATGATGAGTCTCCTTTGAAGAAAAGTGAACGGTGAACCGTGAATATATAACAATCTTGGTCTTAAAAGCGCAACCCGAACGCCGCGCGTACCATGTGGTTGTTCGAGAAGTTGACGTGTGGATCGCTCGCCACCCGTGCGAAATAGCGGCCGAAATCGTAGGTTACCGTCACGCCGGTGCCGTGCACCCACTCGCCGCTGGCATCTGGGCGGCCCTCCTTGTGGAACACGTCCACCGTCCAGCGCGTCTTGGCGTCAGGCTTGATGCGCGCCGTCAGGTGCGTTACGCGCTGGCCAGTGCCGAGCCGGTCGTCCCTGATCTGGAACAGGGTCAGCGTGGTGTTCGGCAGCGCGCGCGTGCCGGCGCCGAACAGCACCATGTCGTTGGGGTCGAAATTTAGATTGAAGTAATCCTTGAGGTTGGTGCGCCCGAAGCCTGCCAGCCCGAAGTAGCGCTCGCCGATTTCGGCGGTCACACTGCCGCCGAGAAACCCGCGCGTTGCATACTGCAGCGACGGCACCACCCGGCCGAACGGCAGCTCCACCGTATTCTCGTAGCCGAGCCGCAGTTGCTGGAATTCATCCGAGCGCTGGTAGAAACCGATCCACGCCGTATGCGCGCCTTGGTTTCCGCGCAGGTTGAGATCGTAGGCTGGCGTTGCATTGGTCGTGCGATAGAAGGTCGGAGTGAATTTGTAGGCGATGCCTTCTTCCGGCGCGGGCGACGGCTCGCGTTCCTGCGCCACATCGGCACGGCCGTCTATGGCCCAACCCGGAACGGCGCAACCGAACAGCCCGGCGGCGACCACTGCGTTGATCCAGGTTGATACCGGCATGCTTTGCCGCCGTGGGAGGAGTAACTGTCAGGTTGTCGCAGGTGAAGCAAATCGCCAATATTCACGCGGATTATAACAGTGGGACGGAGCCCGGTTAAGATATGCTCCACTCTGGCACGCCCTCTCAGGTGGGTGAGTATGTCCGTAGTGAAATCGCCAAGTGGGGAAAGGTGGTGAAGGCCTCCGGCATCTGTCCTGAATGAAGCGGCGAATAATAAAAGTGAATGCCGCTATTGCTCGGCGGTTACGCCAACCTGTTCCACCAGCTTGGCCCAGAATTCGTTCTGCGCTTTGATGAAAGCAGCACATTTCTCAAGAGATTGTATGCCTATGGGTTCCGCGCCACCCGCGCGCAGGCGCTGGACCATTGCGTTATCCGCCATGACCTTGCCCACGACCGTGTGCAGTTTTTTGACGATGTGCAGTGGCGTCGGAGTCGAAACAAAAATTGCCTGCCACGAACCCAGCGTCAATTCCGGGAATCCGGACTCGGCAAGGGTCGGCATCTCGGGCAGCGCGTCGATGCGCTTCGGCGCTATGACGGCAAGCCCCTTGAGCCTTCCGCTCCTGGCATGCGGTATCAGGGAAGCCACGCTGAAGACGGACACCGAGACTTCACCGGAGAGCAGCGCGGTGGTCGCCGCTCCGCCGCCGCTGTACGGAACGTTAACGAGCTTGATGCCGGCCTTGTTCATGATGTATTCCATGGACATGCGCGAGTTGCTTCCCGCCCCGGTCGAAGCGTAGTTGACCTGCCCCGGTTTCGCCTTCGCGTAATCGATGAACTCCTTGAGGGTCGCCACGGGGACCGCGGCATTAACGACAAAAACGGTCGGTATGTCGACCATGGGGCACAGGCACACGAAGTCGCGCACCGGTTGAATCGGGAACTTCCGAAACAACGCCGGGTTGATCGCCATGGCGCCGATGTTGCCGAGCAATACCGTGTAACCGTCGGGAGTGGCACGCGCCGCGAGCTCGACGCCGATATTGCCCGATGCGCCCGCGCGGTTTTCCACGACGACGGGTTGCCCGAGCTCCTCGGATAACCTGGGTTGTATCACCCGCGCCACGAAATCCGTAGCGCCGCCGGGCACGAACGGCACGATCATGCGTAAGGGCCGCGTCGGGTAGCTCGCAGCGGACTGCGCGTAAGCGCTTCCGTCCGCCAGCAGGAACGCGGCCAGCACCAGGATGCTTAGAGTCCGTAACATAATGAAACACGCGATGNNTGGTTCTAACGTTGTTTGGGGTTGCGGCCAGAATCGGCGCTAACGTCGTTGCTCGACTTGCCAATATTCTCGATATTGGCTTCATCGAGCGCCTCGCCAGCACCAATTCTGGACCGCAACGCACGTGCGTTTCATTATGTTACGGGCTCTTAGGATGCGTTGCATGATGCTCCTTTCTCAGAACACCTTCTTGCGCCGCCACTTCCGTGGTCGGTCGCCCGGAAACATGAGACCGCTGGCGTCGACGCCCAGGCCGATCATGACTTTCGCCAGGGTTATCGCGCAACTGAAGCCTTCCAGCACCGGGATTTCCCATCCCAACCCCTTGAGGCGCTGCTGTACAAACGGCTGCAGCCAGAAGGTTGCGGAGCAGCCGAAGATGATGACTTCCGCACCGTCCTCTTCGATCGCGGCAACCGCCTCGGTCACCGCGGCTTCGAGCATGGCCGAGGGCTCGCCCCGCAGCGCCTTTTCTTTCTCCTGTCTGGGATGGGGTTCGTCCTCATGGCCCGGCCGCGGCAGCGGAAAGTTGATGTTGCGGATGGAAGCGCAGCGCCCGGTGAAGCGGTGCTGCACGATCAGGTTGTAGTAATACATGTTGTGATTTTCGGCGAGGTCGATCACGCTGAACTTGTTGCCCAGCATGGAAGCAAAGTGCATCTGAGAGAACGCGCAGGACGTCACGGGAATGCCGTAGGGCCGAGCGATTTCCCTCGATTCAGGAAAACCCGGCTCGCCCCCGCCCAGCAGGACGATCGCGTTGTACTTGCCGCTCGCGCACGCCTCGCGCACGATCGGCAGGCGGCCGGCGGCAACCAGGCAGAATTCCTCGCGGGTTTCCACCGGCCAATCGCCGTAAGGCGCGATCGCGCCGGGATGCAAGTCCCACTCCACGTCCTCCAGCAGATGTTTGATGTTGTTATAGTTGACCATGGTCGCTTCTTTGGCGCCGTGAGTCGGCCTCAGACCATAGCGCGACGACTGCGGCAATTGAAACGGCTGAATCAGCAATAACCTGGGTTTGCTGGCATTGAACGTCATGCAATTCTCCTCGTCTGGAACGAAAGTTTGGTTTCCACCGGCTCGCATGCTGCCCCTTGCGTTGCCGGCTTACTGAATTTTGATATTGTTTTCTTTAATGATGCGCGCCCAGCGCGTGAGTTCAGAATTGACGAATTTCGACGGCGATGTTGCCGGCCGCGCCCGGGCGGTTGTCGACGATGACTTGCTGGCCGAGGCCTTCGCTCAAAGCGGGCGCCAGCGCGCGCGCGACGATGTCGGTCGCGCCGCCCGGCGCAAAAGGAACCACGAGCCTGATCGGTCTGGCTGGATAATTTCTTGCGGCGTCTTGCTGCGCGCCGCAGCCCAGAGGTGCGATCGAAGCAAAGAACGACGCGCAGCAAGCTAACATCAGCGGGAATTTCGTCATTGCCGTTCCTGCCTTCATTGGTTATTGCGTCACTTCTTTCTTGCGATCACGCGCGGAATAAGTGGGCGTAGTCCTGCGCAACCTGATCGAACGGCGTCGCGGCGCGTCCAAGCACACGCTTCACGTCCTCGGTGAGCACCGCGCTCGCCCCCAAGCTCATCTTCGTGTACGAAACGGTCATGTCCTCGGCATGCCAGAGCGGCCTTCCCATGGACATCAACAGCTGCTTGAACTCCTCGGGCGGCAGGTCGCTGTATTTGATCGGCACGCCGGCCGCGCGGCTCAACTTGTCGGCAATGTCGTAGACGGACAGCAGCTCCGGCCCCGAAAGC
>PLYS01000466.1:170-4697 GCA_003153455.1 Betaproteobacteria bacterium | reverse complement strand
CGCTGCTTAAGCGCCATGTGGTTGTTGCGCAAAATGGCAGCTCCTCGCGTGTCGATTACGCCGGCTTTCACACCGACCAGAGCGCATTGCAGGTCTACCATAACGGCCTTTCCTCGGTCACGGAAACCGAGTACCGCGGCTGGACGCGCGAGCAGCAACTCGCCTTTCTCATTAATGCCTATAACGCTTTTACCATTAAACTGGTGCTTACGCGCTACCCTGATCTGAAATCGATTAAGGACCTCGGGTCGTTCCTGAAGTCTCCTTGGAAGAAAGCGTTCTTCATGTTGCTCGGCGCCGAGCGCAGTCTCGACGACGTGGAGCATGGATTGATCCGCGCGCCGGAAGCTTTCAATGAGCCGCGCATTCATTTCGCGGTCAACTGCGCCTCGATTGGCTGCCCAATGTTGCGCGATGAAGCTTTTGTCGCCGAACGCCTTGACTCGCAGCTTGAAGATAGCCTGCGCCGTTTTCTCGGCGACCGCAGTCGCAACCGCTACGATCCAGCTTCCGGGAAGCTGGAAGTATCCCGAATTTTCGACTGGTACAAGGTAGACTTCGAAAAAGGCAATCGCGGCATAAGCTCGGTTCCCCAGTTCCTCGCGCGCTATGCCGATTTCCTTGCGGATGGAGCAGTGGCGCGCGCAGTAGTGCGTCAAAGTCAAGCGCAAATCCGCTATTTGGATTACGACTGGACCCTGAACGATTCTAAGCACTGATTTCGCTACCGACCTGTGAGCGACGCTATGCCGGCACTGTCTATCATTATCCCGGCCCTCAATGAGGCGAACCCGCAACCCTTTGGGACGTGGATCGCCCGGAGGATCTGGATAGGCTGTTGGCATGTGGGATATTCCTGGGCAAGCCCGCGTAAAAGCTTGCCCGCTGCCGATTTCTCTGGCTGAGGTAAGCACCACGCCCGCCCTAGAAGGAGACAAACATGAGCTACATTCGCGGCTCGGAAATCTTTCGCTACCCGTGGTACATGCGAGTTATATTTTTCCTGCAGCGCCGACGCTACGGCAGAGAACTCGAACCGGTCCGCCTTTGGGGGAGACTCCCACTGGCATACCTGAGCATGGCCGCGATGTACCGTACGCTGGACGGAAAGACGTCGCGCATCAATCCAGAGTTAAGGTCTTTGGTTCAGGTTCTGATCTCACGCATTAATTGCTGTGATTTTTGCATTGACCTTAACTCCTCTGCCAGTCTCGAACGCGGCACAACGCCGGAAAAATTTGCCTCCTTGCTCGCCTTCGAGCAATCCCCGCTCTTCAGCGAGCAAGAAAAGGCAGCCTTGTGCTACGCAACTGCAGTGACTCACACCGGGTGCAAGCTCGATGCAAAAATTATTTCGCATTTGCGCCAGCACTTCGATGATCAGGCGATCATCGAGCTCGCTGCATTAATTGCTTATCAGAACATGGCCAGCAAGTTCAATGCAGCGCTTGGAATACCGGCACATGGCTTTTGCGATATCTACACCCGTGAGAACCTGAACTCTTGACGAAGATATCTTAGAAATATTCATAGGGGCTAACAGTTATTCATCAGACCACCCGATCAGGACTATTGAAATTCGCAGATCGTGCCGACGTACGATAGCTGCCTGATTCACTGTGGGTGCCCCGAGGATGGCCTAAGAAATATCCAATCTACTGATACCATCGTGAACTCTTCCAGGCGAATTTCTTACGTTGTCTCCCGTTAAGTTGGACGCCAACAATGGTTCTTTCTCGCGTTCCAGAAATTTCAGCCGACATAACGCAGCGCCGAAAATGTGCAGAGCCTCTTTGATTACCACACAGGCTTTCTCGTGTAGTCGCTCAGATGCCTTGTCAAGCTCCATCATAAGCTGCTGCAAGCGCGTCTCCACATCCTTCAACCCGGTTATTGGTAGATTCGTTAGGTATTCAGGAAGCTTTCCTCCAAATTGCGCCGCTTCTATGTAGGCAGCCAATAAGAAATAAATCACGCATTCAGATTCGGCATTACGAATAACGTCGGCGATCATCATCGGGCTTCTTCCTATGCCTGTTTACAGATTTTGACAGCTTGTGAAGGAACACTATCAAGGTCTTACGCTTCCAGTTGTAACAAAGTGTTACCAAATGTATGCGAGATGCGTTTAATCCTGGTCGCCTGCAAAGACAGGCGGAAGCGACCGAACCCCGCAATTGGTTGACGCCGACCCGATTCCTCCCTGCTGCTAAAATGCCCCGCGGTCATTTAAAACCCGCGCCACATCCTTGCGCTTGCGATGTTGGCGGTCGCCTTCGACCAGGCGATACTCGCGTTGTGGCCTGGTCGCGTTCGCGAGCGTCGCGCGGCTATGCCGGAAGCTTCCAAATGCTACCCGAAAGGAACCTGATATGAGTTCTCGAACCGACCCCTCACGCCGCCGGGTTCTTGCCACGAGCGCCGGGGTGGCGCTAGCTACCGTGTTTGCACGATTTCCGCGCGCGGCCCGTGCAGCGGATGAGCCTCTTAAGACGCGTCCAATCCCGCATGGCGGCGAACAACTGCCTATCGTCGGCATCGGCACCGCGGTCATCTTCGATTTCCAAAACGATCCTGTGAAATACGCCAAGCGGCGCCAGGTCATCCAGACGTTCGTCGCGGGCGGCGGCGGGCTGATCGACACGGCCCATTCGTACGGTTATGCGGAAGACAGGTTGGGTGATCTCGTCGCGGATCTGGGCGTGCGGGACAAGCTTTTCCTCGCCACCAAGTTCTCCTACAACGCGGACCGCGCCGCGGCAACGGCGTCGCTGCACGCTTCGTTGCGCCGTCTGAAGACGAATCGCGTCGATCTCATGCAAGCCTGGAACGTTGGCGATGCGAACTACGACTTCGGCTTGCTGCGTGAATGGAAACAGCAGGGGCTTTGCCGCTACGTCGGCATGACGACGAGTTTCCTCCGTCAGTACGATGCGATAGCGAAAGTGCTTGCGCGCGAGAAACCCGATTTCTTCCAGGTGAATTACTCGCTCGGCGATCGCGAGGCCGAGGATGTGTTGCTGCCAGCTGCGCGGGATGCTGGCGCAGCCGTGCTCGTCAATTTACCCTTCGGACGGAACTCTCTCTTTCGGAAAGCAGGCAGCAAGCCACTGCCCGATTTCGCGGCCGAATTCGGCGCCAGGACCTGGGCGCAGTTCTTCCTGAAGTTCATTCTCTCGCATCCAGCGGTGACCGCCGTTATTCCAGGCACAGACAAGCCGGAATACATGCTCGACAACCTGCAGGCGGGTCGCGGGCCGCTGCCAGACGCTGCGACGCGTAAACGGATCGTTCAATACTGGGATTCGCTGACATAGGGACTATTGAACTCGGGAATTATCGGGGACCGTGTCGATTTCCGCAGGGGCTTCAGCTTCTCCCGCCCCGACCACAGCTCGAACCGGCCATCTGTTGTAACATTCTGTTTCAGACTGTGCCTGACGCCACCTGCCTGTTATATTCTCTCCTCGGGAGCAAGTCCCAGCCGTGCGTGCCATAGCGCGGTCTGCCGGAGCGAGCGCGGTTTACGAAAAACATGAATTGACATTCACTTCGACGCCAAGAGAAACGAGTTCAAATGCCGACTTCTAATTCGCGTTTTCCCAAATGGGCGGGGTGGCTTACCACCCTTGTAGTTCTCGCGCTGCTGGGCATCGGGGGCTACCTGCTGTGGCAACGGCCCGCCGCTACCGAGCCAGCCGGCAAGCGCGGTGGAGATCCCGCGGGGCGCGTCATGCCGGTCGTGGCAGTGGCGGCGAAAACGGCCAGCGTCAACGTTTACCTGAACGGCCTGGGGACGGTTACGCCACTCAAGACCGTGACGGTGCGCAGCCGGGTCGACGGTCAATTGATGCGCGTAGCGTTCCGCGAGGGCCAGGTTGTTAAAGAGGGTGAACTGCTTGCGGAAATCGATCCGCGCTCATTCCAGGCACAACTCACCCAATACGAAGGGCAGATGGCGCGTGACCAGGCGTTGCTCGCCAACGCCCGCATCGACCTAGAGCGTTACCGCGTGCTGCTCGCCCAGGATTCGATCGCCAGGCAGCTGGTCGACACGCAGGAAGCGCTGGTGCGCCAATACGAAGGCGTGGTCAAGCTCGATCAGGGCCTGGTCGACAACGCCAAGCTGCAGCTTGTTTACGCACGCGTGACCGCGCCGATTGCGGGCCGCCTCGGCTTGCGCCAGGTCGACGCCGGCAACATCGTGCGTGCCGGCGACGCGACCGGCCTGGTTGTGATCACCCAGCTGCAACCGATCACCGTGGTGTTCACCATTCCCGAAGACAGCCTGCCTCCGGTGCTGAAGAAACTGCAGGCCGGGGAAAAGCTCCCGGTCGACGCCTACGATCGCTCCGACAAGGTCAAACTTGCGACGGGCACTTTGCTGACTGCGGACAATCAGATCGACCCGGCGACCGGCACCGTGAAGCTGAAGGCGCAGTTCTCCAACGACGACTACGCCCTGTTCCCGAGCCAGTTCGCCAACGTGCACATGCTGGTTGACGTGAAGCGCGACGCAACCGTGGT
>PLYS01000466.1:0-134 GCA_003153455.1 Betaproteobacteria bacterium | reverse complement strand
CTGCGTGAAGGCGCGAAGGTCGAACTCGCGTCGAGGGATCCCGCAGCTGCACGCAAAGGCGGCGATACGCCGCGCAAAAAAGGCGGCGGCAATCGCAAGAAGGGCGGCGAGAAAGCTAGCGAGTGATGCATAAT
>PLYS01000548.1 GCA_003153455.1 Betaproteobacteria bacterium | reverse complement strand
TGCCGGCGGCAACGTACTTCATGCCCTCCTTCACGATCGATTGCGCGAGCACGGTCGCAGTGGTGGTGCCGTCGCCGGCGATGTCGGAAGTCTTGCTTGCGACTTCCTTCACCATCTGCGCCCCCATGTTTTCGAATTTGTCCTTGAGCTCGATCTCTTTCGCCACGGACACACCGTCTTTGGTGATCGTCGGCGCGCCGTAAGAGCGGTCGAGAACGACGTTGCGGCCTTTGGGACCAAGGGTCACCCTCACCGCATCGGCGAGAATATTGACGCCCGCGACGATCTTGGTGCGGGCTGAATCATGAAATTTGACGTCTTTTGCTGCCATGTTGGTTCTCCTGATTTGCTACGCGGTTACTCAATGACGCCCATGATGTCTTCTTCGCGCATTACGAGCAGTTCTTCGCCTTCGACTTTTACGGTCTGCCCGGAATATTTGCCAAACAGCACTCGGTCGCCGACTTTAAGGTCGATAGCACGAATTTTGCCGTCTTCCTGTATCTTGCCCTTGCCAACTGCTTTCACTTCCCCTTGCTCGGGTTTCTCGGCTGCGCTGTCCGGAATTACGATGCCAGAGGCGGTTTTGCGTTCTTCTTCCAACCGCTTGACGATAAGGCGGTCGTGTAAGGGGCGGATTTTCATGGATGTATCTCCTGGTTTCGAAACGGTGGCATCGGGCGAAAAATGATTAGCACTCGATGTGAGTGAGTGCTAATAATAATCTGAAATTACTTTAATATCAACATTTTATTTGTGCCCCGGCCTAGCCACGAGACAAGCGCGGCTTTGTCTTCTAAAACAACGGTAACCAAGGCGTGCCCGCAACAGGAAGGGTCGCACGAGTCGTTCGGATGAGGGTGGCGGCAGCGCTCTATGCTCGGGTAACCCTGGTTACGAACCGTTGAAAGACTTCACCGGCGTCACGCTGACCTGCCTCGTGCCCCANNCCGGGCGAGATTTCGTATGCGACGTCGGGTCCCGGCGGCACGGGGCACATGGCGACGGAGCTCTTCAGCCGCCAGGTCGGCGTGAAAATGCTGCACGTGCCGTACAAAGGAAATTCCCAAGCCATCGTGGATGTCATCGGCGGACAGGTAATGCTGATGATCGACCAAGTGAGCACCTCGGCACCCTATATTAGGGCCGGCAAGCTGCGCGCGCTCGCCGTCACGAGCCGTACGCGCTCGCCGCTCTTTCCCGATCTGCCTACCATCGACGAGTCGGGAGCGCCGGGCTACGAAGACATCACCTTCAATGGATTGATGGCGCCGGCGGGAACTCCATCCGAAATTCTCGCGCGCCTGAACCGGGAAATCGCAGAGGTCGTGCGCATGCCTGCTTTGCACGATCGTTTCCTCGAACGCGGCGTCGAGCTGACAGCCAGCAGGTCGCCGGCGGAGTTCACGGCGTACGTCAAAGCCGAAATGGAGAAGAAAGGCAAGCTGGTGCGCGAAGCAGGCATCAAGAGAGAGTAAGGAGAAAAAATCGTCCGTGCACGGGCATTGTCGACTTGGCGTCGTGACGGACGCGACAAGCCGATGAATCCGGGACGAGGTCGCTGGAAACTGTGCGGATGCCCACTGAAAGCCTGTTCCGTCCGCTTGCTGCGGCAAGAAAGTACCAACCCGATAAAACGCCCGCTCCCGCTACTCTGTCTTGCTGCCGCCGCGAGATTATTCCGGCTTGATTCCCGCGTCGCGCGTAAGCTTGGCCCATTTCACTAGTTCGGCGCGTATGAAAACGCCGAATTCTTCCGGGGTGCTCGCGACAATGTCCGCGCCCAGGTCGACCAACCGCCGCTTGACGTCTGCTTGGGCAAGCGCCTTGCGTGACTCTTCGTACAGGCGGTTGATTTGAGCCTTCCCGGTTCGCGCCGGCACGATAAGTCCATACCAGTTGCTCGCTTCGAATCCCGGCAGTCCCGCTTCGGCAGCGGTCGGCAGGTCGGGCACCGAGGGTGAGCGCTGCGTACTCGTTACAGCCAGCGCGCGCAGCCGCCCGGCCTGGATTTGCTGAATTACGGTCGGCATGCTGACGACCATGATCTGCGTCTCGCCGCTCAACACCGACGCTGCGGCCGGCCCCGCGCCCTTATAGTTGATTCCCACCACCTTCAAACCGGGATAGGTGTTCAGCTGTGCCAGCCCCAGGTGGCTAGGAGATCCGGGGCCCGCATTGGCTGCATTCAACTTCCCTGGAGCGGACTTGATCAGCGCCACCAGTTCGCTCATCGACTTCGCGGCCACCGACGGATGAACCACGAGTACGTACAAGCCCTTCATTTGCAGCGTCACCGGCGCGAAATCGCGCGCGACGTCATAAGGCAGCTTGGCATACAGCGCGGTATTGATGGTAAGGGTGCTGGTCGCCACACCTACCGTGTACCCGTCCGGCGCAGCCTTCGCCACGAGATCCGTGCCGATGATAGTGTCGGCGCCGCCGCGATTGTCGACTACCAATTGCTTGCCGAGTCCCTCGCTCATCTTTTGCGCGAGGATGCGGGCGATGACATCGGTCCCGCCGCCCGGCGGGTAAGCGACAATCAGCCGGATCGCTCGCGTGGGATATGAGTTTGCGGCGGTACCCTGCGCCCAGACGGCAGTCACGCTGAGCATGGCCGCCAGCGGTACCACGGCAGCGCGGCTGATCAAGAATGCAACATTCATCACGGCCTCCTTTGATGGCTGGTGTCGACGCAACAACTTCTGTATCCGCATCAGACCGTTCCCATCTTCGTTTACGCACGCACGCGAAGCGCCTGCTACGGAGTGGCACCGCGCGATATGACTTGTTTTGCATGGCGTAATTTCAAACGTCCCGCAAAAAGATGTGTGTATGCTAAATTATGCGCTCGTACGACCCGGGGCGGCTTCTGCCGCCCGCATTTTCATTCCGGAAGCGGCAATCATTGTCACGCAGAACGCTACTGTCGACGTCGTAGAGATCAAAGTATTCACTTCCAACGCCACGCGCTCGGTACTGGACGCGCTGGTACCCGGTTTCGAGCGCGCGAGCGGACGCAAGGTCACGGTCATCCACGACTCGGCCAAGGTTATGCTCGCACGCATCAAGAGCGGCGAGACGGCGGATGTAGCGGTCCTCCTCACACACGCAATCGACGAATTGGTGCAATTGGGCAGGATCACGGCCGCCAGCCGCCGTCCCTTTTCCCGCTCCATTGTCGGCATCGCCGTGCTCGCGGGCAAGCCGAAGCCAGATATCAGTTCGCTCGGGGCCTTCAAGCGCACGCTGCTCGAGGCCAAGTCGATTGCTCATACCGTAAACGGCGCGAGCGGCATGTACTTTCCGAAACTGGCCGAGCGCCTGGGCATTACCGCGCAAATCAGCCACAAGGTAGTCACGCGGCCGGGCGGCCTGATCGGCAGGGTCGTCGCCGCGGGAGAGGCCGAGATCGCCTTTCAGCAAATCTCGGAATTGCTGTCGGTGCCTGGAATCGACCTCGTGGGCCCTTTGCCGCCGGAGGTGCAGGTGACCATCGAGTCGGCGACGGGGATTTTTGCCGATTCGAAACATCCGGCGGCGGCGCAGGCGTTGCTCGATTTTTTTTCGACGCCGGCTGCTGCCGGCGTGTTCAAGGCAAAGGGATTGGAATCCACCCTCGGGTAACGCTGCGTCAGCTTCTGCCTGACGCTCCACGCGCTGCACCAGGCCGACCACGACGCCGCGCTCTGCCATCATCCCCTCCACATCGCGGTAACTCACAACGAATCGACGATACAGCCACACGCAGCGGATGATGGTCTCGGTGGGAAAGCGGTACCCTTAACAGTTGCACTCCGTCATTCGAATCAGCGTCCCGACCTCGGGCAAGTCCTCAAGTTTCCACAGTTGTTCGAGTAATACATCAACTCGGGCAACCGGCAGCATGCTTGCAGCAAGCGAACGAAATTTCGTTTCCATTTCCGCGTCAGACATGGGGTTACGCCAATGGCCGCGGTGATACTCGACCCTAGTCGATTTGCGTTTTCCCGAGCGCATTACCACTTCGAGGTCGCACAGGTTCATCTCCGACTCTCGTCGGTTAGCTTCCTCCGAAGGGAGGCACTTAATTCGACCCACCAAGTCAAGTAATTCTTTATCGCGCAGGTATTGTTCGCCGAAGTAACATTGGTCGACCGCGCCGTACATCAGCGCTACCGCCACGGTATAAGGCATGCTGTGGTCAGCGGTTTCCCGGTTACGGGGGTGCCACTTCTCCGGATCGTCCGCCATAACGTTCAACGCGGTTTGCAATGTGCGGACATGAACTTCCGCAATATCGCGGACACCCTCGATGAGGGCTCGCGCTTCCAAGGCCGCCCGCACCACCGTTTGCGAATATTGGCAAAGTGGGAATTGCTTGGTGGAAGAATGCATGATCCTGAACGGATGGCCATTGCCTCCGAACGGCGCAAGTTCAAACGGCCGTCTGCTCACTACGTTGAAAAAACCATCGCGGCCCTCGAATATCTGCGACGGCCCCGTCATTCCGCGCGCCGCCAGCTGGGCCGCGAATATCGCATTTCGGTTCGCATTCCCATACCCACAGGCTTTCCATTTCGAAACGTTGCCGCCGCGCGTCTGGTTCAGCGCAATGTTGGCGGCGACCGTCAGGTTGATCGCCTCGATAATTTGCTGCTGCGTAAGCCCGAGCAACCGTGCTACACCGACCGCGCTGGCTATCCCGCCCATCGTAGCGTGATCAATGCCAATCGGTTTGTTGTCCCATGCATCACAGATGCCGCAAAAAACCTCATAAGCAAGCACGGTCGCGACGATCAGATCGCGTCCACCGGCATGAGTAACTTCAGCAGCTGCGAGTAGCGCTGCAATGCTATCGCTCGGATGCCCACTCCCCTTGCTAATATAGCCGTCGTTGAAATCGAGGTAGCGAATCATCACGTCATTGGCGAAAGCCGCGAGATCCGCACTCGTTTTCTGCCCGCTGCAAAGTATCGTCGCCGGCTGGCTGCTGCTAACGAGTCCGGCGATATCACGCGCTATCTTGCTGGGCTCGCTTGTATAACCGCCAAATGCGCAGCCCAAAGTATCTATGATAGTACGTTTGGCTTGATGGATAACGTTTTCAGGGAGGTCTTCATATTTCAAAGTCGAAGCGTAAGCACCTAGATTTTCGGAAATGGTTTGCATGGTAATCCTGTCCGTGACGAATTAATTAACCGCGAATGTTGGCATCTTTAATCACCTTACCCCACTTGGCTATTTCGGATTTTATGAATTTGCCCAACTCCTCCGGCGAACTGCCGACAACCGCTACTCCACTGTTGAATAGCCGTTCTTTCACATCAGCTTGGTTAAGTGCCCGCACGATCTCCTGGTTCAGTCGATTGATGATCGTCGCAGGCGTTTTAGCCGGCACTACTATTGCATCAACTGCTAATGCTTCATATCCAGGCACGCCGGCGGCGGCCAACGTCGTCAACCCGGGAAACAGCGGGGAGGGCTCCGCGCTGGTAACCGCCAAGGCCCGCACGCTGCCCGACTTTATCTGCGGCGCCACCCCAGCCACGTCTTTGAACATAACCTGCGTTTCGCCAGCGATCACAGACATCATTCCCGGTCCTTGGTCTTTGTAAGGAACCCACACTATATTGACGCCAACCATCCCCTTAAATAGTTCCGCAGCAAGATGAGCTGAGGAGCCTGGTGCGCCCGAAGCATAGTTAAGCTTCCCTGGTCTGGCTTTGGCCAAAGCGATCAACTCCTTGACGGACTGTACTGGCAACGATGGATGCGCGATAAGAACACTAGGCCCCGCATCGGCCAACGTGACCGGTAAAAAATCCCTCACCGGATCCCAAGACGTTTCTCGCAGAAGGTGTCCGATCATAAAGGAGGTACCAACGACAATCAGGGTATAACCATCAGGCGGCGCTTGGGACCCGATGTCTCCCAGAAGAATGCTCGATCGATTGTCCACTATCACCGGCTGGCCTAAGGAGCCCCTAAGCGCCGGCTCGATTAGACGCATCACCAAATCGCTGCCGCCTCCGGGCAAAGAACCGACCATGCGAATGGGCTGGTTCGGATACTGTTGGCCGGACGCCGCACCCGCGCCCAGAACCATAGGGCCAACCGCGATCATTCCCACCACGAAACGCGAAAGTTTTACTGACATGATTCCTCCCTGATTTGCGCCACCTGGCACAGGCGTTCCTTTGCACTGCTTACGATGCATGATGCGCCGCGTTGCCGGAACTGTCCATGGCGAATTACTGTTCTGCCAAAATGCGGCCGCGAGGTGCAGTCTTGTAAGGGTTCGGTATCGCACCCGCTTACATTGACGGCGTGTCCGTATGCCGGATGTTCAATCACGCTACTGCCGACCAGCCGCTATCGAAACGCCTGAGTGCCGATCACGACCCGCTGTTTCAATTCCACCGCTGACTTGCCAACTTACGAGTCCTGGAGATTACGGAGATCAAGTCGCTTCCCCACGCGCCAGTGTCGCATCCGTTCGTTGAACGGCTGATCGGTACTATTCGGCGCGAGTACCTCGACCACGCATTTTTCTGGAATCCCGCAGACCTGGCGCGGAAGCTGGGTGAATTCCACACCGCCGTTGAATTGTCCTCTCTTAAATCCGGAAGAGAAAAAGCCACCTGGATCTAACCGTTCAGGTGATAACCATGTTACGCTATAAAATAATTAACCAATAACGATAATTGTGGAATCCCGGTCGAGTATTCGGAGGCTGAACCTCGATTGAACATAAAACACGTATTGTCAGGTCTCGCTATCGGCACTTCATGCATATCAAATGATCGGATGGGGGAGGCGCGCAATGGTTCAGGCATCTGAGGCTTTACTCAGTCCCGAAACAGTCCTTGCGGAACTGAAGAAGAACGCAGTGAGCCACGTGGTGTGGCTTCCCGATAGCGAAACCAACTGGCTCTACCTCCTGATAAAGGCGGAGCCCTCGCTCACGCTCGTTACAGTAAGCCGTGAAGGGCTCGCTTTTTCGACTGCCGCCGGACTTTACTTCGGCGGAAAGACCCCGGTGATCCTCATCCAAAACACCGGGCTGATGGAATCGGGCGACTCACTGCGCGGGTGGGGACTCGGCCTCAATATGCCAGTGGTCCTGATGGTGGGTTACCGCGGCTGGACACGACATGGCGTGACAACCGACACGGCGGCAGTCTACGTCGAGCGGTTCCTCAATGCGTTTGGCATCAATTATTACCTCGTCGAAAACAACAATGATGCGCAGCGCATTTCGCTCGCATTCGAAGAAGCGCGCAAGACGAGACGCCCGGTCACCGTTCTGGTTGGTGATGAATATCATGGCTTTCATAGCCATTGAAAGCGACAGAAAAATCATGATGCAGGTGGCAGATATCCTCAAAGTGTTCAAGGAATACCGCGGCGATGCCATCGTCGTTCCGGGTAAGGGAGCGCGTTATTGGGTCGATATGACGACGCGCCCCGAGCTCGACGTGCCGCTCGCGCCCAATCCGGCGATGGGCGGTCGTGCATCGTTTGCGTTCGGGCTGGCATTGGCGCAGCCGCACAGGAAAGTCGTGCTCTTCGATTCTGAGGGCGACATGATGATGGCGCTCGGCATACTGCCCACGATAGCCGAGCACGCGCCGAAAAACTTCTATCACTTCCTGCTGGACAACGAGTGCTACGCGACGACGGGAGGACAACCGGTTCCGAACGCCAAGAAAATCGCCTACGATGTCATCGCGCGCGGCGCCGGATATGCACGCACGTTCTCCTACGACAATCTCGAAAGCTTTCAGATCAATCTTGAGCGCATTCTGTCCGGGCCCGGCCCGGTATTCGTCGCACTGAAGATCGTGCCTGAGATCCAGAACGAGCCGGCCGGCCGACGCAAACGGTTCTCGACCCGCAGTCGCGAGCAGGTGCGGCAGGATTTGTGGAAAGCCTTGGGCATCGCTGGCTGAGAGGTCCGGCGACTAGCTTGTTTCGCTCCTGCCGTCCCCCAACGCCTCTTTCCGGAGGTTATCATGAGCAAACTCGTTCACTGTGTCGCGATTGCATTCGCACTGTCGTTCACCGCGGCGGCCGTGCATGCCCAGGAGAAATATCCAGCCAAGCCGATCCGGGTGCTTACCCCCTTCGCTCCCGGCGGCGGCTCGGACATTCTCGCGCGGCTCATCGCACCGCATATATACGAGGCTTTCGGGCAGCCGATCATCGTGGACAACCGGCCGGGCGGCGGCGGCACCTTGGGCGCCGGGATCGTGGTGCGCTCCGACCCGGACGGCTATACGCTGATAGTGGTTTCCGGCAGCTATGGCGCCAACGCCGCGCTCCACGATCTGCCGTACGATTCGGTCACCGATATCACGCCGATCATCCTGATCGGAACCACGGGGCTGCTTGTAACGATGCACCCCACGGTCCCGATCAGGACCATCAAGGAGCTCATCGCTTATGCGAAGGCGAATCCCGGCAAGCTCAACTTCGGCTCGGCCGGCACTGGCGGTCTCGGGCACCTTGCGGGCGAGCTTTTCAAGCTGGATACCGGAGTGGTTTTCACCCACGTTCCATACAAAGGCACCGGCCCGGTCATGAACGCTCTGCTGAGCGCGGAAGTGGACTCGAGCTTCAGCAGTCTTGTGCCGGCCATGCCGCACGTGAAGGCGGGACGGCTGCGCGCCATCGGCCTGACCACCCCCAAGCGTTCGCGCGCGTTGCCGGATGTACCTACCATAGGTGAAACGGTGCCCGGTTTCGAGGTGGTTCATTGGTATGGCCTGTGGGGACCGAAGGGCTTGCCCAAGGACATCGTCACGCGGTGGAATCTTGAAGTCGCGAAAGTGCTGAAGACGGACGCGGTAAATAAGTGGCTGGAGCAAGAAGGACTGGAACCCGCAGGCGGCCCGCCCGAGGAGTTTCGGGACCGGATCAGGAGCGACGTCGAAAAATGGAAGAGGGTGGTCAAAGAGGCGCATATCGTCATCACCAGGTGATCCTGTTGGTGGCGAATTCAAGAATTCTGGCCCGAATGGCCCTTGCGGCGCAGTCTTGCGGGGATTGGCGGGCGCGATAACGTTCGACTCATTCGAGTTGGTAGTGGAGGTCCGGCCTACCGGGACGTTTGATGAACGGCATGGCTTCGTCACTCGGCAACCACGCGGGCGTCGCGTGCCACGCGTGACCATTTTTCGGTTTCGCTCTTCAGGTATCTTTGCGATGCCCTTCAGCAACTCCATGGTCAGGTGGGCAGGGCTGCCGGCGCCGGAGCGGAGCAAGCGTACGAAGTGGCCACCATTCTTGAAAGCGCATAGGAAAGTGCTTGCGGCGAGCGATTTCCTCACTGCAGAAGTGTGGATGGGTGCGGCACACCAGGGAAAACGGTTCGCGCAAGCCTAGGTATGCGGGAAGTGCATCACAGTTGAAAATAAAGGTGTGCGTCCCATTCATTTGCGAATTCGCCACCCACAGGCCACCTTTCCGCGCAGCGTGGATTTACCCGCTGCCGAGCGATCGCTCCGCCCAGACAGCATAGGTACCGGTTTCGATCATCTTCGGGCGCACCACGCTTCGCAGCACACGCAACTCCTCGGCAGTGGGCGCCGGCGTGGTCACGACCGGTCCCGTCACGCTCAGATCGAAGCCGGTGTTCTCTCGAATCTCACCCACCGTGTACGAGGGATGGATTGAATCGAGCCGCAGGCGGGCTTCGTCCTTGTCGAAGCGAAAGTTCGCCTTGGGTGTAATCAGCTTGCTGGGGTTCCCCAGCCGCAGCACGTTGGCCGGAGAGCTACCGGCGGCCGAGATGAAGTCGACGCGCTCCACCAGCGAACGCCGGGTGTGCTCGGTGCGAAACACCACGGTACGCCGCGCGCAGTAGTAGATCATGCCTCCGCCGTAGCCGCCGGGGAATCGCACCTCGGGCCGCTCCGGATCCGTGCCGATCTGGTGCAGGTTGTAATTGCCTCGCCCGTCGATCTGCACTCCGCTCACGAAGAAGAGGCCGAGCTCACCGCGCTGCGCAAGATAGTGAAACTGACGCGACGTATGAAACGGCCTGAATACCGTGTTGAGTATGATCAATTCGGCACTGGGCGCGTGTAGTTCTTTTGCGAGCAGCAGTCCGGTCGCCGGGATCTGCGAGAGCGCACCACAGGCGGACACCTCGCCGTCGCGCACCTCGCGCGACATGAGGATGGCCATCAACTCGACCTCGCTGTAATCCAGGCTGATGATCATGTCGCCGCCAACCGTCGTCGGACGACGCCCGTCAGGCCGCCCTGGCCGGCCGCTGCAATTCCCGGGGGACGAACCGTTCTACGTACTCGGCATGGCTCTTGACGTCGAACACGTAGGTCCTCAGA
>PLYS01000565.1 GCA_003153455.1 Betaproteobacteria bacterium | reverse complement strand
GATGGCCTGGCCTTTGTTGCGGATGCCGTGAACGGCGACGATCCGCCGGCCTTTCATGAAGAACCACAGTACGCGCGTGTTCAACTTGCCGACGTGGCGCAACTCAAACAACCCGTCGCCCAACGCCTTGGTCAACGGTTCTCGATGAGATTGCCGGCTTCGTAGCCTTCCCAGGCCGGCGAAGACCGCCGCAAAGTCGTCCGGATCGCTCGCCTCCAGCTCATCGAGAAACTCGCGCACGGGGCACTTCCCCGCCACAGTCGCATAGTATTCTACGGTGAACTCCATAAACATGCAACATCAAATTTGATGTTGAATTGGCTAAGCTGTCTCTGTCCGCTTCGTCGCCGCCAAATCCGCCTCGGTGACCCGCCGCTGGCCGGTTACGCACTCGTGAATCAGCGATTTGCGGTAGGCGGTGAGGGTGGCGATCTGCCGCTCAATCTGCGCAAACAGTGGGCGGAACTCGGTCTCCTTCTCTCGAATGAAGGCGGCGATTTGCTTCTGCTCGGCAACTTGTGGCATGGCCAGCTTGAAGCGACCAAGATTCTCCATCGTGAGTTTTGGCTGCGCTGCACCGGTGATGAAAAGCGAAAAATCTTGGGATTCCAGCAGAGTCACAAAAAACGTGTCGTCGCCGCCCGAACGTGGTTTGAGGATATGGGCGTGGTTGTTCACCCAGAATGTGCCAGTCGCCAAAAAGGCCAAGGCCTTCGAGCGGGTCAGGAGATTCGCGCCATCTTCGGCGATGAGAATGTAAGTGCCGTCGAACAGGTAGGCTTCGACTTTGTCAATCACGTCCGACGCGCCGTAGTAGTCGTAGGCTTTCTCGGTCATCACTCCGCGCTCAGCGGCACTCAAGGGGACGCGGACTGTGTTGAAGAACTCCATCACGTCTTTGATGCGCACCACGCGCCAGTGCTGCGGCATTGCAGGGATCCATTCAATGTCGGTGCGCTGCGTTTTCCCCGAGGGATTCAGCCCCATAGTGACCGCCCGCTTGATGGTGGACTTTCGGAGTTCGTCGAGGGTTTCGAGTTGGCGGCGTTTGGCGGCCACCGCCGAATCAATCGCCGCACAACTCGCATCCAGATACGCCGCGATGCGCTGTTGCTCCGGCAGCGGCGGAAAAGGCACTTGAATCTCGCCGAGATCGCGCTGGCCCAAGCCCTGCCGCGAAGCTCCGGTGAAACTGGAGAAGATTTGGTCCTGTCCCCACGGAGCGGACAGGCAGTAGGTCAGGAACTTGTAATTGAGCTTCGCTGCTGGGCGGATGATACACACATGCTGGTTGACGTTCCCCTCGCCAAAGCCGTCTGGCACAAACGCGCAACGACCGATGGATGCTCCCGTGATGTTCAACAGCACATCGCGCGCGCGCAATTTCGTGCCGGTCATCTCCTCATGAGTGTCCTCGGCGATGTAGGCCACGTCGTCGAGTCGCAGGCCGTCGAAATGCACGTTCTGGCTTCACAACAATGGGATGCCGGCGTCGAGATATGACGTTGCTCCACCGGACGGCGTGACGCCGCTGCCGATCTTCCATGCGTGGTCTTTGATCCGATCAACGGGCCACACCGTTTGCGCGGCAAGTTGTGACGATGGGTGCCCAACGCTCATTTCGCCAACCCCTCCAACATCTTCTCCTCCTCCTTCTCCAATTTCCAGAACTTCGCCTGTAAATCTTTCGCGGGCGTGGGCGGCTGGTAGCGGTGAAAGTATTGGGTCATGGGGCGCTCCTTTCGGGAAGCACTGCCCGCACGACGTCGGTAAGCTGTTTCGCCGTCGGCAGTTTGCCCTTCATATCCGCCGGCAATTTCGATTGGAGTTGATACACGGCCACACCGATGGGGTTCGCTTTCGTGCGCAGGGCGTACTCGATTTCCACGTCGTCCTTTCTTCTCGGTGACGGCGCGTTCGTAAGCCCCGGCCTTGATCTGATTCAGGAGGACGTTGCGGCTCCAGCCGAAGCGGGCGGTGGCGCGGAGGTAGTAAAGGCGGGCGGCGGGGTCGGTGAGCTTGGCCAAAACGTTTGCATGATGGCCCCATGAAACTGCGGCGATCAATTCTCTCACAAGCTGTGAGAGTTCTTCGGGGGTCGGCGTTTTCTGCCCTTTCGTTTCCAATTCTCTCACAGCCTGTGAGAGAAACAGGTTGTCCGTATGCGTCCGAAAAAATTGGAGCATCCGCCACACATTTTGCGGTGAAAAACCGAAGGAGCCTGGAAATGCCTGTCGTAAGTCCGCCGAAACCATCTCGACAATCGAATCGCCCCATCCCAGTGTCTGCTGTTTCTCCACGATGCCACGCCCGATGTCCCAGTAAAGCAGGATGACATCGCGGTTCACTGCCCGCGCCGCCGAGATGCGCGCGGATAACACGCGGGCCTTCAGGTCCTCGATGAACTGCCGGTATTCTGGCGATGCGATGGAGACCTCTTGTGACTTCTTCATTTAGCCAGTCCCTCCAGCATCTTTTCCGCCTCCTTCTCCAGTTTCCAGAACTCCGCGAGCAATTCTTTGGCGGGCGTGGGCGGCTGGTAGCGGTAGAAGTATTTGTTGGGCAGGATTTCGTAGCCGAGTTGCGGGCTGTCCTCCCAGCGGATGATGGGCTTCGCGATTTCCCGTTTCAGGAACGCCGCGATGTCCTCGCCGTGCGGGATGTATTCGTCATCCTGCACGTAGTGCCGGTGTGTCCATTCGACGGAGAGAATTTCCGGCCGCTCGCCCAATGCCGCTTTGAATTTCTTCGCGGCGCTGTCAGCCAGCTTGAGGACGAACTCCACCGTCTTCTCTTTGTTTTCCGCTTTTACGCGCACGCGAAAGGTGAGGTCGCTGTCATGGAACGTCTGCTCCTTGGCGAGGTTGGCGGCGGCGAACGCTTTCTCGTAAGGCTCAGGATCGGGGCGAGCCGGTTGTTCTTCACCATCAGGGTAATGGTGGCGCGGTAATTGAAGTGCTCGATGATATCGTCAATGTTCCTGGAAAAGCCGTTGACATAGGCGCGGAAGTTCGCCTCCAGCAATATGTGATCTTCCTCATAGACCTTGCGCAGCGTCCATTTGGTCTGGTTCGAGAACGGCGACTGCTTGGGATTCAGTTCGAGTTCCTTGACCAGCTTGGCGAGATCCTTCTCGGTGAGTTTGGGCCGCTTCGCGAGCACCTCCGCGCTCTTTGCCTTGCGCCAGGCGAGCAGCACGCACTCAAGCCGCCGGATGACGATGATCGGTAGGATGACGCTTTGGTACTCGTAGGCCTTGAACTTGCCGCGTAGCCGTTCGGCAGATTTCCAGATGTCGCCGGCAAGATTGTCGAGCTTGGGTTTGTTGAGCGAGAGCGACATGAAAATACGTTGCCTCTAAAATAACTATGGCGAGTCGTGGCGAAGAAAAAGCGGAAATATGGACGGGATCAATATACTGCTACTGCCTCCGCCGCGCTGTAGTCGGTAAGCATTATGCCCGCGCGCCACTCTTTACTCGCCCCTTCTTTTTGGTAACAGCGAAAAAGATGGATGCCCGGCGCGGGCGGCGAAGATTCCCGCTTCGGGCTGAGTGACGCTATTGGCGCAGGCAGTCGTCGGGAAGGCAGACGATAGGCGTGAAATCACGATGCGCGATGTAGGCGGGCCGCTCGAAGCGCCGGATGTGGTTTTTGCAGGAATTCAGACTCAGATAAACGATGGTGCGGTTCATTTCGAGTCTGTATTGGTGATAGCACGCACGTGCCTGCGGCCCGATGAAGAAACTGCCGTGCGTGCTGTTATCATGCTCAATCCTGACTCCACGATCCTGCTTTCGGCATGCTCGCCTACCGCCATCAATTCCACGCCGGTGCTTTTGCCGACGTGTTCAAGCACGCGCTGCTCGCGCAGCTCGTGCTCGCGCTCGAAAAGAAGGACAAACCTTTCCTCTACCTCGACACCCATGCCGGGATTGGGCTCTACGACCTGATGCACGAGTGGGCGCAGAAAAATGCCGAGCACAAGGAGGGCATCGAACTCATCTGGGCGCGTAAGGATGCACCGCCGGAAATGATGCCGTTTCTCGACGCCGTGCGCGCGGAGAACGCGGACGGGAAGCTGCGCTACTATCCGGGCTCGCCGCGCGTCGTGCGCGGGCTCATGCGGGCCGGCGACCGCATGGTGCTGACCGAGCTCAACAGGAAAGATTGCGAAGCGCTGGCGACGTTGTTCGTTCGCGACCGGCAGGTCACCGTGGAGTTGTCGGACGGCTACCAGGCGCTCAAGGCGCATCTGCCGCCGAAAGAGCGGCGCGGACTGGTATTCATCGATTCGTCGTTCGACCGTGCTCAGGAGTTCAAGCGCCTGACGCAGGGGTTTGCCGAGGCTTACAAGAAATTCGCGACCGGCGTCTATGTGCTGTGGTATCCGCTGATGGAGCCGGCGGTGATGCAGGCGTTCGAACGCAGAGTCGCAGCCACCGGCATTCGCAAGATCCTGCAGCTCGAGATTTCCGTGCATCCCAGGGAGTGGACGCTGACCCTGCGCGGCTGCGGACTGCTCGTCGTCAATCCGCCGTTCGGTTTCGAAGCCGCCGCGTGCGCCATACTCGCATGGCTGTGGCCGGTGCTGTCGCGGGAAAAAGCAGGTGGACAGCAGGTCAAATGGTTGGTAGCGGAGTGAGGAGAAGTTTGTCGGACTTAGCCCCGACAAACTCCTGATGCAAAACCGGCGTCAGTGGAATTGCCGAAACCGATAACAGATATGCGAATTGACCCACGCTTTTGCCTAAATTCGAGCGCTTCGAGCGAGTTTATTATGAATGGTCAGTCGAGCTTGACGCCGAGTTTCTTGCCGATTGCGCCCCATTTGTTGGCGTCGGCCTTGATAATTCTTGCGAACTCCGCGGGCGTGTTGGCCAGAGGTTCATTGCCTTGCGAGACAAAGGTCTGCCGCACTTCTGGATTTTGCACGATGGCGGCGATTTCCTTCTGCAGCTTGTCGACGATCGCGCGCGGTGTTCTCGCCGGCGCCATGTAGCCGTACCATGTCATTGCTTCGAAGCCGGGTACTCCCGATTCCGCGATAGTTGGCAGTTCGGGCATCGCTTCCATGCGCTTCGGACCGCCGGTCGCAATCAGCTTGAGCCGTCCGGATTTCCAGTGCGGCATGGTGGTGAACATGTTCGAGAACGAAAACTGGATCTCGCCGCCGATCTGTGCCGTGACGTACAACGCCACGCCCTTGTAAGGTATATGCGTCATCTTGATGCCGGCCATCGAATCGAAAAGCTCGGCCGCCAGGTGCGGCGAGCTTCCCGGTCCCGACGAACCATAATTGAGCTTGCCCGGATTGGCTTTGGCGTAGCCGATGAATTCCTGCACCGTCTTCGCCGGCACTGTCGGGTTCAGCAGCAGGGTGAGCGGTGTGGCGATCACTTCTGTCACCGGCGCAAAGTCCTTGATCGGGTCGTAGGGCAGCCTGGCAAACAACTGTGCGCTCTGCGCATGGGTCGAGTAGGCGAGCAGCAGCGTATAACCATCGGGTATGGCGTTGGCGACGAGTTCGGTACCGACGATGCCGGACGCGGCCGGGCGGTTGTCGACCACCACCGGTTGCTTGAGCCGGTCGGCGAGCCGCTGACCGATGTAGCGCGCGGTGTAATCGCTGCCGCCGCCCGGCGCGAGCGGTACGATTACGCGTATCGGGCGGTTTGGGTAGTCTGCTGGCGCGGTAGCCGCATTTGCCCATGCGCCCCACAGACATAACGCGGAAACGACAATCTTCGCGAACCCCTGCGCTTTGTTCGGCATCTGCTTCCTCCAATTAGTGTTGTAAGTGCGAGAGGTAGATAGTGCACTAAACCGCTGTAAGCCGACAAGCGAAGGGGTAATGTTTCAGGCCCTTTACTGGATGCCGGCTTTCTCCGGCATCACGGAATCACGACCGTTGCGGCGAATTTCAACAAACTGTTAGACGCTGCGCTCGGCAAGGAATTCAGCAAGCACGCGGGTCGTGTGCGAGCGGTTCCTGTCCTTGATGACTGCGGTCGGCGCGCCTTGTGCGACGATGCGGCCGCCGGCATCGCCGCCTTCGGGGCCGAGGTCGATGATCCAGTCGGCATCTGCTATCACGTCGAGGTTGTGCTCGATCACCACCACGGTATTGCCGGCGTCGACCAGCCGGTGCAGAACGCGGATCAGCTTCTCGACGTCGGCCATGTGCAGGCCGACGGTCGGCTCGTCCAATACATACAGCGTGTGCCTCTGCGTCCCAGTGCGTCCCGGGCGGCCTCCGGCGTCAGTGTTGTCACCACGCACTTTCGCAAGTTCGGTGACGAGCTTGATGCGCTGCGCTTCGCCGCCGGAGAGCGTTGGGCTTTGTTGGCCGAGCGTAAGGTAACCGAGTCCTACTTCCTGCAGCAGCCGCAGCGCGTGATGAATCGACGTATGCGCGCTGAAGAACTCGACCGCTTCGTCGACGCTCATCGCGAGGATGTCACCGATCGACTTGCTTTTGAAGCGCACCGCGAGCGTTTCGGGGCTAAAGCGAAATCCACCGCATACCTCGCACGTAATTTTGACATCGGGCAGGAAACTCATCTCGATGCGCTTGATGCCCTGGCCTTCGCAGCCTTCGCAGCGCCCGCCCTTGGTGTTGAACGAGAAGCGGCTTGCGGTGTAGCCGCGCATGCGCGCTTCGCTGACCTCCGCGAAAAGCCGCCGGATCGCGTCCCAGAAGCCGACATAAGTCGCGGGGCACGAGCGTGGCGTCTTGCCGATCGGCGTCTGGTCGACTTCGAGCACGCGCCCGACCTGCTGCCAGCCTTTCAGATCGCGGCAGCCGAGGATCGGGACTTCTTTCTTCTTCTTATTGTGTTCGCCGACACGGTGCGCAAGGTTGGCGTAGAGCACGTCGCGCGCCAGCGTCGATTTGCCCGAGCCCGACACGCCGGTGATGACGGACAGCCGGCCGAGCGGCACGCGCAGGTTGATGTTCTGCAGGTTGTGCAGGCTCGCGCCGACGATTTCGAGCGCCGGCGTCTGCCTGCCGACCGGCCGTGGCGGGTGCAGCGGGTGACGCAGCGGCGAGGCGAGGAACCTGCCGGTCACCGACCCGGGATTTTGCATCAGGTCNNAGGTCGATCACGTGCGCGGCGCGCCGGATGGTGTCTTCGTCGTGTTCGACCACGAGCAGCGTGTTGCCCTTGGCCTGGAGCTTTTCCAGCGTGTCGAGCAGGATACGGTTGTCGCGCGAATGCAGACCGATGGTCGGTTCATCGAGGATATAGCACACGCCCCGCAGGTTGGAGCCGAGTTGCGAGGCGAGCCGGATACGCTGTGCCTCGCCGCCCGAGAGGGTGGGCGCCGAGCGGTCGAGCGCGAGGTACGACAGGCCTACCTGGATCAGGAAGTCGAGGCGCGATTGCAGTTCGGCGACGAGGTCGCGTGCGATTTCCGCTTCACGCCCTTCGAGTTTGATGTCGCCGAACAGAGCTTCGATTTTTCCGACCGCCAGCGCGGTGATGTCGGCGATCGATTTGCCGCGGTAGCGCACCGCGAGCGCTTCCCGGTTGAGCCGTCGGCCAGCGCACGCGGGGCAGGTCTCGTCGACCTCCAGCCACTCGATCCACGAGTCGAGCACGTGGTCTTCAGTGCCGGTCCTGGCGCGCTCGTCGTCCCAGCCGACGTCCGTAAGCTTGAGCCCTGTCCCGTAACACTCCCCGCACCAGCCGTGCTTGGAGTTGAACGAGAACAGCCGCGGGTCAAGCTCGGGAAAACTGCGGCCGCACGACGGGCACGCGCGCTTCACCGAAAACACGGTTTGGGTGAGCGCTGTGGGGCCGTTGGCATCATGGGTTTCCCCGTCCGCTCGTACCGAGTCCGTCGCAGGACGAACATTCATCCGCATCGCTGCCTCGAGCGCTTCGAGCGGCGCGAGCACATCGACTACGCCTTTGCCGAAGTCGAGCGCGCGCGCGAGATCGGCGCGCAGCGCGGCTTCGTTGTCAGCGGCGACGCGCACATCGGCGACCGGCAACTCGATCGAGTGCTCGCGGAAGCGGTCGAGCCGCGGCCATTTATCGGTGGAAATGAATTCGCCGTCGACGCGCAGATGAGTGTAGCCCTTGCCGCGCGCCCATTTCGCGAGATCGGTGTAATAGCCTTTGCGCGCGACGACGAGCGGCGCGAGCAGCCCGATGCGGCAGCCGCGGTAATCGCGCAGGATGCGCGCTGCGATTGCGCCGATCGACTGCGGCTCGATGGCGACGTCGCAGTCGGGGCAGTACTGCGTGCCGAGCTTGACGAACAGGAGCCGCAGGAAGTGGTAGATCTCGGTGAGCGTTGCGACCGTGCTCTTGCGTCCGCCGCGGCTGGTGCGCTGCTCGATCGCGACCGTTGGGGGAATGCCGAAGATCGCATCGACGTCGGGCCTGGACGCGGGCTGCACAAACTGGCGCGCATAAGCGTTAAGCGATTCGAGATAGCGGCGCTGGCCTTCGGCGAACACGATGTCGAACGCGAGCGTCGACTTGCCGCTGCCGGAGACGCCCGTCAGGACGGTGAACTTGTTGCGCGGGATCGCGACGTCGATGTTCTTGAGGTTGTGTTCGCGCGCGTGGTGGATGCGAATGGAGTTTTGAGCCCCCTCTCCCTGGCCCTCTTCCACAAGGGGAGAGGGGACTGCTGTGAGGGCGCCAGCACTACGCTCCAGTTTATCGGACGGAGGGGCTCCATTTACGAACCCCTCTCCCTTGATGGGAGAGGGGTAGGGGAGAGGGTGACCACGGAGCGCAGCTTCGTATTCGCGCAGCGCCTTGCCGGTGTGCGAGCTTGGATGCTGCATCACGCCCTTCGGCATGCCGGTGCACACGATTTCGCCGCCCGCCTCGCCGCCTTCGGGACCGAGGTCGATGATCCAGTCGCACGCGGCGATCACGTCGAGGTTATGCTCGATCACGACCAGCGAGTTGCCTGCGGCGATCAGCTGGCGGAAGGCGCGCAGCAGTTTCGCGACATCATCGAAGTGCAGTCCCGTGGTCGGTTCGTCGAACAAAAAAAGCGTTTTTGATTTAGCCGTCACCCCAGCGGAAGCCGGGGTCCAGTTCTTTGCGGGCTTCCTGGCTTCCTGCTTGCGCAGGAATGACGAACCTTTGGCGGCATCGGCGAGATGTCCCGCGAGCTTCAACCGCTGCGCCTCTCCGCCGGAGAGTGTCGGCACCGGCTGGCCGAGGCGCAGATATTCGAGCCCAACATCGGCGAGCGGCTTGAGGGCGGTTTGCACGCGCATATCCCCGGCGAAGAAAGCCAGCGCTTCCGACACCGTCATTTCCAGCGCGTCGGCGATCGACTTGCGATTGACGGTGACTTCCAGTACTTCCGGCCGGAAGCGCTTGCCGTCGCAATCGGGGCAGCGCAGATAGACGTCCGACAGGAACTGCATCTCGACGTGTTCGAAGCCGTTGCCGCCGCAGGTCGGGCAGCGGCCGTTGCCAGAGTTGAAGCTGAACGTCCCTCGCGTGTAACCGCGCTCTTTCGCGAGCGGCTCCTCCTCGAACAGCGCGCGGATCGCGTCGAACGCACCGACGTAGCTCGCCGGATTGGAGCGTGTGGTGCGGCCGATCGGCGACTGATCCACCATCACGACATCGTCAATCAGATCATGGCCGCGCAGCGCGCGGTGCGAGCCTGGCGTCTCTGTTGGTTTGCCTTTGTGCTTCAGGAGCGCCGCGTAAAGCACGTCCTGCACCAGCGTCGATTTACCGGATCCGGAAACGCCGGTCACGCATACCAGGCGATTGAGCGGGATCGCAACGTCGATCGCTTTGAGGTTGTGTTCGGCGGCGCCCAGTAATTGGACGGCGTGAGGCGTGAGGGGTGAGGCGTCAGGGGTGGGCTGCGTGTTGATATGCGCGCGCTTGCGCCCCGACAGATAATCACCGGTCAGCGAACGCGGCTCGTTTTTCACATCCTCGAGCGTGCCGAAACACACGATTTCGCCGCCGCGCTCGCCGGGGCCGGGGCCCAGGTCGAGGATGCGGTCGGCGGCGAACATGATCTGCGGTTCATGCTCGACGACCACGAGCGAGTTGCCGGCGTCGCGCAGCCGCTGCATGACACCGATCACACGCCCCATATCGCGAGGGTGCAGGCCGATCGACGGTTCGTCGAGCACGAACAGCGTGTTGACGAGCGAGGTGCCGAGCGCGGTGGTGAGGTTGATGCGCTGCACTTCTCCGCCCGAGAGCGTGCGCGACTGGCGGTCGAGCGTCAGGTAACCGAGGCCGACTTGGGAGAGGTACGACAGGCGCGCGCGGATTTCGGTCAGCAGCAAGTCGATTGCCTGATCTAAGGGTGTCGGCAAATGCAAGCGCTCGATGAAATCGCGCGTGCGGTCAATCGGCAGCAGCATCAGATCGTGCACGGTGAGGCCGGGCAGCGCGGCGAGCTTGTCGTCGCCGAACCCGATGCCTTTCGCGCGGTAACGCTGCGAAGCGGGGAGTGCACGGTCGGCATCTTCTTTCGTGCCGAGCCGCCACGCGAGCGCGTCGGGCTTGAGCCGCGCGCCGCCGCACGCTTCGCACGGCGTGTAGGCGCGGTACTTCGAGAGCAGCACGCGGATGTGCATCTTGTAGGCTTTGGTCTCGAGCCACTTGAAGAAGACGCGCACGCCGTACCACGTGCCGGGCCACGACTTGCGCCAACTCACCCATTCGGGCTCGCCTTCGAGCACCCACTCGCGCTGCTGCGCCGTGAGCTCGCGCCACGGCGTGTCGAGCGGGATGCCGCGTTTCCCGGCATATTTCTCGAGATCGTCCTGGCACTCGTGGAAGCTCGGCGTCTGCCATGGCCTGAGCGCACCGGCGCGCAAAGTTTTCGATTCGTCGGGGACGATCAGCCCGTAGTCGATACCAATTACGCGCCCGAAGCCGCGGCACGCACCGCACGCACCGAGCGGAGAATTGAACGAGAACAGGCTCGGGGTCGGTTCCGCGTAATGGATGTCGCAGTCGGCGCAGTGGAGCGTCGTGGAGAAGCGCCAGCATGCTGGCGCAGCGATTGGTGATTGGTGATTCGTGATTAGGGATTCACCGTCTCCGCCCACGTACACATTCACTCGGCCCTGACCGATGCGCAGCGCCGCTTCGAGGCATTCGATCACGCGCACGCGCTCGGCGGATGACATGCGCAGCCGGTCCTGCACGATCTCGAGCAGATTCTTTTGCTGCTTGTGAATGCGCGTGTAGCCCTGCGCTGCGAGCAGCTGCTTGACTTCCTTCTCGGAAAAGTTTTTCGGAACCGCGACCGGGAAAGTGACGATCAGGCGCGGATCGCCGGTGGTTTTCGCGCGCGCGGCGAGCTCGTCATAGATCGAATCCGGCGTGTCGCGCGTAACCTTCTGCCCGCAGCCGCGGCAGTGGAGCTGCGCGGCGCGCGCAAACAGGAGTTTCAGGTGATCGTTCAATTCCGTCATGGTGCCGACGGTCGAGCGCGACGTGCGCACCGGGTTGGTCTGGTCGATCGCAATCGCCGGCGGGATGCCGTGAATCGCGTCGACCTGCGGCTTGTCCATGCGATCGAGGAACTGCCGCGCGTAGGGCGAGAACGTTTCCACGTAGCGCCGCTGACCCTCGGCATACAGCGTGTCGAATACGAGCGA
>PLYS01000607.1 GCA_003153455.1 Betaproteobacteria bacterium | reverse complement strand
CCAGTTGCCCCGGCTGCGGCCGCACCACCAGTACGTTTTTCCAGGAATTGGCCGACAATATTCAGTCTTATCTGCGTGCGCAAATGCCAGTGTGGCGCGGCCGCTATCCCGGCGTCGAGAATATGCACGTCGCGGTGATGGGGTGCGTGGTCAACGGTCCCGGCGAAAGCAAGCACGCCAACATCGGAATCAGTCTGCCCGGGTCGGGCGAAAACCCGGTGGCGCCAGTCTACATCGACGGCGCCAAAGCGGTGACGCTGAAAGGCGACCACATTGCGGCCGAATTCCAGGCGCTGGTCGAGCAGTATGTGCAGAAAAACTACGCCGCGGGAAATCAGGCGGCCGAGCAAACCGTGACGACGGTAAGCTGAGAGCGGCGCGCCCCCGAAATCATGCCGGACAAAATTCACGCTGTGCGCGGGATGAACGACGTCCTGCCGGCACAATCTCCACTGTGGGAATTGCTTGAGGACGCGGTGCGCGATGTATTCCGGCAATACGGCTATCGCAACATCCGCACGCCGATCGTCGAGCGCACCGAGCTGTTCGTGCGCGGCATCGGCGAGGTCACAGATATTGTCGAAAAGGAGATGTATTCTTTTGTTGACGCGATGAACGGCGACAACCTGTCACTGCGGCCGGAAGGCACTGCACCGACGGTACGCGCGGCGCTCGAGCATAACCTGCTCTACAACGGCCCGCAGCGCTTGTGGTACAGCGGCCCGCTGTTCCGTCATGAGCGACCGCAAAAGGGCCGCTATCGCCAATATCACACGTTTGGCGCCGAGGCGCTGGGATTTCCCGGGCCCGACATTGACGTCGAATTGCTGGTGATGGCGCGTCGCCTTTGGCAGCAGCTGGGCCTCGACGGGGTGCAGCTGCAAATCAATACTATCGGCAGCGCCGAGGAGCGGCGTGCGTTTCGTGACAAATTGATCGCGTACCTCGAGCGCCATCAGGAGTTGCTCGATGACGATGCGAAGCGACGACTTCATGCCAATCCGCTGCGGATCCTCGACAGCAAAAACCCCGCGATGCAAGCCATGATCGAGGCGGCGCCGAAATTGATCGATGCTGTGGGTGCCGACTCGCGCGCCAATTTCGAGTCGGTGCAGGCCGGATTGGACGCGGCCGGAATCCCGTTCAGCATCAACCCGCGTCTGGTGCGCGGGCTCGACTATTACAACCTCACCGTTTTCGAGTGGGTGAGCGACAGGCTGGGCGCGCAAAGCGCGGTTTGCTCCGGCGGGCGCTACGACGGGCTGTGTGAGCAATTGGGCGGCAAGGCGACTCCGGGCTGCGGCTTTGGCGTCGGGGTTGAACGCACGCTGTTGTTGCTCGAAGCGCATAACATCGGCCACCAGGCCGCACCGGATGCGTATCTGGTACATCAGGGCGAGCACACCGAGCGCTTTGCGTTCGTTGCGGCCGAGCAGTTGCGCGATCACGGCCTGGCAGTGGTCTTCGATTGCGGCGGCGGCAGTTTCAAATCCCAGATGAAGAAGGCCGACGCCAGCAACGCGCGTTACGCTGTCATTATCGGCGTTGACGAAGCGCAGGCGCAGCAGGTGAGCGTCAAGCCGTTGCGCGAAGTCGGTGAACAGCGGTGCTGCGCGGTGGCGCAGGCCGCCGATCTTATCAAACCCAATGGAGCTAAATGATGGCAGTTTACGATCTGGAAGAGCAGGAACAGCTAGATGAGTTCAAGTCGTGGTGGAAGCAATACCGCAAACTCGTGTTGCTGGTGGTTATTGCGGTGGCCGTTACAGTCAGCGCGATCCAGGGCTGGCATTATTATCGGAATAAGCAGGCGTTCGAGGCAGGCGAACTCTACTCTCAGTTGCAAGGCGCTGCCGGCAGCGGTGATCAGAGGAAAGTGCAGGACATCTCGGTAGTGCTGGTCGAGAAGTATCCGCGCACCGGCTATGCGGCGTTAGCTGCGCTCGCCGGCGCCAAGGCCGCATTCGACAGCGGGGATGCGGAGGGAGCCAAGACTCGTTTGCAGTGGGTGGCCGCTAATGGCAGGGAAGATGAAATGCGCGACATCGCGCGACTGCGGCTCGCGGCAGTGCTGCTTGACGAGAAGAAATACGACGAGGCGCTGAAATTGCTGGAAGCGCAGCATGCCGACGCTCTGAGCGCGCTCTACGCCGACCTCAGGGGCGATGTGCTGGTGGCCCAAGGCAGGAACAATGAGGCGCGCAGCGCGTATCAACTCGCGCTGGACAAGAGCAACGCCAAGAGCACTTACCGCGCCCTGATCCGCGTCAAGCTCGACGCGCTGGGCGAGGCGAAATGACGGGGTCAGAATTGTCGCGGGCCGCGTTGGTTGCGCTGCTGCCGCTGTTGACGACCGGATGCTCGGTTCCTTCAGTTCCTGTAGGCGACTACTTTGACAGATGGTTCGGCAGCGGGCCTGTGCTCAAGCCAGCCGAACTGATTGCAATCAAACCCAGCGCCACCGCCAGAATTCTGTGGCAGGGCAATGCCGGCAATGCGGAAAAAAACGTGTTTACGCCAGCGGTCGCTGCAAATTCAGTCTATGCGGCGGGCGCAGCGGGCCGGATCGTGCGCTTCGACGCGGGCAGCGGCAAGCAGCTCGCGAGCATCGATACGAAAAGCCGTCTGTCTGGCGGAGTCGGCAGCGACGGGCGCCTGATTCTGGCCGGCACCGCCAGGGGCGAAGTGCTGGCATTCGATCAAAACGGCAAGCAGTTGTGGAAAACCCAACTCACGAGCGAGGTGTTGAGCGCACCGCAGACCGATCTCGGCATGGTGGTAGTGCGCAGCGGCGACGGCCGCATTTACGGGCTTGACGCCGCCACCGGCGCTCGGAAGTGGGTCTATCAGCGTACGGTGCCGGCATTAACGGTGCGCACCTATGTCGGCGTTGCGCTCTATCGCGACGCTGTGTTTGCCGGGTTTGCCGGCGGCAGGCTGGTGGCGCTCGCACTCAACAACGGCAATGTCGGCTGGGAAGCAACGGTGGCGTTGCCCAAAGGCGCTACCGAGCTCGAACGCGTTGCTGACATCTCGAGCCTGCCGGTGATCGATGGTAAGCAAAGCTGCGCAGTCGCATTCCAGGGACGAGTCGCCTGCTTTGACTTGATGAAGGGCACTCCCGGCTGGTCACGTGATATTTCGAGCGTAGCCGGCATGGCGATCGATGATCGCAACGTCTATGTGTCAGACGACAAGGGCGCTGTGGTTGCATTTGAGAAAGATACCGGCGCGAGCCAGTGGAAACAGGACAAGCTGTTCGGACGCCGCATCAGCGGGCCGGTCGTTTCCGGCAATCACGTTGCCGTCGGGGATTACCAGGGTTACGTGCATTTCCTCTCGCGCGACGACGGCTCGTTTGCCGCGCGCATCGCGACCGACGGCAGCGCGATCGTCGCCCAGCCGATTGCGCTCAATGACGGCATCCTGGTGCAGACCCTCAACGGCGGGGTGTTTGCGATTACTGTTCAGTAATCGCAGGAGTTTTCAGCGCAGCTGTGATTCCAACCATAGTCATAGTCGGCCGGCCGAACGTCGGTAAGTCGACGCTGTTCAACCGGCTCACGGCGGCGGGCGCGGCGGTCGCGAACTATCCGTTCTGTACGATCGAGCCGAACGTCGGCGTCGT
>PLYS01000445.1 GCA_003153455.1 Betaproteobacteria bacterium | reverse complement strand
CATCAAGACCGATCTCGCGAAGTGGGGCAAAGTGATCCGGGATACCGGCATACGCGGTGAATGAAGAAAAAGCAGCTTGCCGGCCAGGCCGGCCCGCTGCGCTTTTTTCGATACTGGACAAGCCAAAACGGTAGGGCTAGATTGATTCCCTCGATCCAGGGATTGGCACTTATTTTATTGGCAATAGCGTGGGTCGAAGTCAAATAATCGGGAGAGACACATGAACCGCATTTCGAAGTTGCTGCTGACCGTTGCTGCCTGCGCCATTTGCGCCACCCCCGTTGCGGCACAGGAGCTTACGGGCACGCTCAAGAAGATCAAGGACACCGGCGTCGTGAAGATCGGCAACCGCGAGACCTCGATCCCATTCTCGTACCTCGATGACAAACAACAGCCGATCGGCTATGGCGTCGACATCTGCCTGAAGATAGTCGACGCGATCAAGGCCGAACTCAAGATGCCCAACCTCAAAATCGAGTTCGTGCCGGTGACCCCCCAGACGCGCATTCCGATTCTCACCGGCGGCAACATCGATCTGGAGTGCGGCTCCACCACCAACAGCGTCGAGCGCCGGAAGCAGGTCGCCTTCGCGCCCACCTACTTCATGACCGGCACCAAAATAATCGTCAAGAAATCGTCCGGCATCAAGGGCTACGACGACCTGAAAGCCAAGACCGTGGTCTACACGGCGGGCACCACCAACGAGCGCGCGATGAAGACCTATAATGACGAGAAGAAGCTCGGCATCAATTTCATCCCGTCCAAGGACCACGCGGAATCGTTCCTCGCGGTGGAAACCGGCCGCGCGGTGGCATTCCCGATGGACGACATCCTGCTCTACAGCCTGCGCGCCAGCGCCAGGAACCCGGCCGATTACGAGATCGTCGGGGAGTTTTTGTCGGATGACCCGTACGGGATCATGATGCGCAAGGACGACCCAGCCTTCAAGAAACTCGTGGATGGCACCGTGACTAATCTCTACAAGAGCGGTGAGATCAACAAGATCTACTCCAAGTGGTTCCAGTCGCAGATCCCGCCCAAGGGCATCAATCTGGGCTTCCCGATGTCGGACGCGCTCAAGGAACTGGTGAAGAACCCGAACGACAAGGGCGTCGAGGCCTGCGGCAAGATGAAGTGCTAGGAAATTGTCGGACTTTGATCCGACAATTTCCTATGGTGTCCGTTTCGCGTCATGCTTCGGTTTTTTTCATTTTAGGATTTTGTCGGGGATAGACCCGACAAAATCCTTTGAGCATGGACTTCAGCGTCTTTTTCCAGCCGGCATTCTCCGGCGGCGGCATCTACCTCGACTGGATTGTGTCCGGCATCAAGTGGACGCTGTGGGTGTCGGTCCTCGGCTGGATCATCGCCTTCACGGTAGGCTCGGTCGTGGGGGTGCTGCGCACCACGCCGCTCGCCATACTGCGCGCCCCCGCTACCGCCTACGTGGAGCTCTTCCGCAACGTCCCGCTGCTGGTGCAGATGTTCATATGGTACTTCGTCCTGCCCGAGATCGTGCCCAAGAGCATGGGCGACTGGTTGAAGACCCGGATGCCGATGCCCGAGTTCTGGAACGCGGTGCTGTGCCTCGGCTTCTACACCGCGTCGCGCGTTGCCGAGCAGGTGCGCTCCGGCATCCAGTCGATCCCCCGGGGCCAGACCGAGGCGGGGCTCGCCATGGGCCTCACGCGGCCGCAGGTCTACCGGCACGTGCTGCTGCCGATGGCCTACCGCATCATCGTCCCGCCGCTCACCTCCGAGTTCCTGACCATCTTCAAGAACTCGTCGGTCGCGCTCACCATCGGCGTGCTGGAACTCACTGCGCAGGCGCGGCAGATCTCCGAGTACACTTTCCGCACCTTCGAAGCCTTCACCGTCGCCACCGTGGTCTACGTGCTGATCACGCTCACGGTGACGGTGGCGATGCGAACGCTGGAGAAAAAAGTGCGGGTGCCAGGCTACATCGGCAGCGCGGGGAAATAGCGCGCCATGTTCACCGGCTTTGACTTCGATGTCATCCAGCGCGCGCTGCCCTACCTGTGGCAGGGCATGCTGTTCTCACTGGGGCTGACTTTGCTCTCCATGCTCGGCGGCATCCTGCTCGGCACCCTGCTCGCGCTGATGCGGCTTTCGAGCTTCAGGGTGCTCAACGTGCCCGCGGGCGCCTATGTGAACCTGCTGCGCTCGACGCCGCTGATCCTGGTGATATTCTGGTTCTATTTCCTGGTGCCCCTCGCGTTGAAGAAAATCTCGGGCGATGCCTACGCGACCGGCATCGGTCCGTTCTATTCGGCGCTGATCGCATTCACCATGTTCGAAGCGGCATACTACTGCGAGATCATGCGCGCCGGCATACAAAGCGTGCGGCGCGGCCAGGCCCATGCCGCCTACGCGCTCGGCCTCACTTACGGACAGGCGATGCTGCAGGTGATCCTGCCGCAGGCGTTCCGCAACATGATCCCCATCCTGCTCACGCAGGGCATCATCCTGTTTCAGGACACCTCGCTCGTCTACGTGGTCGGGCTCACCGACTTCATGGGCGCGGCAAGCAAGGTGGCGCAGCGCGACGGGCGGCTCGTCGAGATGTACCTGTTCGCGGCGCTCATTTACTTTCTGTTTTGTTTCTCGGCTTCAACCTTCGTCAAAGGGCTGCAGGCGCGCTACGGCGGCGGACGATAAGGAACCCCCATGATCGAAATCAAGAACGTCAGCAAGTGGTACGGCAGCTTCCGCGTCCTCACCGACTGCACCACCAAAGTCGAAAAGGGCGAGGTCGTCGTGGTATGCGGGCCGTCGGGCTCGGGCAAGAGCACGCTGATCAAATGCGTGAACGCGCTCGAGCCGTTCCAGCAGGGCGATGTCATCGTCGACGGCATATCGGTTGCGGCGAAGGATACCAACCTGCCGCAATTGCGCGCGCGCATCGGCATGGTGTTCCAGAACTTCGAGCTGTTCCCGCACATGAGCGTGACCGATAACATCAGCCTGGCGCAGATCAAGGTGCTCGGGCGCAGCCGGGAGGAAGCGCATGAGAAGGCGCGCGCGCTCCTGCAGCGCGTCGGGTTGAGCGGGCAGGCCCCCAAGTATCCGGGTCAACTGTCGGGTGGCGAGCAGCAGCGCGTCGCAATCGCGCGCGCGCTGGCAATGGACCCGATTGCGATGCTGTTCGACGAGCCGACTTCGGCGCTCGACCCCGAGATGATCAACGAGGTGCTCGACGTGATGGTCGAGCTGGCGCAAGAAGGCATGACCATGATGGTAGTCACTCACGAGATGAGCTTCGCGCGCAAAGTCGCGCACCGCGTGATCTTCATGGACGAGGGCCGGATCATCGAAGACGCGACGAAGGAGGATTTTTTCGGCAAGCCGCGCTCGGGGCGTGCCCAACTATTCCTGTCGAAGATTTTGCATCATTGATGAGAAGGTGATACGCGCACCAAGATAATTAGAACCGCTTGTCGTTGCTGGGGCTCCGTTCGTCGGCGGCTCTTGACGAGGCGTAAGGATTAATCTACTTTACAATCAAGTAAAGCTGCAAAGGGCAAATTTCACGGATAATTCGATAGTTGTAGTATATAGTTCGGGTATTTGACGAATCCTGCGTATGGGTGCATTGTTCTGTCATGGAATTGTTGCCCGGTGCTGGATAGGAGACACCAATATGAAGATTCTCGCAGCCATCGCACGCGTTTTAGGAGCCGTCGCACTTCTTAGCGGTCTCCTCGTGCCGTTTGCTTATGCAGCAACAGTGTTCGAAGTAGAGCCAAACGACACCGCCGCGCAAGCCGATATCTACCACCCCGGCGATACTGTTAAAGGACAAATGTCCAGCCCTGCCGATCAGGATTGGTACAGCATAACGGCGACGGGGGCGGGCACTATTGGCGCTAGTTTGACTGGATTTTCCAATGCTGCCGGCGAACTGGGTTGGACCTTAACGATTAGAGACTCGGTAAATAATGTTCTTGCCGCCGCCACCTGTGTTGGTGTCGACAACTTGCAGACACCTCCTTCTTATCCATGCGGTGTAGGCCTCAGTACTGGAATAAGTGCGTCAGGAACTTATTACATTGTCGTAACGTCACCTGCTGGCACCAACGCAAGCAACTATTCACTGACCATGTCAGGTCCCCTGACACTTCCATGGGTGGGACCAACCTGCACCCTGGCCGCCTCACCTCCCACGATCACTGCTGGTCAATCTTCAACCCTGACGACAAACTGTATCCCGGCCGCTACTTCCTATATCTGGACCAATACTGGCTTTGCCGCTTCGGCTCCCGGCGGCACCGTTACGCCGGCGGTTACCACTACCTACTCCGTCACAGGTGTTGATGCCAACGGTAACGGCAACACGGTCAGGGCCACAGTGACGGTGCAAACAACTCCAATATGCACCCTGACCGCCTCACCCAGCTCGATCATCACCCCTGGTGGTTCTTCAACCCTGACGGTAGCCTGTAGCCCGGCTGCTACTTCCTGTGCCTGGACCAATACCGGCTTTGGCCCGACGGATACCACCGGTCCCGTCTTCCCGACGGTTAGCACGACCTACTCCGTCACATGTAGCAATGGCTTCGGCGCCGGCAATAGCGCCAGTGCGACGGTGACGGTGGCGCTAACAGCGCCAAACTGCAACGTGACCCCCTCATCCAGCACGATCATTGGTGGTCAATCTCAAACTCTGACGGCAAACTGTAGTCCGGCGGCCACCTCCTACGTCTGGTCGCCCACTACTGGCTTGGTTGCAGGCCCTGGCAACACCGCTACCGTTACGCCGGCGGTTACAACTAGCTACTCCGTTCAAGGCAGCAATAATGCCGGCGTCGGTAATA
>PLYS01000394.1 GCA_003153455.1 Betaproteobacteria bacterium | reverse complement strand
ATGCCCCCGGCCGCGTTGCGCGCTTCATGCGCAAACACGCGGCACTGGTCGAGCGCCTGCCGAAAAAAGAGCTGGCCTCCTACCTCAATCTCTCGCCGGAAACCCTTTCGCGCCTCAAGCGCCGCGGCAAAATCTGACCATCCACGCGGGCATTATGACTTGAGTCATAGTCCGGTAACGCGCCGGCGGCGTGCAACGCCATTGCATCATCCCAGGCAAAGCAGCGTCAGGTAAGGTTTTCGCGCCCGCGCTTTGCCGCAGTTTATCCCTTGGTCTTAATACTACCTTAGCACTTCTGGCGTATTTTTTAGGCGGACGCCAATGCTGAAAATAACATCGTGTGACCGCTTGTGCGCACTGCAAGTTTGCTGGGTGCCCGGACGGCGCAAATAAAGGGACAACAATCTCATTGACTGCGGCCTGCAAATAATGCGAAGTGTGACAAAATACCTTCAAACGGCTGTTAGCGCCTGCGGCGACTTTCGCTTGATGATGGCAATGCAGGTATTGATATCGAGCATGGCCCCCGCGCAATTGGCGCAGCCCGCGGAAGGCGTCACGGGTCTGCTTGACGGCGAAATTGCGGCACAGCCGACAAAAGAAATGGGATAAATGAAAAATTGTTCTGGTCGAAGGAACAGTATTGTCTCAATCACCGGCTCCTCCTGGCGCCGGGGAGCCGTTCTGCTTTGCAGGTAGGAAGACTTCCTACACGGCCTTTAGCGCGGATCCTACAAAAAACTTAGTAAATCCCTCATTTCCTTCCGCCCAGGCCGGCCCGAGAATGTCCTCACGGGCTTAGGCGGATTAGAGTGGGCTAACTTGCGTTAAGGTCTTCTTAATCTATTTAGAAGCAAATTCGTCAACCATGGAGGCACTATGGAAACTGTCAATCAATACATTGCAAGCGAATCAGGCATACGGACTCGTTCCCAATCGACACGCGTATCCACGAAGCTGCTCGCAACCGGCAAGGGGATGCTCGCATTGCTGGCGATATTGGCCGCAACCTACTGGCTGGCGCCGTTCGAGGCCGAAGTCGAAAGCACGATCCCGGTTGCCGAACGAGCATTGCAATAGCCCCGCGCCGGCGCGCGTCGCCAAGCACTAGCGGTGGTCGCGCCGCCTAGGCGCGATCCCGGTCAGCAACGGTGAGGCGGTGGCGCAGCGGTTTAAGCACCGCGAGCGCCATGATCGCCGCAATCGCATTCATCGCAGCGGCAATCCAGAACACCGCGTGCCAGCTCCCCGTCGACGTAGTCAACACGTTAGCCAAAGGCACCAGTAACGATGCGGTGCCTTTGGCCGTGTAAAGCAGCCCGGCGTTCGCCGTCGCAAATTTCGTTCCGAAGCTGTCGGTGCAGGTTGACGGGAACAGGCTGTAGATTTCGCCCCATGCGAAGAACACTAGTCCCGACAAAATTACAAATAGAACCGGATCGCTGCCGTAAAGGCCCAATGCAACGATGCCGATCGACTCGATCCCGAAAGCTATGAACATCGTGTTCTCGCGCCCGATGTGATCCGATACCCAGCCGAAAAGCGGCCGCGTGAGTCCGTTCAGCACACGGTCTATCGATAACGCAAACGTGAGCGCCGGTAACGTAAGCCCGAGCAGGCTCACCGACACATCGGCAACTTTGTAGTCCTTAGCGATCGGCCCAAGCTGTGCGGTCGCCATCAGACCGCCTGCGGCCATCATTATGAACATCATGTACATCACCCAGAACACCGGCGACTTGATGATTTCCAACGGATGGTAATTGCGTTTGGTTTGCTCGACTTTGACTACGCCTACGCCCGCCGGGACTTCCCCTGCTCTCGGCGCCGCGAGTGCTAAAGACACGAGGAATACGATGACCCCTTGACCGATGCCGAAGTACAGGAACGCAATCTCGTACCCGCTCGATTTGATGATCGCTTGTATCGGAATGATGGTGAGCGCAGACCCGGCGCCGAAGCCGGCCGCGGTAAGTCCCGCCGCGAGCCCCCGCAGGTCGGGAAACCATTTAAGCGCGTTACCGATGCACGTGCCGTATACCGCGCCGGCCCCCACCCCGCCGATCGCCGCCGAGATGTAGAGCACGGTCAGCGAATCCGCGTACGCATTTATGATCCACGAAATGCCGGCCAGGATCCCACCAACCAGCACCACGATCTTCGGGCCGAAGCGATCGACGAGATAGCCTTCGATCGGCACGAGCCACGTCTCGGTCAGCACGAATATGCTGAACGCGACCTGGATCGCGGCGCGCCCCCAATGATACTTGGCGTCGAGCGGGTTGACGAACAGCGTCCAACCATACTGCAGGTTGGCCACCATAATCATGCAAAGAATGCCGAGAGACAGTTGCACCCAACGATAGGACGGGCGTGGCGCGGCTATGCTGCGAACTTGCTCCATGACGGGCCTCCTCTCCAGTAATCCAAATTACGTTTTGCGCGCGCCGGACGGACAGCGAACACGCTTGGCGCGCATGACCGCTACCGTCATGCCCGGGCCCCGCTAGGGCGGGAACTTTTTTGCACTATAGCGAATAGGTTACAGCGATGCAAACGCGGTTACCTTTGACAAAGGTCAAGATGTCATGAAAAAACGGTGCGCGGCGCGTGCTGGACTTTGCGAACAACGCCTGGGCGAGCGTGATGAGGCTGGCAATCGCGACGATGAGGCCCGTGTGGAACAGGAACTAGCCTGTTTGCGGGCCATTGGCACTCCATTGCGCACCGAGCCGGAAGGCGGCCCTTGCCGTTGCAGATCAGGGTTTGGCGAGGAAACCGGCCTCGCGCATTAAGGTCGCGATGGAGCTTTTCGGCGTTCTCAAATGTGGAAAGGCATGCGCCCGTCACTAAACACGCACAGCGCACGCAACTTGCCGTTCCGCCATCGCATGATCGCTTCAATCGGATTGTTGACACTGGAATCAATCCGCCTTCTAGCTCATTGCAGCGGGACCTCGCCGCCACTCTTGAAAGGGATGTAGGTAAATTTGACGCCGGCGGCTTTCTCGATCGCAACCGGGGTCATGTCCTTCCAGTTGAATGGCAGGCCGGCTGCGAGGGGGTCGCGAACAGGCTGGAAAGCGTGATGATGCTCTTGTGCGGATCACCTTTGGCTTCCTTCATCGCAAGGAAGGTTCCCATCCGCCCGTGAATGCGCGCGCAGCCGGTGCCGCGATCAACGCACATAGCACACAGCGCGGTTTCAATGCGAAATAACGGTAAATAATGCGCCTCTAGGCTCTGGGCGCCGCGCCCCGCTTATTTCACCAGCAGCACCGGCACCTCCACCAGGTGCAGCACTTTGGTCGCTACCGACCCGAGCAGCATGTTGGCCACCGACCCCGCGCCGCGCGTTCCCATCACGACCTGCTCGATGTTCTTGTCCTTGACAAAACGGGCGATCACTTCCCCCGCTTCGCCGACGATGATATGGTAGACGTACTTGAGACCGGCAGCGTCAAGCGCTTTGCGCGCATCGGCGAGGGCTTTCGTGCCCTCGTCGTGGTGGTAACGCTCCGCCTGCTCGTGCACGCCAGAGATCGTGCCCGGAAAAGGGTGCTGGACGTTGAGCAGGTGGATTTCCAGCGGCTCCTTGTAAAGCGGCGCCTTCCTGATCACAAACCTGACCGTGCGCAGCGAATTCTCCGAGCCGTCAATTGGCATCAATACTCGCAGCATGGGCTGATTCTCCAATCTCGATCGTTGTTATTTGGTCCGCTGTTCTTCGGCGGCAAGGTCGACGACCTTGGCTTCCGTTTTCTCGGCACGCGCGGCGAGCCATTTACCGATCACCACGACAAAAACGGCACCCACGATCTGCGCCCAGCTTATTTCGCCAAAGAACGGCAGGTGTATCTCCAGCCACGGCATATTGGCTTTGACCCAGTCCAACAGTACCGGGTCGGTGACCAGCAGCTCGCCCGCCACCGAGCCGATAAGGGCGGCGCCGATTATGACGATGATTGGATACCGTTCCATCAGCTTCATCAGGATCGTGGCGCCGAAAATCACCAGCGGAATGCTGATCGCAAGTCCCAGCACCAGCAACAGGATGCTGCCTTTCGCCGCAGCGGCCACCGCGACCACGTTGTCCAGGCTCATTACCAGGTCTGCAATCAGAATGATCTTGATCGCCTGAATCAGGTTATCCGAGCTTTTGACGTTGGCGTCGCCATCTTCAGACATCAGTAGCTTGACCGCGATCCAGAAGAGCAGCAGCCCACCGATGATCTTGAGGAAGGAAATCTTCAGCATCTCGACGGCGATGATGGTGAGAATGATCCGCAATACCACCGCTGCGCCAGCGCCCCAGAATATGGCTTTACCCTGCTGGTGTTTGGGAAGCGAAAGCGCCGCGAGAGCGATTACCACCGCGTTGTCGCCGGACAGGATGATGTTGACCCAGATAATGGTCATCAATCCGGTCCAGAAATGCGCCGTTTGTATTTCTGCTATTAAATTGAAATCCATGAAGCTTTTCCTCCCTGTCCGCGCTCCGGTCGGCTTTCCCACACTTTCAAAATGGTCTTAATGATACCCGACCGCGCCGGGACATACCATCGAAAAAAACAGGGTCTGCGGCGGCGGTCTTTCAGGTTCAAAACAGCCCGATCACTTTGCCGTCATCGTCGAGGTCGATTTTCTCCGCCGACGGGACCTTGGGCAGGCCCGGCATGGTCATGATGTCGCCGCACACCATGACGACGAATTCCGCGCCGGCGGCAAGCCGCACCTCGCGCACATTGATCACGTGACCGGAAGGCGCGCCGCGCAATTGCGGATCGGTCGAAAATGAATACTGCGTCTTCGCCACGCACACCGGATAATGGCCGTAGCCATCCTCCTGCAGCTTCCTGATCTGCGCGCGTACCTTGGCGTCGGCGGTGACTTCGCCGGCGCCGTAGATCTTGGTGGCGATCGCCCTGATCTTGTCCCACAGCGGCATTGCGTCTTCGTATACAAACTTGAAGTCGGACGGAACATTTTCGATCAAGTCGACCACGGTGCGCGCGACTTCCGCCGCGCCCGCGCCGCCCTCGGCCCAGTGCCTGGCCAGGATCACCGGCGCCTCATGGTGCGCCATTTTCTTTTTCAGCAGTTCGATCTCGGCCGGCGTGTCGAACGTGAAATTGTTGATCGACACCACGCACGGCAGTCCGTAGTGGTTGCGGATATTGTTGACGTGGCGCTCGAGGTTGGCGATGCCCTTTTCCAGCGCCACGAGGTTTTCCTTGTTGAGTTCCTTGAGATCAACACCACCGTGGTACTTGAGCGCGCGGAGCGTGGCCACGATCACCACCGCTGACGGGCGCAGGCCCGACTTGCGGCACTTGATGTCGATGAACTTCTCGGCGCCGAGGTCGGCGCCGAAGCCAGCCTCGGTCACCACGTAATCGGCGAGTTTGAGCGCGGTCTGGGTTGCGATCACCGAGTTGCAGCCGTGCGCGATGTTGGCGAACGGCCCGCCGTGGATGAACGCCGGGTTGTTCTCGAGCGTCTGTACCAGGTTGGGGGCCAGCGCGTCCTTGAGCAACACCGTCATCGCGCCGTGCGCCTTGAGGTCTTTCGCCAGCACCGGCTTCTGGTCGCGCGTGTAGCCGATCACGATCTTGCCCATGCGTTCCTTCAGGTCCTTCAGCGACGTTGCCAGGCAGAATATCGCCATGATCTCGGAGGCGACCACGATGTCGAAACCGTCCTGGCGTGGGTAACCGTTTCCGGGGCCGCCGAGCGAAACCGTGATGTCGCGCAGCGCGCGGTCGTTCATGTCCACCACGCGCTTCCAGGCGATGCGCCGCACGTCGATGCCGAGCGCGTTGCCGTGATGGATGTGGTTGTCGATCATCGCGGCGAGCAGGTTGTTGGCGAGCGCGATCGCGTTGAAGTCGCCGGTGAAATGCAGGTTGATGTCCTCCATCGGCACCACCTGCGCGTAGCCGCCGCCGGCAGCACCCCCCTTCATGCCGAACACCGGCCCGAGCGAGGGCTCGCGCAGGCAGATCACGGCTTTCTTGCCGATCTTGTTGAGCGCATCGCCGAGACCGACCGTGGTCGTGGTCTTGCCTTCGCCGGCGGGCGTCGGGCTGATCGCGGTCACCAGTATCAGCTTGCCATCTTTTTTCGTGGCAACGCTGTCGACAAATTCGAGCGATACTTTCGCCTTGTAATGGCCATAAGGCACGAGATGCTCTTCCGGAATCCCGAGTTTTTCGGCGATCCTGGTGATGCGCTGCAGCTTCGCCTGCTGGGCGATTTCAATATCCGATAACGGCATAATGCTTCATCCTTGGAATAATTAACGGAAACACAAAAACTGTTTTATTTTTTTGTCCGGCCCAGCAGCCTCGGGCTACGAATATAGGCGGCAGCCAAGGCTTCGGCCTTGACCGCAGTCAATTTTACGGGATTCTGACGCGCGCTGCGGCGTCAGCTACTCGGGCTTGACGCCGGCGTCCTTGACGACTTTGGCCCACTTCACGCGCTCGGCTGCCAGATAGCGAGCGAACTCGGCGGGCGTGTCGGCGATCGGCTCGAACGCGGCTGCGAACAGCTTGTCGCGCATGTCGGGCGCGTTCACGATCGCCTTGATCTCGCGCTGCAGGCGCTCGACTACCGTGCGCGGCGTGCCTGCCGGCGCCACCACGCCGTTCCAGTTGTTGGCCTCATAACCAGTCACGCCGGCTTCGGCCACGGTCGGTAGCTCTGGCACGATGAGCGAGCGCTGCGCGGTGCCAATCGCGAGCGCACGCACTTTGCCGGTTTTGATATGCGACTGGATGGTGGTGAGATTGGCGAACATCAGCGTGAGACGCCCGCCGAGCAGATCGGTCACGGCGACCGAACCTCCCTTGTACGGCACGTGCAGGAGTTCGATTCCCGCCATGCTGCGGAAGAGTTCGGTCGCAAGGTGACTGGCTCCGCCTACACCGCTCGAGCCGAACGTGTATTTGCCTGGATTCGCCTTGGCGAGCGCGACGAGTTCCCTGACGCTGTGCGCCGGTACCGAGGGATGCACCACCAGCACGTTGCTGGTCGCGGCGATATTGGTGACCGCGGCAAAATCACGCGCGACGTCGAAAGGTACTTTTTGGTACAACGCGGGCGCTACCGTCAGCGGCGGGGTTGCCATCAGCAGCGTGTGGCCGTCGGGCGCGGCGTGCGCGACGATTTCGGTCGCGATCAACGTGCCCGCGCCGGTGCGGTTGTCGACCACCACCGGCTGCCCAAGCGCTTCGGTGAGCTTCTGGCCGATGATGCGCGCCAGCACGTCGGTCGAGCCGCCGGCCGCATACGGCACCACCACGCGCAGCGGCCGTGCCGGGTAGCCCTGTGCCTGCACGACAGGCGCGCAGAGGAGGGCAAGCGCAGCAGCCGCGGCGCCAAACGATATGAACCGGGCCAGCATCGCCCCGCAGAAAAGCACGCACCGCTGCAGCGCCATCGTTCAGCTATGCCCCGTGGCGTCAGCCGCGGTATATCGGCTCGGGCTGGCTGAAGAACGAAAGCAGGATGTGATAGGCGATCCTGTAGTTGAGTTGCTTCATGCTGTCGACGAACGCGCGATCGATTTTACGCCGGTTGTTGGCAAGATATTCAGACAGTTTCCTGCTGCGCTCGGCGAGCGTGGGGCTGCCCTTGCCGGTCCACACGAACGCGTCGAGCGCAAGCCACGCCACCCGCTCGGGATGGCGCTGCGCGAACAGCGCCGCGCGCAGGGCGCCTGACGAACTGCCGTACATAAGAAATTTGGGCGTGCCGCGCGTCCTGATGATGTAATCGGTCGCCGCTTCCAAGTCGTCGGCGCCGTTGGGGATGTCGCAATTGATGTCGCGGTGCTTGTCGGAGCGGCCGTAGCCCTCCATGTCGACGCACCAGGTATCGAAGCCCTGGCGCACGAACCAGTCCATCAGTGACGCGTCGGGTTTCCCCGGCATTTGAAAATCGAACGCCGGCGTCGATGCCATCGACGAGCCGTGAACGAAAATGATAGTGCCGCGCTTATCCTGCATGCCGGTCGCGCGCTTCTCCCACAGGAACAGCCTGACGCCGCCTTTCTTCGTCCAATGTTCCTTGCCGACTATCGCCGCACTGGTCTGATCCACGGATGCCCTCGGTCGAATAAATGACTGCGATTTACCTTGCGTCCTTTGCGTCCTTTGCGTCCTTTGCGGTTCAAGGTTTTAGGCAGTTGCCAGTGCCGCCAGCGCCTGGCCGCCGCCGTAACTCGAGCGCGGCGTGAGCTCCCCGCCGCGCATCATCTTCACCGCGCAGTACTTGAACTCGGGAATCTTGCCGACCGGATCGAGCGCCGGGTTGGTCAGCAGATTGGCCGCCGCCTCGTAATAGCAAAACGGGACGAACACGGCGCCGCGTGGCGTGCCATCATCGGCGCGCGCATAGAGCGAGATGATGCCGCGTCGCGACTCGATGGTGATGACATCGCCGGGCTTGGCGCCGATCGCGTCGAGGTCGAGTGGATGCACTGACGCCACCGGGTCGGGCTCGATCGCATCGAGCACGGAGGCGCGGCGCGTGATGGCGCCGGTATGCCAGTGTTCGAGCTGACGGCCGGTGATCAGCACGAACGGGAACTCGCCGTCCGGCCGCTCGGCGGCGGGAATGATGTCTGCCGGCACGAATTTGGCGCGGCCGGTCGGCGTCGGGAATTTATCGATGAAAACCACCGGCTGACCCGGATCGCCCTCTTGTTCGCATGGATAGGTGACGCAGCTTTCCTGCTCGAGCCGCTCCCAGGTGATGCCGGCGATCGACGGCATCGCCTTGCGCATTTCGTTGAACACCTCGCGCGGGCCGTCGTAGTTCCAGTCGAGCCCGATGCGGCGCCCGATCTCCTGGATGATCCACAGATCGGGCCTGGCTTCGCCGGGGGCGTCCAATGCCTGGCGGCCGAGTTGCACCATGCGGTCGGTGTTGGTCACCGTGCCGATCTTCTCGGGCCATGCAGTCGCCGGCAGGATCACGTCGGCGTGATAGCAGGTCTCGGTCAGGAAGATTTCCTGCACCACCAGCCAGTCGAGCTTGGCGAGCGCTCCGCGCGCATGGTGCGCGTCGGGGTCCGACATCGCCGGGTTCTCGCCCATGATGTACATGCCGCGGATCTTGCCCTCGTGCACCGCGTCCATGATCTCGACCACGGTCAGTCCGGGCTTGGGATCGAGCGTCACACCCCACAACTTTTCGAAGCGCGCGCGCGCTTGCTCGTTGTCGACGCGCTGATAATCGGGGAATACCATCGGGATCAGGCCCGAATCGGATGCGCCCTGCACGTTGTTCTGGCCGCGCAGCGGGTGCAGACCGGTGCCGCGACGGCCGATCTGGCCGGTCATCAGGCACAGCGCAATCAGGCAGCGCGCATTGTCGGTGCCATGAATGTGCTGCGAGATGCCCATGCCCCACAGGATCATCGAGCCCTTCGACTTCGCATACAGGCGCGCGACTTCCTTGATGGTTGCGGCTGGAATGCCGCAGACCGGCGCCATCGCTTCCGGGCTGTAGCCCTCGACGTTTTGCTTGAGCTCATCGTAGCCGATGGTGCGGGTGCGGATGAAATCCTCGTTGACGAGGCCTTCGTGCACGATGGTGTGCATCATTGCGTTTAGCAGCGCGACGTCGGTATCGGGTTTGAACTGCAGAAAATAAGCCGCGTGGCGCGCAAGATCGGAGCGGCGCGGATCGGCGACGATGAGCTTGGTGCCGCGTTTCGCCGCGTTCTTGATCCAAGTTGCCGCGACCGGATGATTCGAGGTCGGATTGGCCCCGATCAGCAGCACTACTTCCGCATTCATCACGTCGCTGACCTGATTCGATACCGCGCCCGAGTTCACGCCTTCCATCAGCGCCGCGACGCTCGAAGCGTGGCACAGCCGCGTGCAGTGATCGANNTCTGGAACAGGTAGGCCTCTTCGTTGCTGCCCTTGGCCGAGCCGAATCCGCACAGCGCTTTTTTGCCATGCGTGTCACGAATCTCTTTCAGCCTGCCCGCGACAAGGTCGAGCGCTTCTTCCCACGTCGCCTCACGGAAGTATGCGAGCGGATCGGCGGGGTCCATCGAAAACTCGGCCGACTTCGGCACGCCCGCTTTGCGGATCAGCGGCCGGGTCAGGCGCTGCCTGTGCTGCACGTAGTCGAAGCCATAGCGGCCTTTGACGCACAGCCGATTGTGATTCGACGGGCCATCGCGCCCGTCGACGTAGAGAATCTTGTTATCCTTGATGTTGTAGGTGAGCTGGCAGCCAACGCCGCAATACGGGCACACCGAGTGTACCCGCTTGTCGGGCTTGACCATGCCGACGTTGCGCGCCGGCATCAGCGCGCCGGTCGGACACGCCTGCACGCATTCGCCGCACGCGACACACGTCGATTCGCCCATCGGGTCGTCAAGGTCGAAGACAATCTTCGAATGCTCGCCGCGGAATGCGTAACCGATCACGTCGTTGACCTGCTCCTCACGACAGGCGCGCACGCAGCGCGTGCACTGGATGCACGAATCGAGATTGACCGCCATGCCGTGGTGCGACAGATCGGCCTTGGGCTGATGGCGCGGCGCGAAACGCGGCGTGCCAACCTTGAGCCTCGCCGCCCAGTCGTCGAGCTCGGAGTTGAGCGTGTGATGCTCCTTCGGCATGTCGGAGAGCAGCAGCTCGAGCACCATCTTCTGCGACGCCACGGCGCGTGCGCTGTCGGTGGTGACTTCCATGCCCCGCGCGGGCTGGCGGCAGCACGACGGCGCAAGCACGCGCTCGCCCTTGATCTCGACCATGCACGCGCGGCAATTGCCGTCAGGGCGCATGCCTTCCTTGTGGCACAGGTGCGGAATCTCGATGCCGACGCGCTTCGCGGTCTGGATGATGGTCTCGTTGGAAAAGCCGACGACGGTTTTTCCATTGAGCTTGAATTCGATCGCTTCCGGCTGCACTTCAAGCTTGCTCATCATGTTCATTTCAAAACCTCCAAACCTTCACCGCAAAGGACGCAAAGGTTCGCGAAGGAACTCAAGAACTTTTTCCGCATTTTCCTTGGCGTCCTTTGCGTCCTTGGCGGTTCAAGATTCTTACTCGATCTCGTGCGCAAA
>PLYS01000620.1 GCA_003153455.1 Betaproteobacteria bacterium | reverse complement strand
GCCCCCACGCTCTTGCATCATCGCCGATGCCGCGACGTTCGACCTTGACGATCTGCGCGCCGAAGTCGGCCAGCAGCTGCGTAGCGAAAGGTCCCGCGATCGAGGTCGTCAGATCCAAGATGCGCACGCCGTCCAGCAGCGTGAACCCTACCCCAGGTGTAAGCCGAGGCAGGCGTTCCATGGGATGCGCNNAACAGCACGTCCGTCTGCGTCGGGTCCGCCAAGCAGCTACACGTAACGGTACTGGCCGCCATCTATGACGATGATGGAGCCCTGCAGGAACTCGATGCTGTCGCTTGCCAGCATTGCGATCAGTGTCGCCAGTTCTTCTGGTTTCCCGAAGCGCGCGATGCTGTGCTCCTTGCGCATGGATTCGCATGCGTCCTCGAACGACAGATTATGCTGCGCCATATGCGTGCGCACGCGCGCATCTAAGCGCCCGGTCCGGAACGAACCTGGATGGATCGCCAATACCCGAACGCCGTCGCGAATACCGCGGTCGGATAGTGCCTTAGTGAACAGACCGATCGCCGCATTGACAGAGCCGCCNNTCGATTGCTGCAAGTGCAGCCAGGCGCTACGGGCAAGGCGCACAGCACCGAAGAATTTCAGGTCGAAGCCGCTCGCCCAATCGGCGTCGGTGAGCTTCAGGAAGTCGCCGCGCCGGGTCGCACCGGCGTTGTTGACCAGGAGGTTCAACTGGCCAAACTCGACAATGACGGCCTCGATCACGGCGTCGGCGGCCGCGGTGGTCGAGAGGTCGGCCACGATCGGCAGTGCCTTGACGCCAAGCGCGCGGATGTCCTCCGCGACCCTGTCGAGGCTCGATCGATCCCGCGCGGCGATGGCAACGTGCATGCCCTCCTGCGCAAGACGCACGGCGATGGCGCGGCCAAGTCCGCGGCTCGCGCCGGTGACCAGCGCCACCCGGCCGGAAATTCCCAAATCCATATCTGTTTACACCCCCTGTGCCCGCGTGCCGTGTGCGCAATTGTGCGGGTCGGCTCCCGATTGTCAAAGCGAATTCCGGCGTTCTACCTAACGGATCGGGCTCGCTGCGTCAGCAACCCCGATTGCACGCCAGTTTCCTTTTCCGCATTGTTAAATAAACGGCCGCGCGAGCCCAGCGCCGGCTTGCACGAAACAATAGGATGCAAAAGGGGAGCAAGATGATGCAACGGAAGGCCGTCGCGCTAGCGGTCGCCCTGGCAAGCGCAATCGCGATCTTTAACATGCCCGCCGAGGCCGAATCCTGGCCAAGCAAGCCGATCCGCTTCATCCTTCCCAATCCGCCAGGCGGCACCAACAACATCCTGGCCCGCATGCTGTAGACGCCATTGCAAGAAATTCTTGGGCAGCCGGTCGTCGTGGAAAACTGCCCGGGCGGCTCCAATATCATCGCGACTGAAACCTGACCTAGCTTTTTTGAACCAAATGCTGTGAGATAGTCGTTTGGAAAGATGCTGGTCATACAAAAGAATTATTTCGGAAGAGCGGAGAATTTTGGACTAGGAACAGGGAATTTCACTAGCCAAAATTAGAATTATTGCCGGATGAGGTTTTCGGGACACACGGAATACGCGCCGCCACGTCTTCATTCACCAGGTGTTCTACGACTTTAATTTAAGCGCTGTCGAAGCCTATGATCCCAACATCGTAATCCTGGCTCCCACGCGGCGTAGGTCATCTTTTTTTGAAGGGACTGAGATCCATGGAATCCCAAGCCAGCGACACAAGGCCGCTCACCCATCGAGAAATGAGGCTGATCGTCTTTGGCGTCCTGCTGCCGGTGTTCATGGGCTCGCTCGACCAGACCATCCTCGCTGGCGCTCTGCCGACGATCGGCCGCGAGTTCGGCGACGTGCATGCGCTGCCGTGGCTGATCACGGCCTATCTGATCGCATCCACTGCGGTGACGCCGCTTTACGGCAAGATCAGCGACATCCATGGGCGCCGCTTCACGCTGCGGATAGCGATCCTGACTTATATGGCGGGTTCGCTCGTCTGCGCGCTGGCGCCGAACATGTTCGTTCTCATTCTTGGGCGCACCCTGCACGGCCTCGGTGGCGGCGGCCTGACGTCGGTGGGGATGATAGTCCTCGGCGATATCGCCGCCCCCAAGGACCGGGGCAAATATTACGCCTATTTTTCTCTGACCTACACGACCGCCGGTGCGTGCGGACCGGCACTGGGCGGATTCTTTGCCGAGCATCTGCATTGGTCGGCGATTTTCTGGATGAATATCCCGATGGGTGCGATCGCGTTCGCCTCGAAGTCCATCCTGCTCCGTCGCTTGCCGCGACACGAACGGCCGCACCGGCTCGATGTTCTCGGCGCGCTATTGATGGTTACGGCGGGCGTATCGTTTATGCTCGCGCTGAACGTGGTCGGGGTCCAATTTCAGTGGACGTCGCTTCCCATCCTCGCTCTTAGCGCCTTCGCGCTGGTGATGGGTCTCGGCTTCGTGCTGCGGTTGATGACCGCGCCGGAGCCGTTGATCCCGATCGCCATTCTGGCAAGTCCGATCGCGCGCTGCGCCATTGCGGCCAACTCCTTTGGCTGGGGCTCGATCGTCGGGCTCAACATTTTTCTCCCCATGTTTCTGCAGACCGTCCTCGGGATGTCGGCGACCCATGCGGGGCTGAGCCTCATGGTGCTCATGGTCACGCTCAATCTCAGCGCCGGAATCGCCGGCCATATCCTCGGCCGGGTGAAGCATTACAAGACCGTGCCGATACTAGGGCTCGTGCTGGCGATCGGATCGGTCGCGACCTTGGCGTGGCAGGCAGGGAACTTGAGCCCATTGTCGTTCGAGCTCTTGTTGGCGATGATCGGGATTGGCTTCGGCCCGCTGCCGCCGCTGATGGCGGTGGTGCTGCAGAATTGCGTCGCGCCACACCAACTCGGCACCGCGGTCGGCACGATGAACTTTTCGCGCAACCTGTTCAGCACATTCCTCGTGGCGGTATTCGGCGCCATCATCTTAGGCGGCGCTCCCGCGATCGAGCTGGGCAGCGGCCTACCGCCTATGGCGGGGGATCCCGCGGGAGGTTTTAGCCGCGTATTCTTCGTCGCCGCGACCAGCCTTTCCGTCGCCTTCCTCAGCCTGTTGCTGTTGGAGGAAAGACCGCTGAAGACAAACGTCGCGCCAGATTGAGGCGCGTTAATTCGACGGTCGCCGCTCCGCGATCGGCGCTTAAGGGGCGGCAGCAATCGAGCTCGGCGTCATCGAGTTCCTCAACACCAAGACTATCCTGCGCTGGGTTGAAGTAACGCTTGGTCTGCGGCATCGGCTGTGTGTACCGAAAACCTAAA
>PLYS01000472.1 GCA_003153455.1 Betaproteobacteria bacterium | reverse complement strand
TCTCCCACCATGATGATGTCCGGGTCCTGGCGCATCAGCGTGCGGATTCCGCTCGCAAAGGTGACGCCGATGTTGTGCTGCACCTGCATCTGGTTGAATGTCGGCTCGATCATTTCGATCGGGTCCTCGACGGAGCAGACGTTGACCTCGGGCCTGGCGAGGTGTTTCAGCGTCGAGTAGAGCGTGGTGGTCTTGCCGGAGCCAGTGGGGCCGGTGACCAGGATAATGCCGTGCGGCTTCGAGATCATGGTCATCCAGCGCTTGTGGTCGTCGTCCGAGAAGCCGAGCTCGGTGAAGTCCCTGACCAGCACCTCGGGATCGAAGATCCGCATCACGAGCTTCTCGCCGAATGCGGTCGGCATCGTGGAGAGCCGCAGTTCCACCTCGCCNNCGCGGCTCGAGATGGATGTCGCTCGCGCGCTGCTCGAACGCGTAATTGAACAGCCAGTCGCAGATGTGGACGACGTGCTGATCGTTGGCGTCGAGCTTGCCGCTCCTTCCCAATTGCACCAGTTGCTCGAAGTTGGCGATCTCGCCGATGTTCTCTTTGCCCTTGCCGGTCGCGCCTTTGACCGACTTGGCGAGGTTGAAGAACTCGACGATGTAGTTCTGGATATCGAGCGGGTTAACGAGCACGCGCTTGATATCGAGGTGCAGGAGCTGTCCGAGCTGTTCCTCCCATTCGCGCACGAACGGCTCGCAGGTCGCAATCGTCGCCTCACGCGTGGTGACGACGACCGGCAGGATGCGGTAGCGCTGCGCGTACGCTGTCGACACCAGCTGGGTCACCGCCGCGAAGTCGATCTTGAACGGATCAATGTGCATATAGGGCAGGTTGACCTTTTCCGCCAGCCACTGCGTCAGGACTTCGAGAGTCAGCGCCTTCTTCGGATTGCGCGGGTCCTTGAATTTCTGGTCGGCGATCACGACCAGCGGATGCGTCCCGCCGCGATTGACGCGGCGGTCGCTGATCAGCTTGTCGGCATTTTCCCGGCTGACGAGCTTGTCGGCAACGAGGTCGGCCAGCACGTTTTCCAGCGTGAGCCAGCGGTCAGCGGAATCAGCCGGTGTTGAGCTCGCCGGCTGGATGATGGTGGCAGCGCGTTCAGCCATGACCGGGAATATAAACGCATTTCATAGAGAGCTCAATCAGTTACGAATCAATCAGACCTCGGAATCATTATGCGCCCGTTATTGGGCATATGTTACTGCGTATAATGCACCCGTTGTTGATTTGAGATGCTACTTGATGCTATCCAGGGAGAGTCATGGAAAATCTTAAGACCAGCAGTGACGTTCTGTTCATTTTACTCGGCGCGATGTTGGTGCTCGCGATGCATTCCGGGTTCGCGTTTCTCGAACTCGGCACGGTGCGCAGCAAGAACCAGGTCAACGCGCTGGTAAAGATCCTGTGCGACTTCGCGGTTTCGACCGTCGCTTATTTCTTCATCGGTTATACGCTCGCTTACGGCGTGAATTTCATGGCGGGCGCCGGGCAACTCGCCGCAAAAAGCGGCTATGAGCTGGTGAAGTTTTTCTTCCTGCTCACGTTTGCCGCGGCGGTGCCGGCGATCGTCTCGGGCGGTATCGCCGAGCGCGCCAAATTCAATCCGCAGCTCGCGGCGACTTTCCTGCTGGTCGGCTTCGTCTATCCGTTCTTCGAGGGCATCGCGTGGAACGACAAATACGGCGTGCAGGCATGGCTCGAAGTGAGCGCCGGCGCGAAGTTTCACGATTTCGCCGGCTCGGTCGTAGTGCACGCGGTCGGCGGCTGGATAGGCCTGATGGCGGTGCTGCTGCTCGGCGCGCGGCGGGGCCGCTACACCAAAGAAGGCGGGATCGCCGCGCATCCGCCGTCCAGCATTCCGTTTCTCGCGCTCGGCGCGTGGATCCTGTCGGTCGGCTGGTTCGGTTTTAACGTGATGTCGGCGCAGACCATCGACAAGATCAGCGGGCTGGTTGCGGTCAATTCGCTGATGGCCATGTCAGGCGGCATTATTGCCGCGCTGATTGCCGGCCGCAACGACCCGGGTTTCGTGCATAACGGGCCGCTCGCGGGACTGGTTGCGATCTGCGCCGGTTCCGACATCATGCATCCGATCGGTGCGCTTGCCACCGGCGCGGTGGCGGGCGGGCTGTTCGTGTTCATGTTCACCGTCACGCAGAATCGCTGGAAGATCGACGACGTGCTCGGGGTGTGGCCGCTGCATGGCCTGTGCGGCGCGTGGGGGGGGATTGCCGCCGGCATCTTCGGCCTGAAAAGCATGGGCGGGCTCGGCGGCGTCACGTTCATGTCACAACTCGCCGGCACGCTGCTCGGCATCAGCGTCGCGGNNCGCCGGCGGTCTGATGGTTTACGGCGCGCTCAAGCTCATGTTCGGCATCCGGCTCGATCCCGAGCAGGAATTCCAGGGCTCCGATATCAGCATCCACAAGATCGGCGCGACACCCGAGCGCGAAGCACGGTGGTGATTTCGCGTGACAATTCGCAACGCGCGAATCGAAACTAAAAGTAAGCGGTTCCCGCCATCGCGTAGCTGCCC
>PLYS01000586.1 GCA_003153455.1 Betaproteobacteria bacterium | reverse complement strand
TATGCCCATCTTCTCAAACAACTTGTCGAGGTAGAGGCCGGTGGAAGCCGTGTTGTAGACCACCGAGTCGGCGCCGAGCAGCGCCTGCTTCAAGGCATCGACGGTCGCGACGTTCGGTGCCGGCGCTCCGGCCCGCACGATGACGCCGGCGCCCACGCGTCCGACCGGCACGCGGCTGTCGGCGGCGACCTTGCCATCCTTGGCCGCCTGTTCGATCGCGGCGGGCGGAGAAATCAGGATATCGTATACCTCGCCCGCGGCGAGGCGCTTGGCAATTTGCGGCGCGGTATTGAACTGGATCTTGAGCTCGTGGCCCGTATCGCGCTTCACCTGCTGCGCGAACGCCTCCAGGCCGGGCTCGACCGCGCCCGCGCTTAGGACTTTGACTTCCGCAGCCAGCACTGTAGAGGAAATCGAACCCAGGACAAGCACAGCAGCGAGGATGTTTATCATTTGCTTACTCCTTAGTTGGAAACTCAACATTATCATGATCCACGCCTATTCGCGGCAGACGATGCCGTCGTGCCGGGAAATGAAATACAGCACTTCGAGCGCGCAGGTCGCGGGTGCGACGAGCTGCAGGCTGTGGGCGCGCAAAGGTACCCTCACGATCGTGACGTCGCGCAACTTGGCGCGCAGCAGGTCGATGTGCTCGTCCTTGGTGATGACGCCCGACATCGGGTAGAGGCCGAGCACCGGCGCGGTGATTTTCGGCAGGTACGGCGCCGCATCGATCGTCGACACGAAACGAAACATCGACACCAGCACCTCGACATCCGATTTCCCCATCTCGTCGATGCTCCACTTGAGCAGCGCCGGGTCGGCGTCGGCCGGGAAACGCCGTCCCGCGTTCGACGCCTCCAGCCAGCCGCGCGACCCCATTTTGCGCAGCGCCTCGACGCGGTTGGGATGCCCGCCGAGCGAACTTTGCTTGTCCTCCTCCGTCATGGCGACCGGCGCCGAGATTATGCTCAACGTGCGCACCCGCCGCGGGCACTCCGCCGCGAACGCCATGCCGAGCGTGCCGGCGGAGGATTCGCCGCAGTAGTGGGCGGACTCGACGCCGAGGTGGTCGAGCAGGTCGTTGAAGTCCTTGAGATAGGCAGCGAGATTGATACCGTGTTCGAGGTCGAAATCCCTGCCCGACTGCCCGAGCCCGCGCAGATCGAGCCTGATGACGCGGTAGAACCGGCTCAGGTACGGCACCCACGCGCGCCAGAACCTGGACGACCGCGCGTAACCGTGCTGCAGCAGGATGCAGGGCGCCTGTTTCCACGGATCGGTGTAAGCGTCAAGTTCGTAATACAGGCGCGGCTGCCCGGCCCTTTCCAGATACGGCATTGATTCTCCCCCTATATGCCCGCGAACTCCCGAATCATTCCGGGAGCCGGGGCGCTCGATGGCGGATCGTGGTGCGAGCGGCCGGAAAAACGCCTTCGCATGCGATCCCGAAATTCTAGCATGGCGTGCGTCGCACACGCGCAGTTCGCATCGTCCGCGCTTTGAACAACCGGTTTCCATGCAGTAATCTCCGCGGTTGGAGGAGTCACCATGGAAACAAAAATGTGGCGTTATCTTATCGCGGTCGCATGCGCCGTCGCCAGCACGCTCTCGTGCGCGCAGACCCGCAATTTTCCCAACAGGCCGGTGCGCGTGATCGTGCCGACCTCTCCCGGCGGCATCATCGACTTGGTGACGCGTTTGCTCGGACAGAAGATGACCGAGCTCATGGGACAGAGCGTGGTGGTCGAAAACCGGCCCGGCGCTTCGACCAATATCGGCACCGAGTTCGTGGCGCGCGCGCCCGGCGACGGCTACACGCTGTTGAGCACGACGCTGCCGCTGGTGGTCAATCCCAGCCTGTTCGAGAAGCTGCCGTTCAACGTCGAAAAGGACTTGGCGCCGGTGTCGCTGGTGGTCGCTGCGCCCTACGTGCTCGTCGTTCATCCATCCGTGCCGGCGAAGTCGATCAAGGAATTGATCGCAATGGCGAAAGCAAAACCCGGAGCGCTCAACTACTCATCAGGCGGCAACGGCACCAATTTTCACATCGCTGCCGAGCTGTTCAGGAACCAGACCGGCATCAATATCGTGCACGTGCCATACAAGGGCGGCGGGCCCGCACTTGCGTCGGTACTGGCCGGCGAAACTGATTTGAGTTTTCCTTCGCTGAGCGCGGTGCTGCCGCATGTCAACGCCGGCAAACTGCGCGCACTGGCTATCACGGGCAATCGGCGGTCGCAGTTGCTGCCGAAGCTCCCGACGATAGGCGAATCGGGATTCCCGGGTTACACGTTCACGAGCTGGGTCGGCGTGCTGGCGCCGGCGACGACGCCTGCCAACATCATCGCGACACTCAACGGTTACATCGTGAAGGCGATGCGCGCGCCGAACGTGGCCGACCGCCTGGCCGCTGACGGCACCGACGTCGTCGCGAGTTCGCCGCAGCAGTTCGGCGCATTGATCAAAACGGAACTCGCGCGCTGGGCGAAAGTCGTCACAGACAGCGGCATGAAGCCCGAGTAAGCCGGCGCGTTTACCGGCCTTGCTAGCCGCATGATCTAGGGCTGCACTGAAGAATTCAAGAGCGCCCGAACAGCATGGGGAAAATCCGCGGCACCGCGCGCACACGGGTTTGCAGCGCGGTTGTGCATGCACGCAACGAGGTTGCGCTAATCCGTTAGTACTAGGCCGTCGGTCCGCTACCGCTTTACGCGTCTCCCGTTTAACGTAACACCGTGCTGGGTTAACGTACGGAGACTCCGATGGTTGATTTGTCAGGGACGGCGCATATTTCCGCGCTGCCCGGCGGCTGGGATGATGCCGCTGCGCGGATGCTACCGAAGTCCAAGCGCGGTGCCGCCTGCATTTTGAGCGTTGCGGCCCTGTTGCTGCCGGGCGGCTTGCCGGTCGCGGCCCTTATCTGCGTGTATCGCCACCTGCGCGCCCGTGCGGCGGACAGGCGAAGGCTCGTCGCATAAAAATTCATGCCAGCGTAGCCGGTATGCGCCGGGCTGCGGAAAAGCGTGCTTTTGATTTCGCCATTGGCATAGAACGGACGCGACATGAAATCGCTGTCCATACCGCCAGGACGCGTCAGCTTGCGCGTTCCCGGTTTGCCATTCGCCGTCAGCGTTTCGTGCGTGGGCGGGTCCCGCCCGCCATCGAGTCAAGCACTTCGCACACCGACGCGGTGTCGTGCTGACTTAACCCCTGAGCCATCGCAGCGTTAAAGAGCGGCACGCACGCGCTGAAGAGCGGTGTCGGGCAATTGACCGCTCTCGCCATGTCGCCGATGACCTGCATATCCTTCTGCCAGACCTCGATCTTCATCGTTGCCGGCAGGTATTTGCGGTCGACCATGAACTTTCCGCGCAGCTTGTACACCCCGCTGCCGATCACCGGGCTTGCGGCAAACAAGTCCCACACCTGCTGCGGATCCAGCCCCATTTTACGCGCGAACGTAATCGACTCGCCGACGGCCACATTTTGGATCGCGACCATGTGGTTGGCGATGTACTTCATCCGGGTGCCGTTGCCGAACGCGCCGACATACGGCGCATTGCGCGTGAACACATTCAAAATCGCCTGCGCGCGCTTGTACGCGGCGGAGCTGCCACTGGCGAAAATGGTCCACGCGCCCTGTTTCAGGCGCACCGCGGTGCCGCTGATCGGGCAATCGAGCAGCGTGATGCCGGCGCGCCGCAGGCGCTGCATTGCACGCTCCTTATCCGCGATCGGCAGGGTGCTGGTCTCGATCACGATCAGGTGGGGCTTGGTCCCGGGCCGCCTGGCTGCCGCGATGTTTTCGGCCGCCTCATCCAGCGCAGCGACCGTGGCGAGCGATGTGATCACGACCTCGGCGCTCCTGGCCACTGCGGTGCTCGATGGCAGCGGCCGCCCGCCGGCTTTTTTCAGCCGCTCACGCGGCGCCGTCAGCACGTCGTAGCCGGTAACCTTGAAACCGTCGGCGAGCAAGGCTTCGGCCATTGCGCTGCCCATGATGCCGAGGCCGACGACCCCGATGATGGGTTTCATTTGATCTTGTCTCCAGGATACGCGATCGCGCAATTGTAGCGCCATGTGCGCGGCATCGGCCGATAGCGAATGGCTGCCAACGGCCCGATCCGGACTTGAAACGATGGGAATGCCATGCTGAAAAGGGCTATGATTTACCGTAGCGGGAAAGCCCGGCATTGTGGATAATTCGAGGACGCTGATTACTTTTGAGGAGGAATAATAAATGTCTACGCTGCGCAAAACCTATCGACTGCTGTCGGTGCTCGTTGGAATGGCACTGTGTCCCGCCGCATCTTACGGCCAGGCGTCGGCCCTGCCGAACAAACCCGTGCGTATCGTCATTCCCAATGCAGCCGGCGGACCCAACGACTTTGTAGGCCGCATGATCGGGCCTAAATTGAGCGAAACGCTGGGCCAAAACGTGATCGTGGACAATCGTCCGAGCGCCAACGGTGTGATCGGCTCGGACATTGTTGCGCACGCGGTGGCAGACGGCTCGGTTCTCGCCGTGGGCAATTCCGGCACCCACGCCGTCAACGGCACGCTCTATAAGAACCCGACCTACGACCCTGTACGCGATTTCGCGGCAATCAGCGAAGTCATATTCAGCAGCCTGGTACTGGTCGCAAATCCCAAGGTTCCGGCCAATAACGTCAAGGAACTTATCGCCGAAGCCAAGCGCGTACCGGGAAAGGTCAATATCGCGGTCGCCGGCGCGACGGGCGAGTTGGCCGGTAACTTGATCAAGCTGCAGGGGCATATCGAGATGAACAACATTCCGTACAACGGCGGCTCACCCGCGGTGATCGCCGTGATCTCGAATGAATCGCAGCTGCTGCTGACCCTCTATTCAAGCCTCAAAGGACCGATCGACTCCGGCAAGTTGAAACCCATCGGCGTGACCGGCTCGCGGCGCGATCCGCAACTGCCCAACGTGCCGACATTGGCCGAGAGCGGGCTCCCGGGCTACGAGATCGAATTCTGGGTCGGAGTCTTCGCGCCCGCGAAAACGCCCGCCGCGACGGTGCAGGCGCTGGGCCGGGAAATCGTGCGCATCGTCAATTTGCCCGAAGTGAAGGAACGCTTCGTCAGTTCAGGCTACGAAGTCGTCGCGAGCACGCCGGAGAAGTTCGCCGAGCGCGTCCGGCGCGATACCGAGAAATATCGCAAGATTATTCTCGAGACCGGGATGCAGCAGCTTTGATCAGGGTGCTGCAGCGCAGCTACTGGGACAATCTCAGCTTCAACCAGTCCACGATCATTTTCGTGATCTCGGCCGAGTCCATGCCCGGCGTGCGCCCCATGTGGCCGCCTTCGGGATAGATGCGCGCTTCTTTGGGATTGCCGTATTCCATCAGAAGGTAGATATCCTCAACTGGCGCCTGGTCGTCTTTCTTGCCGTTGACTCCGAGCAGCGGCGCCGAGGGCTTGTCGAGCAAGCCCTTATCCTTGAGCGATAGCTTCGGCGCCGCCTTCAGGAATTCGTCCAGCGTCTTCACTCCCATCGCCTGGCTGCGCGCCTCGAACAGGCTCGCGGGTCCGAACAAATAAGTCGACGCAGTCTGCGTCAGCGCCGGCACCAGCCACTTCTCCTGGAAACCGTAATGCACGTTGCCGCCGTGCAGGACTGCGCCTTTGATGCGCTTCGCTTCGACGAACGCAAGCTTTGCGGCCCAGTAGCCGCCGTAGCTGCCGCCCCACACGCCGATGCGTTTCCCGTCCACGTCGCTACGCTGCAGCAGATAATCGATGAAGGCCGAAAAAGTACGCTCGGCATTGGGCTCGACGTACAGGACCGGGTTCTCGCCCGTGCCCGGCATGTCGACGCTGAGGCTCGCGAGCCCCGCGCGCAGTATCGCGCCCGCAGCGCCCTGCCGGTCTTCCTTCCAGCCGTCGACGCCGCCCCAATGCATAACGACCGGCGGTTTCACAACACCTTTCGGGATTTGCAGATACCCGGTCAGCTGCTTGCCTTCGAACGGCACTTCGACAATTTGCAGCGGGGGATCGAAATACTTCGCCGCCTTGCGGAACATCCGCAGCGAGTGGCGGTACGCCTCCTGTTTGCCCGGCGTGCTTGCGACCGGGTAACGGCCGATGCGGCAATAGTTGAACGCGAAGTCATACATCTCCCCGATCTGTCTGCCGTCGGCGCCCTGCTTCGCGAGCTCATCTCCCTTCGCTTCGTAGCCGAGCCCCACCTTGCACCACTGCTGCGCCCAGTGGTCGCGGTCGAGGCTGGCGAGGGATTTCACGATCTCTTCGGCGTCTTCGTGGCGTATGCCCTCGAACGGATTGATGCGCGCCGCGCGCCGCATGACTTCTTTCTTCACTTCGTCGAGCGTGCGCTCCTGCGCGTTTACCAGAATACTCGCCATCACCAGAACCCCCGCGACACAACCCATGAAAAATTGTCTTAGCATCAGTTGAATTTCGGCGTCTTGTTGAGATAGTGCTTGCGCATCTCCGGGCGGTACTTCTCCATCATGTCCCGGTTCATGTCGAGCGGCGGCTTGGTCTCCGCCGGCAGCAACGAGAAGTATTCGGTGCCTTTGGTGTCCGCCCGGAACTGATCTTTGGCTCGCTGCAGCAACTCAGGCGACGTGAGCAGATCCAGCATGCTCGCCGCCAGCACTTTCGCCCCAGCAACAGACCCCTTGTGCGCAATCGAACTTGTCTTGGCGACTGCCGCCTGCCAGTTGTGCGGTGAAACGCCGGGGATGCCCGCGGAAAAATCCAGCGTTCCCGTCGGCACGTTCCACGTCACGTCGCCGCTGTCATTGGACGCAAACGTCTGCAAAGCCGCGCCGAATTTCACCGGCTCGCTGTTCAGGCCGACCGGCTTGACGCCAAGCGAAGTCTGAAACTCCCTCGCGAATTTCACTTCGTCGTCGGTCCATTTCGGCAGCCCTACCGTATCGATGTTTTTCTGGATCGCCTCGGCGATGACCTTGTTAGCGAGCTGCGGCCACGCCGACGCGACGAACTCCATGTCCATGGTCGTGCCTGTCATCAGTGCCGCGCCCTTGCCAATGTTCACGAGCTTGTCGAAATTTTCCTTGGCAGCGGGACCGCTCGCATCTCGGATGTACCACCAGATCTGCGCCAGGTCGGGAATGATGTTGGGCTGGATACCGCCCATCGTGATCACGCGGTGGCCGCGGTAGGTCGGCTTCAGATGTTCGCGCAGCTTATCGAAACCGATGCTCATCAGTTCCACGGCGTCGAGCGCGTCCTTGCCTTCCCAAGGAGCAACTGCGCCGTGTGCCGTTTTGCCGTGGAAAGTAAACTTCGCGCTGATCGCGGCATAGTTCCGGAAGCCGAATGTCGTGCGCATGTTGTCGCCGATGTGAATCAGGATCGCCGCGTCGGCATCCTTGAAATAGCCGGCGCGCACCAGAAACGGCCGGCTGATGAGCTGCTCTTCCGCGGGACCGAACGAAACCGCGACGGTGCCGGGCAAGTTGTATCGTTCCATCGTGCGCTTGAGCGCGTAAGCGGCAGCTACCGCTACCGCGCCGTGCGTGTTGTGCCCTTCCATGTGGCCGGGCGCGCCTTGCACCAGGGGCTTGCGCGGCATGCTGTCCGGCGCCTGCGAGCCTTCCGGCAGCGCATCGATTTCCGTCACGATCACGATCTTCGGTTTGCCGCTGCCCCATTGCGCCCAGACATTGGTGGGCATACCGGCACCGCCGAGTTCCACCTTGAATCCGATTCCCTCCAGCGTCTCCTTGAGGAATTTCGAACTCTCGAATTCCTGCATGCCAAGTTCGCCGAAGTAATACAGCGAGTCGCCGACGATGGCGATCTGATCCGCGTTGCGTTCGATCGCGTCGAACGCATGTTTTTTCTGCTCGTCGGTAGCGGCACGGCCAGACGGAAAAAAAACGATCCCGAGCAACAGGAGCGCGAATGTCAAGATAGTCCGATTATTTCGCATCTTCGTATCTCCCTTGAATATTCGTCGCACGGTAACATGCGGGGCTGCGGGGGTGCAATTAGTTCTACTATGTCGTAGCGCCTATTCGGGCGTTATGCCCGCGGCCCTCGCGACCCGCTGCCACTTCTCGACCTCGGACTTGATGTAGGCGGCGTGCTCCGCCGGCGTGTTGCCGACCGGATCGGCGCCGCGCTCGATCAACATCTTGCGAATCGCCGTGTCACGCAGCGCTTGCACCAGCGCCGAATTGAGTTTGTCCACGATGGGCCGCGGCAGGCCGGCGGGCCCGAGGAAGCTGAAGCCGCTGCTGACGACGAAGCCGGGGACACCCGACTCCTGCATGGTGGGAACATCGGGTATCGACGGGAAACGTACCGCGCCGCATTGCGCAAGCATGCGCAGCTTGCCGTTGTGCACGTGCCCGATGACGGCCGGTATGCTCACGAATGACAGCTGCACGTGGCCCGCGATCAGATCGACGACGGCGGGACCCGCGCCCTTGTAGGGCACGTGCACGAGCTTAATCCCCGCCTGCGAGTTGAGCAGTTCTCCCGACAGATGGGCAAGCGCGCCGGGGCCGGAGCTGGAAAAGAAAATTTCTCCCGGGCGCGCCTTGGCGAGTGTGATGAGTTCCTTCACGGTCTTTACCGGCAGCGACGGGTGCGTCACGAGCGCCGCCGGTATCTCGACGATCAGACCGAGCGGCGTAAAGTCATGGATCGCGTCGAACGGAGGTTTCCGGATCAGCGCGGGATTGATCAGGAAGCCCGCGGCGGCGATCAGAGTGGTGTAGCCGTCGGGCGCGCTTTTCGCCGCAATCTCCGCGCCGATGTTGCCGCCGGCCCCCGGACGGTAATCGATGACGAGCTGCTGCCCCAGTATTTCTCCCATCTTCGGTGAAAGCAGACGGAAGACGAAGTCAACGTTGCCTCCCGGCGCGGCGGGATTGATGACCCGGATGATCCTGGTGGGATAAGGCTGCGCGGCGAGGTCCCCGGCCGCAAGGCCGGCGGCCGCGACGACGCAAGCAAGAGCGATCCGCACCCGGTGTGTACGCATTTTCATTCCTCCCCGGTGTGCGGGCGCTTGTCCGCTGCGTCGTCCGCCCGCGGCCTAGTTGACTATCTTGTACAACCGTTCGTCATAAAGGCTGCCGCTGAGCGGCATCAGCTTCTCGCGGAATTCTTTCGTGTGCGCAGTCATCCCATGCGCCTCGAGAGCCTTCCGGTCCTGCCAGATTTCCACGACGGTCATGTGGTTGGGCCGGCTCATCTGCGTGAGCGCGTCGAAGCGCGCGTTGCCTTCGTCCTTACGGCTGTCCTCGCTCAACTGCTTGACCAGGGCGACACCGATATCCTTTGACGTGGGCACGATGTCGACATGCGTCACGGCATACACGGCAGCCTTGCCGGCGGACGCCGCCTGCATGGAACCGACCGCGAGAGCCGTGTGCGGGCGCTCGTCGTACGGGCTGCGCAGCAGCGGTTCCAGTTTCTCGCGCAATTCCTTCGTGTGCGCGGCCGCTGCATGGGCTGCCTGCGCATCCTTGTCCTTCCATGCTTCCAGGATCGCGAAATGGTTCGGCTGGCCGATCCGCTGGAGCACCTCGAAGCGCAGACTCCCGTCATCCTTGCGGCTCGCCTTGCCGAACTCGCGGACCAGAGCAAAGACTTTATGAGTGGCCGGCGGCGTGGCCTCCATATAGGCCACGACGTAAGCAACATTGGCATCCTGGGCGTGCACCGGCTGCATGAAACTCAGCGACAGGATTGCCGGGCCGAGCAAAAAACGAAGTGGATGTTTCATGTTTCTCCTCCCGAGTGTAATTAAACAAAGATCCAGTATGGCCAGTATTCAGGTCTATGGTCAATCGGATCTGATACGGACACGCGTCCGCGCAATCAGTCCTGGGTGATGCCGGCGTCTTGGGCGACCCGCGTCCATCTCGCGACCTCGGACGTGATGAACAATTGAACAGTTCGCCCGCCAGATGGGAGACCGTGCCGCGCCCCGCGCTCGCATAATTGAGCTGGCCCGGCCGCGGCTTGGCAAACGCAATCAGCTGTTGTCCCAGGATCGAGCCCATTTTCTGCGCGACGATGCGAAAGAAGACATCGGTGTTGCTGCCCGGCGCCGCGGGAATGACGACCCTGACGGATTTCGCCGGGTAGGGCTGCGCGGCGAGGTCCCCGGCCGCAAGGCCAACGGCCGCGACGACGCAAACAAGAGCGATTTGCACCCGGTGCGTACGCATTGTCAACCGTGACAGCATGTCTCCCCTCCTTATGCGTGCCCCCGGATTCATCGGAATCGGACTCACTCCGCGAAAGCTTCCGCCCCACGCGCGCTGCCGGCCCTTCAACTCACCGGATAGCGGGCGGTGCGACCGTCGAACCCGTAGCGCCCTGCATCTTCATCGGCTGCAT
>PLYS01000629.1:1243-12279 GCA_003153455.1 Betaproteobacteria bacterium | reverse complement strand
CATGCCCTTCGCGGCGCCGGTGTTGATTGAGTGGCTGCAGGAACGGTCTGCGCAGGCAGGGACCCCGTGTTCGGTCCCGTCGTTGCGGGCCAGTCTGGGTGGCATCCACGTCGAGGTCCTGCGCGACGTCAGCTACCGAGTTTCGCCGGTCACGCCCGAAGAGGCGCGGACAATGCTGGGTAAATTGCGGGGATATTAATTGCTTGAGGGCGTACGCGGCATGCCGCCGCGCGATATCGAATGCCTTTGCGATCTGATCGTCAGGATGTCGTGGTTCGCGCATGATTTCCGAAGCGAAATCGTCGAAGCCGACATCAATCCGTTAATCGTCATGGAGCGCGGCGCCGGCGCCCGTGTCGTTGACGCGCTTATCGTGCGGCGGGCAGCGATTACCACAGCCGGGAATTGCCAACACTAAGCAGGCTTACTCAGGCAGACACGTGCGCACGCATTTTCGCGCGCAGGAATTCCGGCGCAAGGTCGAAGCCGTTGGCCCAGACGACCGTATCCATCTCAACCCGAATCGCGGCGAAAGCGGCAGGATCCAGGAGACCCGCGACGATAGGACGCGGGTCGCTCGTGACGAAATCCTTCAAGTCGACTTCTCCCTCGGTATCGTCCGAAAAGCGGACCCACACGCAGAAACCCGGCAGCGCCTTCGCGTCAGTCACCCAAATCATGGCCATTCTCCTCAAACCAGCGGCGCAACGATTAATTACGCTCCCGTTTTTCTTCGCGGTTTTCCCGCCTTTTTGTCAATGGTCTCGAACTGTTTGATCTTCACTGCGCCTTGCGAAAATTTTGCGGTGATTTCCAGTTCTCCGCCCATCGCTTCGACGTACGAGCGCAGGGTCGAGATGTACACGTCGGTACGGCGCTCGATCTTCGAGACATTCGCCTGCCCGACATGAAGTTCGCGCGCCAGTTGCTCCTGCGAAAGTTGCCGCGCCTGCCGCAGCTCGTACAGCGGCATTTCCTGCATCAGCACATTGGCGCGCGCTTCCGCGCGCTTCTGTGCCCCCGCGGACATCTTCGCACGCAGATCCTTATAGGGTTTTGCCATGTTTCCTCGCTTCCTGTTCCAGTTCCTTCAGGTGCTCGTCATACAGGCGGTCTGCGAGCGGGACACGCATCTCGTACCAACGCTTGTTACCCGTCTTGTCGCCGCCGATCAGAAGGATCGCCGCACGCTTCGGATCGAATGCATACAAGATTCGATAGGGCCGCCCCGCATGNNCAGACTCCTGCTCGGCTTCGGTCAGCGTATCCCACCATTGCCCGAACTCGTCGGTGTATTCGACATCCCAGGTCACGGGGCGATTATAACTCGAACGGAATATTCCGTCCAAGGCATGCCTGGCGCGCGCGGAGCGTGAGATCGGCAGGCGGTGAGACCGGAAGATCGAAAGCGGTGATGGGGTTTTCGTCCTGCCGCGCTACCGCCCTTGCGCTCTCCCAGCCTCACCAGCGCCCTGCAGGCCAATAAACATACGAGTTTGTGGGTTTTCGGTTTGGAGAAATTGGCTACGATCTCGATTATTCCGCTTACCTCGCCGCTTCTCCTTCGGGAAGCGTAGAATCTTAACAGGGATCAGCAAGGGGAGCGCGCACAGACTCGTCAGCTTCAGGCCCGATTGAGTGAAGGGCACGCAGGCTGCCCATTATGCAAATAGCCAAGCTTAACCCCTAGTTTTATTTACGCCTGGGTTACCTCCAAAGGCACACCCCGCCACAAGGTCGGGCGGTTCTGGAAGTTCAAGAAAGATGATGTCGATGCTTGGGTGCGTGCTGGTGGTGCGGCTTCATCGAGCAATGACCTAGATGCGGAAGGAACGAATGGCTAAGGCGGCGAAAAAGGCGAAGAACGAACGCAACGCGGCTGAGCAAGTTGAGGCTGAGGTTGCCATCAATGATGGCAAGGTCCTCGACTACATCACCGGTCGTCCTGTCGCGGATACCGAAAAGGAGCGCGTTCGCCAGCGCATCGGCCGCGCGATCATCCATGAGTACGGCATTGCCGCGGAAGACATAGAACCGGATTTCCGTGTCAAGATCGATGGGCGCGCGAAGAAGATCGACCTCGCAATTTTCCGACCTGGCACCGAGCATGCTCCGGAAAACGTGTACCGCGTCGTCGTCTGCCAGAAGGAACCCACCATCGGCACCAAGGGTGCCTACCATATGCGCGATCCGGAGGAAGCGGACCGAGAGTTCGAACTGCTCAAGGGAGCCATGGTGGCGCTGGACAACTGCCAGTATGGACTTTGGACTAACGGCCTCGAATTCTTCTACTTCCGGAAAGAGAAAAAGCGCTTCGATACGCTATTCAATCCTATCGGCGACTGGCCGATGGGAGACGACACCATCGGTACTCGTGAGGTCGCCTCCCTCGCGAAGATGCGACGGGCCGATCCTTACATGCTGCGCGTGGCCTTCCGCCGGTGCCACAACTACATCCATGGCAACGAAGGGATGCCGAAAGACGCAGCGTTCTGGCAGTTCCTCTACCTCATCTTCTGCAAGATGTACGACGAGCGCCTGCCAAACGATGCGCGCAAGTTTTGGGCTGGTTCCTATGAGCCGTTTGACGCCGCTGGGCAGAAGGCCATCCGCGGACGGATCCTGCCGCTTTTCCAGGCGGTCAAAAAGAAACACTCGGACATCTTCCGCGGCAACGAGGAAATCACCCTTTCCGATAGGGCGCTTGCATTCATCGTTTCCGAGCTTTCGCGTTACGACTTCGCCCGCACGGACGTAGATGCGAAGGGGGCGGCCTACCAGGAAATCGTTGGTACCAACCTGCGCGGCGATCGGGGCCAATTTTTCACACCCCGATGCGCCATCCGATTAATGATTTCGATGCTCAACCCCAAGCCGACGGAGCGCATGCTCGACCCGACTTGCGGCACCGGCGGTTTCCTCGTAGCCACCCTCGACCATCTTTATCGAGAGTTCCGCCGCGAGGCAAACCTCGCCAGCGATGACGAATCTACCGAAGAATTCATCTCGGTGAGGGATCGATTGACGGCCTATGCCGAGGCGCTGCTCTTCGGTGCGGATTTCGATCCCTTCCTCGTACGCGCGGCCCAAATGAACGTGGTGATGGCTGGCAATTCCGTCGGCAATCTGTTCAATATGAACTCGCTTGAGTTTCCAAGCGGCCACTTGGCGGGAGTGCCCGCGGCGCGCGTGAAACTGCCGCTCGGCAGCGTGGACGTGATTGCCACCAACCCGCCATTCGGTTCGGATATTCCGATTACGGACCGAAACATCCTTCAGCAGTTCGAGTTGGCGCGGAAATGGGAGCGTGTCGGTGATGGCGGATTCCGCATGACCGGCACACTGCAGTCAAGCGTGGCGCCCGAAGTGCTGTTCATCGAGCGCTGCGTCCAGTGGCTCAAGCCAGGCGGTCGTATGGGGATCGTATTGCCCGATGGCATTCTGGGGAACCCTGGGGACGAATACATCCGCTGGTGGATCCTGCGGCACTGCTGGGTGCTCGCCAGCATTGATATACCTGTCGAGGCATTTATTGTCGAAGCCAACGTGAACATCCTAACTAGCCTGCTCTTCCTCAAGAAGAAAACGGAGAAGGAGATTCAGGCAGAGGACCTCGGCCGCAAACGGGACTATCCCGTTTTCATGGCGGTAGCGGAAAAGGTTGGCTTTGATCGACGTGGAAATCAGCTCTTTAAGCGCAGTCCGGACGGCGAGGAAATCCTTGTCGAGCAGGAATTCACCGAGCGGGTACGCATTGGGGGCCGTATCGAAGCTCGGACCCTGCGGCGAAAGGTAAAAATTCCGGACGACGATCTTCCGGAGATCGCCAAGGCTTATCAGTTGTTTCGTTCCAAGAACCCGGAGCCAGGGCCGTGATTATCAAGGCGCGCCCTTGCTACCCAGAGCCTGGCGCGCTCCGCGCTGCGGCAGGGCTTCGACGCACCCAATTTGATGCGACGATGGTGAGCCAATGAAGGCAAAGACCATCCGCGCAGACTGGTTGGAGCGCGACGGGCGTCGGCTCGACTGCAATCCTTACATGACCGGCGCGATGGAGGCGAGTGAGGCGCTGCAGGCATTAAAGGCGCGAAAGGAGCCACTTCATTCATTGACTCGCGGGCACAACGGAGGAATCTACAACGGTCCTCAGTTCCGGCGGAATTTCGTGGAGTCGCGAGAGCACGGCGTTCCGTTCCTGACCAGCGGCAACATGCTGGATGCGGATCTCTCGACCTTGCCTCTGTTGCGCAAGCGAGATGCTGATTCTGCCAAATTGGCATACCTGCGGCTAGCCAGAGGAACGACCCTAATTTCGTGCTCCGGAACCATTGGACGTATGGTGTTCGTTCGACCCGACATGGATGGAGTCTGGTCCTCGCAGGATGTTCTGAAAGTCGTACCGAACGAGAGCAGGATTCCACCAGGCTACGTCTACGCCTTCTTATCGAGCAAGTTCGGTGTTCCGTTGGTCGCGGGTGGAACCTATGGCGCAATCATTCAGCACATCGAGCCAGAGCACGTGGCAAAGTTACGTTTCCTTTTGACTGGGAAGGTGAACGGCAACGATCCAGAAGCAATCGGGGCCTCCCTATATGAAATCGGACTGGTTCCGGATTTTGACCTGCTGGTTCAACCGGAGCGCGCCCCCGCACGAGCATTCCGGAACAGGCAATGCGTAGAGCGGATCACATGGTCATCACGGTCGGAACGCGGTCGCGCGCTTGATCTTGGTCTGGCGAAGCCTGAGTTCCGCGAGAAATTGGGCGAATTTCTGGCCAACTCCGGCGTGGAGGATCCGAGGCTTTGGACCCGCGCAATCGTTTTTGATCGATCGAATTGGGCGTTGGCATTCAACAAATGGGAGTTCGAAGACGGTGGCGCCAGTCCCGAGTCCGTATTTATCGGTGACGTTATCCGAGAACAATAAGCAAGATTTTGAGGCCATTGCTCGCCAAACGCTTGACTTATTCGAGAGCGTGGCCGAGAGCGCCCGAAACGCCCTTAGCGGTTCGCACGCGGGCCGCGGTGCTGAATCTTTCGCCAGTGTGAATACCTTAACTTCTACGAAGCTTCTTCAAACACTGCGTCAGATGGCCGAGGAAAACCGGAGAGATTGTGAGATTTTAGCTCGCGAGCCGGCCATCGCTCGAGTTGTATACGCTTACGATTCAGGAACGAAGAAAACCTGTTATGTCTGCCGAGCGTCTCCAGTGTCAGGTATGGCGAGTTATCGAGCGCCAGTGGGACGCCTTGCGTCACTACCGGTGGGCGAATCCTATCCGTTGCCTGACGGAACAGTGCAGGTGTTGGAGCGCGCCTTGCTTCATCCGGCGCGGATGGATCAAGTCTGGGACTCAAAACATTCTGTGCTCGAAGGAGAGAATTACGGGCCCGTTACGGTTGAGTCCTTCCTTGCGTTGCTCACACGCGTTATCGGTAAAGACCTGGATGAGGAATTGCTGGAAAGTCTACTGGCGGAAGAGCGTGAATCGGCCAATATTAGCGAGGGCATACGTCGCGGCGTTATCACCAAGATGAGACTCAGGGATCAACCCATACTTGACCAATAAGCTCATGCGCCTTGATGTGTTGCGAGAGCGGCTCCGGGTATTGGAAGCGCATCACGACGAGGTGATGGTCGCGCTGCTTCTTCCAGGCCATTTGGCTTTGGCCAGCCATCATCGCCGCTAACGTGCCGCGCTCGATCTTGACGGGGAAACCGGAAATATCTTCGACGTGCTCCTGATACGCTTCAAGCGCTCGATCGCCACGTTCGGCGTATGTCTTCGCGAGGGTCTTGGCCGTCGCTTCGTAGTGCTCGCGTGCGGCCTGAAACACTGGACCAGAGCGCGCATCCTGCATTTCCGCACGATGGAAAAGCTCCTCGATCGAGGCAATCGCAGCTTCCGGCTTGCCCTGACCGATGAGGGCGTGCGCGCGACCGTAGTATGGATTGGCAAATTTGGGATTGGCAGCGATTGATTTGTCAAACCATTCCACTGCTTCATCGTATTTCTCGCGTTCAGTGTACATGGCGCCAATCGAGTTCAAAGCCCACCCGTCGTCGGGCTTGAGGTCAAGCGCTTTGCGATAAAAGCGCTCGGCGGCGTCCGATTTGTTCTCGTCCCGGGCCAGAATGTTTCCCAATACGACGAATGACCACGCGTCGTGTGGATCGAGCGTCGCCGCCTCGATCAGGTGCTCTTTCGCTTTCTCGGGTTCGCCCAGCTCCACGAATGTCATCCCGAGGTCGCGCCTCGCCTTAACGTTGGTTGGGTCAAGCTCCAAAACGCGTGAAAAGATACCGGCCGCTTTTTGATATTCGCCTTGTTTCGCTCTTTGAGAAGCCTTCTCCTGCAGACGAGCCGCCTCCAGCTTGTTGGCGATTACCTGCTCCGGAATATCGATCCGGACCATTTCGTCGTTGACGGAAATCTGGGTTTCCTTGGGGAGGAAATCGTAGACTTCCCGCAGGCGAGTGATGACCTCCGCCTCCGTACCGCTCGCGAGATCACGCCCTTCGATGTTTGAAAGGTCTTTCAAGGAAACAAGAAAAATCATCCGATACCCATCTGTGGCGCCTGACGCGGGGCATCCCCCGTAGCGTGCATGGAATTCACCAAATTATCGCACGGTTTCGCATTTTTTCCGGGGGCGGTTTTGCCTAAGGAGCTTGTCGGACTCAAGTCCGACAAGCTCCTAGTCAGTCGGGAGAATCCCGCGCCTCACATACCGTGTGGAACGTCGGATTAGGCTTTGGTTTCCTGCGTTTTCATGTAATTATGCCGCATGAAATCGGAAACGCGCGGGATCGGAACCAGCATGCTCAAAATGGTCGGAAGTAGCGGACAGCTTTCGCTCGGCAAGAAGTACGCAGGCAAATATTTTCAGGTCGAGCACGTGGAGGGCGGAGCGGTTCTGCTGCGCCCGATGAAGGTCGTGCCCGACGCGGAGGCCTGGGCGCACGAGCCGAAGATGCGCGCACAGTTGCGGCGAGCCGATGAATGGGCGAAACGTACGCCACCCGCTGCAACGAATCTCGCCAAGCTCATCAAGAAGGCAGGCAAGCGCGCGTGACCAGGCGCGTCCACCTCCTGACGCTGCACTTCGATCACGATGGCGCGTACGGGCGGAAGTAGGCCAGCGCAACCCAAGGATGCCTATGCTGCGGCGTTCTGCCGGAAGTACGGATTCCGGCCCTTGCCGGAGCAACCGCTGCAGCTCGTGCTCGTGCTCGCCGGGTTGAATTGACTAGCCAGTCTTTTCGAAAAGTGATGTTATAAGAACTCACTTTTTCAAACTCCGCTTCGTCCGCGCACGGGGAGTGCCGGCGCGCATTTCCTGGGCGATAAATTTCACGAGTGGCTTGATTCCGCCCTGCACGCTCGCGGCTTCGAGTGCCGCCATGTACTGCGCGCGCTGCTTGAATCTAATGACGATCCAGGGATAGCCGCCGGAGGCGAGCATCGCATTCATGAGGAAACGACCGATGCGGCCGTTGCCGTCGAAATACGGATGGATGAAAACAAACAGGTGATGGCCAAGCACCGCGCGCACGGCTGCCTCCGGCTCGTGTTCCAGCAGATCGAACAGCGTTTCCATTGCATCCAGCAGCGCCTCACGCGGCAGCGGGGTGTGCTGTGAATTGCGTATGTAGACCGGACCGGAACGGTAACCGGCCAGCTCATGGCGTTTGACAATGCCGACTGTAACCGCGGGCGCGAAGAGCTCTCCGTACCATTCGTGATGGCCGGTTCGCGCAACCTGGCCCGCATTACTGCCTTTGAGGATGCGCTGAATCGATGCTTTGACGCGGTTAAAGGCCTGGTAGTAACCTCGTGCGGCGAGCGCTTCGCGGCCTTTGCTGTCGGCGACATCGGCATCCGGATTCCAGCCGCCGCGGGCGACCCGTTGTAACAATTCCTCGGTGACCTGGTAGCCTTCGATGGACAGGGAGTTGTAGGCGTCGGCGACATAGCGTTCAGTGACAGTGTCGAGATAACGTTGCGACGCGCGCGGCAATCCCGGCGCGCCGGGAAACAATTTGATGACCTCCCTGCGCCAGCTTTCCCACATCGAGCGCAGGCGCAATACATAGGGCGAGCGTTCGCGGGCGCCGGGCAATAGTGTCGGCACGGATATTTCGAATGGGTTGATTTCACGGACTACGTAACCAGCCCGTTTCATCGTGGTGACGATACGCTCAGTGAACTCGGGCTTGCCGAGGAAACGGTAGGCGCCTGCCAGCCGGCCGGCGGCGGCAGGGTAGCCGTCCGCGGACAGCATAAAAGTCAGCAGTTCGCCCGGGTCGCGGACCATGGCGAGCGCGATTTCGGCCTCGCGTGGGCGGCTGCGAAAAAAATTCGGGCCGGCGCGGCACAGCGCCTCCGGCAGCGGTTGCACCTGCAGGCCATTGACCTCGATACGATTGCCGGGGAAGTTCTTCGGGTCGGCATAAAGCATGATCGAGGTTCCGTGCGGCAGATCGATTTTGGAAACGCCGCCTTCCTTCGTGACGACCGTGAGTTGCCCGGGCACGGTGGTGATGCCGGTGTGCAGTGCAAGCGAGACCTCGGAGTTGAGGCAGTAGCGCTTGCCGAAGCGCTTGCCGAGGTAGCCGGAAAGAAACGACCAGTAGGAGGTAAACCATGCGGTGGTGTCGCCAGGCTGGCCGGTCGGATTGGCGCAGATGTACCATCCCTTGATGACCGGTCGCATGAATCCGGCCTCCACCAGCCGGGCGCGGTGTGTCTCGGTCAGATCGAGCGATTCAACCACTCCGCCATGCTTGTCCTGAAAGCGGCGCAGGACTTTGAGTGACTCTGCCAGCCTGACGTTGGGTTTTGCCATGGTAAACCCTGTTGCATAACTTTGTTATCGGCTTGTAGTATAACTATGTTAATGTCTAGTGTAACACTTTGCTATTGCCGGTTTATAAGTTGTTGGTTTATAAGCGGGGCGTCGGGCGGCAAGCCACGCCTTGTTGCTGGGAACCGCGCGGGCAGGCAGCGGCTCGTGGTCGTGACCCAGAACAACGCGAGCGTCGTCAACGGCGGATATCTGCCCTATCGCGACCCCGAGACCCTGCGAGCCTTTCCCCGATACAATAGCCGCCATGTGCGGCCGCTACTCGCTCCATGCCAATCCCGAAGTCATCGCGCTCGCTTTCAAACTCGGGCTGATGCCCGAGATCAAGGCTCGCTACAACATCGCGCCCAGCACCCAGATACTGATCGTGCGGGACGACAAAGAAAAAGGCTGGGTCACCGAACTCTATCGCTGGGGATTGATACCGGGGTGGGCGAAAGATCCGGCGATCGGCAACAAACTTGCCAATGCACGCGCTGAAACGGTCGCGGAGAAACCATCGTTCCGCAATGCATTCAGGCGCTGGCGCTGCCTGATTCCCGCGAGCGGCTTTTATGAATGGAAAGGCGTCAAAGGCCGCAAGCAGCCGTACTACATTTACCCCAAAGGCCGGGAATTGTTCGGTATCGCCGGCATCACCGAGTTATGGCAAGGCCCCGATGGGCCGGTTCATACCTGCGCGATCATCACGACCGCGCCTAACGACCTGATGAAAGCTATTCACGACCGCATGCCGGTGATACTCAAGCCAGAGGATTATTCGACGTGGCTCAACCCCGACAATCAGGCGACCGCCGAACTGAAACAACTGCTCAAGCCCTACCCCGCCGCAGCAATGGCCGCCCACCCCGTCAGCCCGCGCGTAAATACGGCCAAATACGACGACCCAGCGCTCATAGAGCCTCTCGAATTAACCGCTTAGTACGTATTGGCGTAAAGATTGAACCGCAAAGGACGCGAAGGACGCAAAGGAACCCCAATGCACGAAGAAGAGATCGGCGCGCTCGTTGTCGATTCGGCAATAAAGGTACACAGCGCGCTAGCCCCGGGCTTGCTGGAAAGCGCTTATCGGGCGTGTCTGGCACACGAATTGGAAATGCGCGGATTGGACGTGAGTCAGGAGAAACCTTTGCCAATCCGGTAAGTTTTCCTTCGCGTCCTTCGCGTCCTTCGCGGTTCAAGATTGGGTAGCAGTAGATAATACGCTGCCAAATTTATGAACCAGACTAACTACTTAGACTGCCCGTGGCGCGGCGCTTGTGGTCCTGGCGTGAATACTGTATATAATTGCAGTATCCGACCATTCCCGCAGCAGGACTCCCATGGAACAACCCACCCGCCGCCAGGCGCAAATCCTCGATTTCATCAAGGACGCGATAGAAGGCAACGGCTATCCGCCCACGCTGGCCGAAATCGCCGGCCATTTTGGTTTCCGTTCGCATAACGCCGCCGTCGATCACTTGAAGGCGCTCGCGCGCAAAGGCGCGATCGAACTCACCGAAGGCGCGTCGCGCGGCATCCGCCTGACAACGGAGCAAGGCCTGCCGCTCATCGGCCGTGTCGCCGCCGGCAGCCCGATACTTTCGGAGGCGAACATCCAGGCGCGTTACCGCCTCGACCCGGCGTTGTTCAAGCCGCGCGCCGATTACCTGCTCAAGGTCCGCGGCATGAGCATGCGCGATGCCGGCATCCTCGATGGCGATCTGGTCGCGGTGCACCGCACGCACGAAGCGCGCCCGGGCCAGATCGTGGTCGCGCGGCTGCACGACGAAGTGACCATCAAGCGGCTGCAGCGGCGCGGGCATCACGCCGAACTCGTCGCGGAAAACCCGGACTTCAAACCCATCGTGCTCGATCTGCGGCGCGACGCGCTCGTGATCGAAGGCACCTGCGTCGGCGTCATCCGCAACGGCCGCATGCTATGAAACTAAAAAAATCGAAACGCAAAGACGCAAAGGTTCGCAAAGTAAATGCATTGCAAAGAACCGGTGATTCTATTTTTGGGTGGGCCGGCAGTTCACGCAACATCTCCGCGTTATCTGGCGTATCCCTCAAGGCAATATTGAAACTAATCTTTGCGTCCTTTGCACCTTTGCGCCTTTGCGTTGGATGTTTTTTTACGCCCTCCGTGGCCCGCTTTCACGTTTTTTAGCATGCACACACTCACC
>PLYS01000629.1:0-1171 GCA_003153455.1 Betaproteobacteria bacterium | reverse complement strand
CCGGCGCTGCAGGCGGCGGGCATCGATCTCGCCAGACTGCTCTTCATCAAAACCCGTTCGCCGCGCGAAACGCTGTGGGCGATTGAACAGACGCTGCGCTCCAACACCTGCGGCGCAGTGCTCGCGTGGCCCGGCAGGATCGCTTACCCCGAACTGCGCCGCCTGCAGCTCGCCGCCGAAGGCAGTCCGGGGCTCGCCGTGCTGTTCCGCGCGCCGCACAGCGCGAACGAAACTTCACCCGCGGCGCTGCGCCTGAGTCTGCAAACCTGCGCGGGAGACCTCGCGGTGCACGTGTTGAAACGCCGCGGCGCAGTGCTCGGCAACCCGCTACGGCTCAGGCCGCCGCAAATCGTGAACAGAAACAAACCTGCATTCAAGCCTCATGTTGTGGATCGCGCTCCATTTCCCAAGCCTGCCGCTCGAATCGTTCCCGCAGGCATCAGCACAGTCTGAACCGTGGGCAGTCACCGACGGCCCGGGCGTGGCGGTTTGCAACACCCAAGCCCGCGCCCGGGGCGTCCGCCGCGGCATGAGCCTGTCCAGCGCGTGCGCGCTCGCGCCGGATCTCAACTACCGGGCGCGCGATCTCAAAGCGGAAGCCGCCGCGCTCGAGCAAATCGCGGCGTGGGCCGGACAGTTCACGCCCAGCGTTTCGCTGCAACCGCCCAGCGGACTGCTGCTCGAAATCGAAGGCAGTCTCAGGCTGCTCGGCGGTATCAGAAAAATTCTCGAATCGATCAGGCGCGGCGCCGCCGACATGGGCTACACGCTCACGCTCGCGTGCGCGCCGACGGTGGCAGCCGCATGGTTGCTCGCGCGCGCCGGCAGCGAAACCATCGTCACCGGCAAACGCGCGATCGAAGCCGCGATCGCTCCGCTGCCGGTCGCCGCACTCGATTGCAGCGCGCGGACGCTCGAAACCCTGGCGGCCATCGGCGCACGGTCAATCGGCGACCTGTTGCAACTGCCGCGCGACGGGCTGGCGCGCCGTTGCGGCCAGCGGCTGCTCGTTGAGATCGACCGCGCCCTGGGCACGCTGCCCGAAGCGCGCGAGTTCTACTCTCCTCCCCCGTGCTTCGAGGCGACGCTCGAACTCGGCACGGTGACTGCCAACGCCGAAGCGCTGCTGTTCGCGGCCAGGCGGCTATTGACGCAGCTCACGGGTTATCTC
>PLYS01000339.1 GCA_003153455.1 Betaproteobacteria bacterium | reverse complement strand
TTGCGTCAGATGGCATGACAGGATTTGCCGAATCCCATCGGCATAAACGGAATGTCGTCGTCATAATCTCGTCCACCGCCCGATGGTGCGGACGCGGCGCTGCTTCTCGATGGCGATGGCTGATAGCCGGCTCCCGTGCGCGCTGCAGGGCCGCTGCCGGAACTGCCAGCTGTGCTGGCGCTTTCTTTACTCCCCAGCATTTGCAAGGTGTCGGCGATGATCTCGGTGGTAAACCGTTCAACGCCTTCTTTATCGGTCCATTTGCGCGTTTGCAAACGGCCTTCGACATACACTTGCGAACCTTTTTTCAAATACTGACCGGCGATTTCTTCCAGCTTGCGATAGAACGTGATGCGATGCCATTCGGTCAGCTCTTTCTTCTCGCCGCTGGTTTTATCTTTCCACGTCTCCGAGGTGGCAAGTGTGATATTGCACACCGCGCCGCCGTCGGGCAGATAGCGCACCTCCGGATCTTTGCCCAATCGCCCCACAAGTATTACCTTGTTTACTGATGCCATCAGATTTCTCCTTCAATCAACCGCAAAACATGCTGTTCATCAAAACCCTTCATGTCCACCTTGAGGTAAGCCACGCCTTCCTCCGCCAGCACCAGCGCTTCGCGCACGCCGGGCAGCGCCGCGAGCCGCTGCGACAGGGCGGCCGCGCTCGGGTTATCCATTGCCTGGACATGATACATCCTTGTGCGCACCGCGGCGGGCGGCTTCATCGACGCCGCGACTGCCAGCCATAACGCCGACAGTACGGCGCAGGCGCCGAACAACGCGTAGGCGCCGTAATGTTGGGACAAAAACCCGCCGCCGGCGGCGCCGGCGAACGTGCCCAGAAACTGGATACTGCTGTAGACGCCGATCGCGGTGCCCTTGGCGCCTACCGGCGCGACTTTGGTGATAAGTGACGGCAGGCTCGCTTCCAGGACGTTGAACGCAGTGAAGAACGCCAGCAACGCGAACACCAGCCCCCAGAATCCGTCCAGCAACGCCAGCAGCACTTGCGCCGCCAGCATCAACGCAACCGATGCGACCAGCACTTGCTTCAGCCTTGCCTTGCGTTCGGCATAGACAATGGCGGGAACCATCAGCGCGGCGGAGACGAGCAGGACCGGCAGATAGACCTGCCAGTGATGGTCGGCGGCAAGCCCGAACTTCCTGAGCGAAAACGGCACCACCATCCACAACGCCATCAGCACCGCATGCAGCGCGAACACGCCGAAGTTGAGCCGCAGCAGCTCGCGATCGCGCAGCACGTCCAGGAACTGGCCGGACTGGGCTTCGGCATCACTGTGGAAATGACTGATTTGCGGATCCGGGATGATTGCATACACCACCCCGATCGCGAGCAATGCCAGCACGCCGGTCAGCGCGAAAATTCCAGGCACGCCGATGAAGCGGTTGAGCACCGGCGCGACAATCAGCGACAGCGCGAAAGTCGCGCCGATGGTCATGCCGATCATCGCCATTGCCTTGGTGCGGTGCTCCTCCCTGGTCAGGTCCGCGGCCAGCGCCATGACCGCGGCGGAAATCGCCCCGGCGCCCTGGATCACCCGCCCGGCGATGACCCAATAGATGTCGTGCGCTCCCGCAGCGATAAAACTGCCGAGCGCAAACAGCACCAGCCCCCCGGCAATTACCGGCTTGCGGCCTATGCGGTCCGAGATCCAGCCAAAGGGAATCTGCAATACCGCTTGCGTCAGGCCGTATGCGCCGAGCGCAATGCCGATCAGGGTATGGCTGTCGCCGCCAGGCAGGTGCTCGGCGTACAGCGCGAATACCGGCAGAATGATGAACATGCCGAGCATGCGCAGACCAAAAATCCCCGCGAGGCCGATGCTCGCGCGCAACTCGGCCGGGCTCATTCGATTGCTGGAGGACATAGCGAAATACGGCTTGGGGAGAAGCGGCAAAGTCCGGTATATTAGCAGGTTTACTTCGGGGTTCGTTCTTCTTGTCAACTCATCGGCCCACTGTCGTTCGGCTGCAAACTTCCGGTGCGGACACGCTCGCCAAAAGCGTCGAGCTGATACGCATCCGTGGCGCGCGCACCCACAATCTGAAGAACATCAGTCTCGATCTGCCGCGCAACCGGCTGATCGTGATCACCGGCCTGTCGGGATCGGGCAAGTCCTCGCTCGCGTTCGACACGCTTTACGCCGAAGGCCAGCGCCGCTACGTCGANNACGGTCGGCACCGTCACCGAAATTCACGACTATCTGCGACTGCTGTTCGCGCGCGCCGGCGACCCGCACTGCCCGGATCACAATATCGTGCTCGCCGCGCAAAGCGTGTCGCAGATGGTCGATCACGTGCTGCAACTGCCCGCAGATACGAGGCTGATGATCCTGTCGCCGCTGATCGTCGGCCGCAAAGGCGAACAGCTCGATCTCTTCGACGAGCTGCGCGCGCAGGGCTTCGTGCGCGTACGCATCGACGGCACGGTGCACGAGATCGACGAGTTGCCGAAGCTCAAGAAGAACGTGAAGCACACGGTCGAGGTCGTGGTCGACCGCCTCAAGGTGCGTCCCGAAGTCAAGCAACGGCTCGCCGAATCGTTCGAGACCGCGCTGCGCCATTCCGACGGGCGCGCGCTCGCGGTCGAAATGGACAGCGGCGCCGAGCATTTGTTCTCGGCCAAATTCGCGTGCCCGGTGTGCAGCTACTCGCTGCCGGAGCTCGAGCCGCGGTTGTTCTCGTTCAACAATCCGATGGGTGCGTGCCCGCGCTGCGACGGCCTCGGCAACATCAGTTTTTTCGACCCCAAGCGCGTCGTCGCCTATCCGCACCTGTCGCTCGGCTCGGGCGCAATCAGGGGCTGGGACCGCCGCAACCAGTTCTACTTCCAGATGCTGCAGTGTCTCGCACAACACTACGGTTTTGATCTCGAGGCGCCGTTCGAGCAGTTGCCGCAGACGGTGCAGAACGTCGTGCTCCACGGCTCGGGACGCGACAAGATCAAATTTCTCTACCTCGGCGAGCGCGGCAACAAGCAACAGCGCGAGCATGCCTTCGAAGGCATCATTCCCAGCCTCGAGCGACGCTACCGCGAAACCGATTCGATGACGGTGCGCGAGGAACTCGCCAAGCATCTCAACACGCAGCCCTGCCCCGAGTGCCTCGGCACGCGGCTGCGGCGCGAAGCGCGCCACGTGAACGTCGGCGGCAGGACGATCTACGAGGTGAGCGCGCTGCCGCTCAGGCAGGCATCGCAGTTTTTCGAAACCATCGAGTTGACCGGCACCAAGCGGGCGATCGCCGACAGAATCGTCACCGAGATCGTCAACCGGCTCACGTTCCTCAACAATGTCGGGCTCGAATACCTGTCGCTCGATCGCGCAGCCGACACGCTGTCGGGCGGCGAAGCGCAGCGCATCCGGCTCGCGAGCCAGATCGGCTCCGGGCTCACCGGAGTGATGTATGTGCTCGACGAGCCGTCGATCGGGCTGCACCAGCGCGACAACGCGCGGCTGCTCGATACGCTGAAGCGGCTGCGTGATATCGGCAACACCGTGATCGTGGTCGAGCACGACCGCGAAGCGATCGAAAACGCCGATCACGTCGTCGACATCGGGCTCGGCGCCGGCGAGCACGGCGGACGCATCATCGCGCAAGGCACGCCCGCCGACATCAGAAGCAACGCCGAATCGCTGACGGGGCAATACCTCACGGGACGCCGCCGCATCGAAGTGCCGGGGCTCCGCCACAAGCCGGATGCGAAACACCTGCTGACGATCAGCGGTGCGCGCGGCAACAACCTCCAGGAGATCACCGCCAGGCTGCCGGTCGGCCTGTTGGTCTGCATCACCGGCGTCTCGGGTTCGGGCAAGTCGACGCTGATCAACGACACGCTCTACCAGGCCGCGGCGCGCCATCTTTATGGCAGCACGGCCGAGCCGGCGCCGCACGAAGCAATCGATGGGCTCGAGCATTTCGATAAAGTCGTCAACGTCGATCAAAGTCCGATCGGGCGCACGCCGCGCTCCAATCCCGGGACCTATACCGGGCTGTTCACGCCGATCCGCGAGCTGTTCGCCGGAGTGCCGATGGCGCGCGAGCGCGGCTACGGTCCCGGGCGTTTCTCGTTCAACGTCAAGGGCGGCCG
>PLYS01000025.1 GCA_003153455.1 Betaproteobacteria bacterium | reverse complement strand
GCGTTTCCCGGCGCGATCTGGATCGATGAGTCGGGACTGTCGACTTCGGACGTGCGCCAGTGGATGCAGCTTCCCTCAGGTGAATACCTGATCAACGGCAGCGGCGGCATCGGCTGGGGACTCGCGGCAGCGGTCGGCGTGGCCATCGGTAATCCCAGGCGCCAGGTCGTCGCCATCATCGGTGACGGCTCGGCGCTCTATGCGAGCGAGGCGCTGTGGACCGCCTCCCACCAGGGCGCGAAACTGCTGCTGGTGATACTTTCCAACCGGCGCTACGCGACGCTCAACGAAGCGGCGGGCCGGTTGACCGGAAAAGCGCTCGATCTCTTCACGCTCGAACCGCCGGTGATGGATTTCAGCGGACTGGCGACGCTTTATGGCTGGCGCTATGCGAAAGCCGCCGCGGAACCCGAGCTTGATGCGTTTATTTCCGCGTTGCGCGGCGAAGTAACGGCAAACACGTTACTTGAACTCAAACTCGACCCGGCGGTGAAGCCGGTGACCGCTTCGCGACATTTCTAGAACTCGTCTTCAGCAAAAGCAAAGCATCACCGCGAAGGACGCAAAGGACGCGAAGGAAAATCAAGATAAAGAAGATAGCTCCACGATGGAGGCGGACTGAATCCTCGGGCCTGCACTTGTTTAGCCGCAGATGGACGCAGATAAACGCCGATAAATCTCAAGCGCCGCGGGCAGATCAAGCAGCGCGATACTCCGCGACCCGCTGCTCGGTGCGGTCGAGCGGGCTTTTTACGCCCCGCCCGCCCTTGTTCAGCACATGGGTGTAGATCATCGTTGTGGATACGTCCGAATGTCCAAGCAGTTCCTGCACTGTGCGTATGTCGTAGCCGGCCTGCAGGAGGTGAGTGGCGAACGAATGCCTCAGCGCGTGGCAGCTCACCGGCTTGACGATGCCCGCGGCACGCGTGGCGCGCTTGACCGCGCGGCTCATCGTGTCGGGGTAGAGGTGGTGGCGCCGGATGACTCCCGATTCCGGATCGGCCGAGCGATTTTTCGATGGGAACAGGAACTGCCAGCCCCACTCGTATCCCGCACGTGGGTACTTGCGCGACAGGGCGTGAGGTAACCAGACTTCTCCGTAACCGATGCTGGGTGGGAGTGGGTAGAGCGAAATGAGTCGCTATTTGTATTGAAAAAACCATCTCGTTCAAAGTTTAGCGAGATGGACGACGACATACCCTTTTAACATGCGGCATAACCACCCGCTGCAGGCGACGCGCTGGAGCGGCCATCTTGTTTTCAACCGCCAAGCAGAGCGCGCGCCTGAGCGGGAACGTTAGGCACAGGATTGAGCATGGCCATCTCAGAATCCCAAAAAGGACGCGTCATAGAGCAGCTTGTCGGGGCCACCCTCATTCTGCAATCAAACGGAGCGCTCAGGGTCAGCCTCCCCCTTGTCGACGACGAGGGCGTTGACCTGGTCGTCGGAAACCGCAGCAACGACAAGGCGCTGCTCTTGCAGATCAAGAGCCGGTTTTCGCTCAGCGGGCGCGGTCACTATCGGGCCAACGTTCGCCGCGCTACTTGTGCTCCGAATCCGAACAAGTTTCTACTCTTCGTCTACTACGACACGGCGGTGGCGGCTCTCGGAGAGACGTGTTGGCTGGTCCGTTCCTCTGATTTCTGCGCGTTGCTGAGCAAGCAGAAGGAAACGCGGCCGGTCTATGTGTTCGACAGTACCTTTAAAGGCAAGGGCGATATGTGGGTGGCATCTCGGATCCTCCTGAAAGACACCGCCGCTGCCATCCTGAAGGTGCTGAAATGAAATCGTGAGCGGTCGGGAACATAGGTAACAAATTGGTCTGGGGACATGGGTTACACCAATCGGTCAAAATGGCTGTAAATTGCCTAACTCTAGCCGCACCGGACGCGCGAGAAGCCGCGCGCCGGTGAGCATTACGTTAGGCATCGTAAATTGCAACGTCGTTAATCGCATGCAAAATCTATTGACCAAGCTAGAGGTTGCGGATTTCGAGTTTCTCTTGGAGATAATTCGAGGCCCGGTCAGTCTCACGAGCGACAAGCAACTTCGTGCAGCCCTCGATGCTTTCTCAACCGCGACAGACTCTGGCCAACCTAGTAGGCTTTGTGAAATTGTCGAACGCGAGATCCGCTATCTTGGAAGTTCAGACGCCGCATATGTCTTTCGCAAGATGACGGGAAGGGGAAGCGGTCCCGGAGTGCCGTTTCAAGAAATCATTCACGACGTATACCGAAAGCTAAAACACGATACTCCGAAAGGCCTGTTCACGGATGAAGAGCTACTTGAGAATCTTGTGCAGGTCCATACGTCTATGCGAATGCGGAAGATGCCGCTTGAACAGCAGAGGGCCTTGCTTGAAACTGTCGGCATGTCGGCTGGCGATATCGGCACTTACCTGAAAAGCAACGCTTCCCGCTTCGCCATTCCAGCGTTGATTCAGGTCGCTGGCGTCACCGCTACTCAGAGAATCGTTACCAACGCCGTTATCGGTACCGTTACCGGGTATGTCGGCCGCCAAACCGCCAAGAACTTAATTGGCCAGCTCGCGGCTCGATTTCCAGTATGGGCCGAATGGCTCGGACCGATCGCGTGGGGCATCACGGGGTTATGGACCGTTTACGACATTCAGGGTCCTGCGGCGCGAAAGACAGTGCCGTTAACTCTTTACATAGGTTTGTGCATGCTTCGAGACGGTGGGCTTGGCGGAACCGATGCCTAACGAATAAGGTTAGATCGTG
>PLYS01000162.1 GCA_003153455.1 Betaproteobacteria bacterium | reverse complement strand
GGCACCGACAACCGCATGTTGGGAAGCCGCACCTCGACCGTTTCGCAGCCGAGCTGCCTGAATTCGGCAATCGCCGCATCTACCGCCTTGGCGACATCCGGCGCGACGCCATCGGCGAAAAACTCCGCTGGCAAACCGATGCGCAGTCCCTCCAACGGCTGCTTGAGGTTGCGCATGTAGTCTTCGGGCTCGCGTTGCAGGCTGGTCGAATCGCGCGCGTCGAAACCCGCCATCACGTTGAGCATCAGCGCGAGGTCTTCGGCGGTCTTGGCGAACGGCCCGCCTTGGTCGAGGCTGGAGGCGTACGCGATCATGCCGTAGCGCGACACCACTCCGTAGGTGGGTTTCAATCCGCAGACGCCGGTGAGTGCCGCCGGCTGACGGATCGAGCCGCCGGTGTCGGTGCCGGTCGCCGCCGGCACGAGACGCGCTGCGACCGCGGCCGCCGAGCCGCCCGAGCTGCCGCCGGGGACCGCCGCCGTGTCCCATGGATTCTTGACCGGGCCGTAGAACGAAGTCTCGTTGGAGGAGCCCATTGCGAACTCGTCCATGTTGGTCTTGCCGGCGATCACCGCGCCGGCCTGATTGAAGCGCTCGACGACGTGCGCGTCGTACGGCGCGACGAAATTCGACAGGATTTTCGAACCGCAAGTGGTAAGCCAGCCCTTGGCGCAGAAAATGTCCTTGTGCGCGAGCGGGATGCCGGTCAGCGGCCCCGCCTTGCCTGCCGCGATCAGCTGATCAGCAGTGTGCGCCAACGCCAGGCTTTGCTCTTCATCGACGCTGATGAATGCGTTCAACGCCTTGCCCAGCACGTTGATTCTATTGAGGAAATATCGCGCGACCTCGACGCTGGAGACACGCTTTGCAGCGAGCTCGAGCGAAAGTTGTTTGACGGTGGAATTCAGCATGTATTCGAGAAGCGTGAGGCGAGAACCCAGGCGGCGCCGTAGCCCCCCGTCACTCCTGACGCCTCACTCAATAACCTTGGGCACCAGGTAAAGGCCGGCTTCAACCCGGCCCTGGGGTGCAATCGACTGGAACAGTGCGTGCTGGTTGGCCTCGGTAACCACATCCTCGCGCAACCGCAGCATCGCGTCCTGCGCATGCGCCATCGGTTCGATGCCGTCGGTATTGACCGCCTGCATCTCCCCAATCAGCCGGAATATCCCGTTCAATTGGCTGAGCGCCTGCTGCGCCTCGTGCTGCGACACCTCGATACGGGCGAGGTACGCAATGCGTTTCACATCGTCCAGAGTCAGCGCCATAAGACTGTGTTTTTCGCTTAAAAAATGAAGCGTAATAGGGTATCATAGAACGTTAATTTAGAGCATTTTTCCCTTTAGTCGGAAACAGTTATGTTCGGTTTTTTGAGCGGTTACTTCAACAACGACCTTGCCATCGACCTCGGCACGGCCAACACGCTGATTTATGTGCGCGGCAAGGGCATCGTGCTTGATGAACCGTCAGTGGTCGCGATCCGCCAGCAAGGCGGGCCGAACGGCAAGAAAGTAATTCAGGAAGTCGGGCTCGCCGCAAAGCAGATGCTCGGCAGAACGCCCGGCAACATCACCGCGATCCGTCCGATGAAAGACGGCGTGATTGCCGACTTCACCGTCACCGAGCAGATGTTGAAGCACTTCATCAAGAAGGTGTATGACTCGCGGCTGTTCTGGCCCAGCCCACGCATCATCATCTGCGTGCCTTGTGGCTCGACCCAGGTCGAGCGGCGCGCGATCCGCGAATCGGCGATCGGCGCGGGCGCTTCGCGCGTTTATCTGATCGAAGAGCCGATGGCCGCCGCGATCGGCGCCGGCCTGCCGGTCGGCGAAGCGACCGGCTCGATGGTGGTCGACATCGGCGGCGGCACCACCGAGGTCGGCGTGATCTCATTGGGCGGTCTCGTCTACAAAGGCTCGGTGCGCGTTGGCGGCGACAAGTTCGATGAGGCGATCATCAACTACATCCGCCGCAATTACGGCATGCTGATCGGCGAGACCACCGCAGAGAACATTAAGAAGGATATCGGCTCGGCCTTCCCCGGCTCGGAGGTGCGCGACAAGGAGGTGAAGGGCCGCAATCTCGCCGAAGGTATTCCGCGCAGCTTCACCATTTCCTCCAACGAGATCCTGGAGGCGCTCACCGAGCCGTTGAATAGCATCGTAGCGGTGGTGAAATCGGCGCTCGAGCAGACGCCCCCCGAGCTGGCCGCCGATATCGCCGAGAAAGGCATGGTGCTGACCGGCGGCAGCGCGTTGCTGCGCGATATCGACCGCCTGCTGATGGAAGAAACCGGCCTGCCGGTGATCGTTGCCGAGGATCCGCTCACCTGCGTGGTGCGCGGCTCCGGCATGGCGCTCGAGCAAATGGAAAAACTCCACAGCATCTTTACCGATGACTGAAAAGGGTGAGAGGTAAGGCGTGNNCGCTGGTAATGGAACACACCCCGCCGCCATTTTTCATACGCGGTCCCACCCCTTTCGTTCGCCTATTGTTGTGTTCCCTGCTGTCGGTAGCGATGCTGATCTCTGACGCACGCTACAAATACCTCGACGGCGTGCGTCAAGGCGTCGCCATCGTCGTCTACCCGTTGCAGCGGCTCGCCGGCGCGCCGGGGACGATGCTCGGCCGCATCGGCGAATTCTTCGTCACGCAATCGGCGCTGCGCACCGAAAATGCGCGCTTTTCCGAGCAGCTGCTGCAAAACGCGTTGACCGTGCAGAAATACAAGGCGCTCGCCGCCGAGAACGCGCACTTGCGCGACCTGCTTGCGGCACGCCAGCGATTTCCCGAGAGTACGGTCGTCGCCGAGGTGCTCTATACCGGACGTGATCCGTTCACGCGTAAAGTCATCGTCGACAAGGGGGCGCAGCAGGACGTCAAGACCGGCCGGCCGGTGATCGACCAGATCGGTCTTATCGGTCAGGTGACTCGTGTTTATCCGTGGCTCGCGGAGATCACGCTGATCACCGACCGGGAGCAGGCCGTGCCGGTGCAGAATCTGCGCAATGGGCTGCGCGCGGTGCTCGGCGGAACCGGCAACGACGGGCAGCTCGAGCTCAAGTTCATTCCGCTCAATGCGGATTTCCAGAACGGCGACGAGCTGGTGACCTCCGGCATCGACGGCGTTTATCCATCCGGGCTGCCGGTCGCCGTCGTCTCCGGAGTCGAGCGCAACGCTGCCTACCTGTTCGCGCGCATCACCTGCAAGCCCGTAGCCGGCGTCGCGAGCCATGGCCAGGTGCTGATTCTGAACCGGGAAATGAAGGTGCCCGAGCGGCCGGTCGAAGAAGAAAAACCGCTACGCCCCAAAAAATCGCGGCGGGGCAGCTGATGCAACCACGCGACATCGCGCCGCATGAGATCCTGCTGCCGGTCAAGCCGGCGTTTATCGTGTTCACGCTGATCGCCGCGCTGATGATCAATTTGCTGCCGTGGTCGGGTCTGTTTCTCGCGTTGAAACCCGATTTCGTCGCGCTGGCCGTGCTCTACTGGTGCATCCAGCAGCCGCGCAAGGTCGGCTTCGCCGCGGCGTGGATGATGGGACTGATGATGGACGTCGCCGACGGCAGCCTGTTCGGTCAGCATGCGCTTGCCTACTCGGTGCTCGCTTTCACCGGCATCGTGCTGCATCGCCGCGTGCAGATGTTCACGATGAAGGACCAGGTCCTGCACGTGATTCCGATTTTGCTGCTGAACGACCTGGTCGTACTCGCGGTCCGCACGCTTGCCGGCGCTGATTTTCCGGGCTTCAGTTATTTCGTCGGCAGCTTCATCGCCGGCGCAATGTGGCCGGTAATGTGTTTCCTGCTCAGGCTGCCGCAGCAGCCCAAGAGTCCTCAAACATGACGATACCTGACCTGATCATCAATCCCGGCGTCGAGATCAGGAACTCGCGACTCGAGATTCATCACTTCCGGTCGCGGCTCGCGATCGCGTCGGGCTTCGTGTTGTTCATGTTTTTACTGCTGTTCGTGCGATTCTTCTACCTGCAGGTGGTACAGCACGAGCACTACAACACGCTGGCCGAGGCGAACCGCATTTCGGTCGTGCCGATCGTGCCCAACCGCGGCATTATCGTCGACCGCAACGGCGTGCTGCTCGCGAATAACTATTCGGCCTATACGCTTGAGATCGCGCCAGGCAAGGTTGATGACATCGACGCGCTGATCGAAGAGCTCGCGACCGTGATCGAGATCACGCCAAGAGACCGGCGCCGCTTCAAGAAGCTGATCGAGGAAAGCAAAAGCTTCGAAAGCCTGCCGATCCGCACCCGGCTCTCCGACGAGGAAATCGCGCGCTTCGCCGCCAACCGCTACCGCTTCCCGGGCATTGAGATTAACGCGCGCCTGTTCCGCCAATATCCGCAGGGCGAGCTGTTCTCGCACGTGGTCGGCCACATCGGGCGCATCAACCAGCGCGAAGTCGAGCAGTTAGAGGCCAACGGGCTCGACGCCAACTACCGCGGCACAGATTACATCGGCAAAGTCGGCCTCGAACAGAGTTACGAAACCCAGCTGCACGGCACCACCGGTGTCGAGGAAGTCGAGGTCGATTCCGGCGGCCGCGCAGTGCGCACGCTGTCGCGCTCGGCGCCGGTATCCGGCAACAATCTCGTGTTGAAGCTCGACGCCAAACTGCAGGAAGTCGTCTACCGCGCGTTCGGAGACTACCGCGGCGCGCTGGTTGCGATCGATCCCGCGAACGGCGGGGTGCTGGCGTTCGTCTCCAAGCCCGGCTTCGATCCCAATCTGTTCGTCGACGGCATCGATCCGTCGAACTGGAAAGAGCTCAATGAATCGATCGACCGGCCGATGGTCAACCGCGCGCTCGCCGGCACCTATCCGCCGGGCTCGACCATCAAGCCCTACCTGGCGCTTGCAGCCCTCACGTACGGCAAGCGCCGGCCCGAGCAGGTGATCAACGACCCGGGATTTTTCAATTTCGGCGGGCACACATTCCACGACGACAAAGTCGGCGGCCACGGCTCGGTCGACATGTACAAATCGATCGTGGTGTCGTGCGACACTTACTACTACATGCTTGCCAACGACCTCGGCATCGACAATATCTCGAACTTCTTGCGGCGGTTCGGTTTCGGCAGCCGCGCCGGCATCGACATCACCGGCGAGTCGGCGGGCATCCTGCCATCACAGGAATGGAAGATGCGGCGATTCAAGCAGAAATGGTATGCGGGCGAGACCATCAGCGTCGGCATCGGCCAGGGTTACAACGCCTACACGCCGCTGCAGCTGGCGCAGGCAGTCGCGACAATTGCCAACGACGGCGTGGTGTACCGGCCGCACATCGTCGATTACATCGAAAACATTACAACGCGTAACCGCACCACGGTCGAATCGCAGCAACTGCGCGCGCTGGAGATCAAGCCCGAGCACCTGCAATTGGTCAAGCAGGCGCTGATCGGCGTCAACCAGGTAGGCACCGGTGCACGTGCGTTTGCCGGTGCGCAATATGTGAGTGCCGGTAAAACGGGTACGGCACAGGTGATCGCGCTCAAGCAGGGTGAAAAATACGTCGAGAGCCGTGTCGCCGAGCGTTATCGCGACCATGCGCTGTTTGTCGCCTATGCGCCGGCCGATGATCCGAAGATCGCGCTGGCGGTGATTGTCGAGAACGCCGGCTTCGGCGCGCGCGCCGCCGCGCCGATCGCGCGCCAGGTGCTCGATTACTACCTGCTCGGCAAGCAGCCGGCAGCGCTCAAACCCGGTAAGGACAGTGGGAATGACACCGCTGATTAGGCGCGCCACGCGTTTCCTGACGGCGCACGTCGACGCTCCCCTGCTCGGCGCGATCCTGCTGCTGATGGCGCTCGGGCTGATCGTGATCTTCAGCAGTTCGAATCAAAGTCTGACGCGGGTTACCTCGCAGATGATCAACATGCTGGTCGCATTGGGCGTGATGTACGTGTTCGCCAACATCCCGCCGCATTACCTGGTGCGGATTGCACTGCCGCTTTACGTGCTCGGCGTGCTGTTGTTGGTAAGCGTCGCGCTGTTTGGAGAAATCGTCAATGGCGCGCGGCGCTGGCTGAATGTCGGCGTGACTCGCATCCAGCCTTCCGAGATCATGAAAATCGCGGTGCCGCTGATGCTGGCGTGGTATTTCGATCGCTACGAGGCGACGCTCAAGTTCAGGAACTACATCATCGCCACGATTCTGCTTGTCATCCCGGTCGGACTGATCGTGCGCCAACCCGATCTTGGCACCGCGCTGCTGATTTCGGCGGCGGGCTGCTACGTGCTGTTCCTCGCCGGCTTGTCCTGGCGCATCATCGCGGGGCTGGCAATCGCCGGCGGCGCGAGCCTGCCACTACTGTGGTCCGCGCTGCACGACTACCAACGCCAGCGCATCCTGACGCTGTTCGACCCGACGCAGGACCCGCTCGGTACCGGCTATCACACCATACAGTCGACCATCGCGGTCGGTTCGGGCGGCATCCTCGGCAAGGGCTGGCTGCAGGGCACCCAGACCCATCTCGATTTCATACCTGAACGCACCACCGATTTCATCTTCGCGGTCTACTCGGAGGAGTTCGGTCTGATCGGCAATATGCTGCTGCTGTTCCTGATACTGCTGGTGATCGCACGCGGTGTGGTAATCACCGCCAATGCGCCGACGCTGTTCACGCGGCTGTTCGGCGGCGCGATCACGCTCACTTTTTTCACCTATGCGTTTGTCAACATGGGCATGGTGAGCGGCATCCTGCCGGTGGTGGGCGTGCCGCTGCCGCTGATCAGCTACGGCGGAACTTCGCTGGTGACCATCTGTCTTGGATTAGGAATCCTGATGAGCATCCAGACGCATAAAAAGCTTGTTCAGTCGTGACCCCCCTTCACCCTTCACCCTTCACCCTTCACGGCGCGACCGCGATTCTGATCGCGGTCGCGCTCAGCGGCTGCGGCACTGTTACCACTCGCGAATCCCCGGCGCCAGCGAAACCGGCCGCCCCGCGCGCCGGTGGTTATTATCTTAACGACGGGCCGGACGCCAATCCTCCGGCGAACCTCGACCAGATCCCGGACGCGGTTTTGAAGCGCGAACCGCTGCGCAGCGGCTCGATGCGGCCGTACACGGTGATGGGGCAGAATTACACGCCGATGACGCAGCTTGCGCCGTACAAGGCGCGCGGCACCGCCAGCTGGTACGGCCGCCGCTATCACGGGCAGCAGACTTCGTCGGGCGAAATCTATGACATGTACGGGATGACGGCGGCGCACACGATATTGCCGATCCCGAGCTACGCACGCGTCACCAATCTCGCGAACAACAAATCGGTCGTGGTTCGCATCAATGACCGCGGGCCGTTTCACTCCGACCGACTGATCGACTTGTCGTATACCGCGGCTTACAAGCTCGGCGTGCTGGGCGGTGGCAGAGCGCTGGTTGAGGTGGAAACGATCATGCCGGATGCGCAAATCGCGGCAAGAACACCCGCGATTTCCGGCGAGCGGAAAACCGGCTCTGGAGGAGAAACGGGGCAGGCGACATATCGGACACCGGCGCCGGAAATACCCGCGCCCCCTGTAGCGGCCGCTCAGACAAGCACGCAAGGGCCAGGAGAAGGGTCGGACGAAGCCGCTGCACCGCAATCGCTGCCAGTCGCGATCGATGCCAGCGGCGTCTACCTGCAGCTCGGTGCGTTCGGCTCGCAGGACAACGCGGACAACTACCTGGTGCGGCTGCGTTCGCAGATCGAGTGGATGGAGCCGGCGCTGCACGTCTATCCGAAGGATGGCTTGTTCCGCGTGCACGCCGGGCCGTACGCAAATAGGGCCGAAGCGCGCGCCGCGGCGGACCGTATCAGTCAGGCGCTTGGCATCAAGGCGATGGTGTTGACCCGGTAAGGGGCGGAAACCACCTTACACGGATGGCTGACCCGCCGAGCGACGGATTTCGATCAGTGCGCCGGCTTTCCGCCCATGACGTCGCGCACCTCGGCTTTGATCTCCAGCGTCTGCCGGGTTTTTTTGTCGTCCTCTATCGTCAAGATGACAGGCACGGCGTCTCCCGTAGCCAGCGGCTTCTTTAGATCGATCAACATCACGTGGTAGCCACCCGGCGCCAGTTTGACGGTTTGCCCCGGCGGCAAATCCACCCCCGCGACCGCTGACATTTTCATCACGCCGTTCTCCAGTCTCATGTGATGAATCTCGGCGGTGGCGGCGGCAGGGCTGGACGCGGCAACCAGACGCGCCGATGCCGGACTGCGAACGTCCATATATACGCCGCCGACTTTCTGCCCGGGCACGGTGGCGCGCGCCCAGGCGTTGGTGACTTCGACCTTCTGCTGTGCCGCGACTGTCGCCGGCACCAGCAGACACACCAGACAGCAGGCACGCGCCAGGCTCCTGATTGGAGGGATGAGCTTCATGCATGTCTCCTCATAAGTGCGGATCGGTCACGAAACCGATGCGCACGATGCCTGCTTTCGCGGCATCGGACAGGACTTCCGCAACGCGCTTGTACGGCGTGGCGCCGTCGGCGTGAATATGCAGCTCCGGCTGTGGATCGAGGGTGGCGCTCGCCTCGAGGCGCCGGTTGATCTCGACCCGGTCCGCGGCCTCACCGTTCCAGAACACGACGCCGGCGCCATCGATCGCGAGCTGGATGCTGCCCCTTTTCGTGATGTTGGGATTGCTCGCCGCGCGCGGCAAATCGATTTTCACCGAATGCGTCAATAGCGGCGCGGTAATGATGAATATCACCAGCAGCACCAACATGACATCGACTAGCGGCACGACGTTGATTTCGGACAACGGGCCGGGGTCGTCGCCATCGCTTTCGGATGAATTGAAATTGATCATGTTACGCTCCTTGACGGATTCGCGGCGCGCGCCTGCGCCGCAGTATCCCCGGTTATCGTCTCGCCGAGACGCGCGCCGGTTGCGATCATGGTGAAGAGCTGCTGCGAATACGCGCCAAGATCGGCTGCAAAGTTGCGGTTTGCGCGCACGAAGAAATTGTAGGCCAGCACCGCGGGGATCGCGACAAAGAGCCCCGCCGCAGTCATGACGAGCGCCTCCCCTACCGGCCCCGCCACCTTGTCGAGGGTGCCCTGACCGCTCATGCCGATCTGCACGAGCGCCTGATAAATGCCCCAGACAGTGCCCAGCAAACCGATAAAGGGCGCGCACGACGCCGTTGCCGCAAGCAGGGAAAGGCCCCATTCGCGGCGGCCTGTTTCGCGCAAAACCCGGGCGCGCAGCGCACGTGTCACCAATTCGCCGGCTCCCGTATCCGCGAGCAGCGCGGCGCCGTGGCGCCGGCAATGTTCCGCCGCCTCCATGCCGTCGGCTGCAATCCGCGCCGCCGCATCACTTGCTGCACCGGTCTGCAAGTGCGCAAGGAGCTCGGCCAGCGAGGGTATCGATTGCAGTTGCGCGAGCGAGCGCCGGGTGACGCGCGCCTCGACTATGTTCTGCAGTATTTTCAACAAAATCACATACCAAGACGCCGCAGACATTGCGAGCAGGATGATGATGATCGTCTTGCCGAACGCATCGCTTTGCGCGAGGAAGTGCGCTATTCCGTAGCCTTGCTCCATGGATCAATCTCCAAGTTTGAATGTGATCGGCACCAGCACCAAGGCGCTCACCGCAGTGTCGTCACGTTTGGCCGGCACGAATTTCCAGCGTCGTACCGCATCAACCGCGGCCTGATCGAGCCGAGCGTAGCCGCTGGACTGGTTGATCTCGGTTTTTTCCGCATCACCTTGGGCGCTTACCAGCACACGCAACACGATGCGCCCTTGCTCACCGAAACGGCGGGAGACGGGCGGATAGGCTGGCGGCGGATTGTTGAGATAGGCCGCGTTAAAACTCGGCGGCACGACCGGTTCCGCGGGCGGCGGCGCTGGCGGGAGCGGAGATGCGACGGGCGCCGGCGCAACCGGCGCCGTTTTCGGGATCGGCACTTCGTACGTGGGCACCGGTGCCGTTGCAACGGGTTCGGCCGCAAGTATCAGCGGCGGCGCAGCCGCAGGCTGAGGCTGCCGTGGCGGCGGCTCGCGCCGTAGCTTCGGCTGCCGTGGCGGCGGCTTGGGGGGTGGCGGCTTCTGCTCGATCACGCTCACCAGGATAGGCTTGATTTCGGCGAGCAGCCTGCGTCCGGCCTCCATTTGCGTCAGCGCCCACAATCCGGCCGCGTGCAGCAACAATGTCGTCATCAGCACCATCAGGCGCAGATGGCGATCCTGCAATCTGCCGATGCGGTACGGGCTCCTGATTTGCGTCATGTCCAATCCGAATCGATCATTTCGCCTTGAATATTGCAATTTTCCCATGAGCAGCGCTTGAGCAACGAGTCGACAGTAACATCTCTTTCCATTCGCAGTCGGTTTCCAGATCCATGGCCCGAATTACAGCGTGAACTTCAGCTCGGCCACGACCGTGCGCTGTGGAAAGGGGTGGAACAGGAAATAATTGCGGTTGTTCAGATTGTCGACTCCCAGGGCCGCGCTCCATTGTTTATTGAACTGGTAGCGCAAACGCGCATCCACTACAAAGTAGCTGTCGAACCCCTGGTAGGTGTGCGTGTTCACGTCGGTGTTGTCGAGCGTGGCCCACACGCGGTCGCTGTAGCGCGCGCCGAGCGTGCCCGACCAGTGTTCGTCATGGCGATAAGTCGTGAGGGCCGTCAATTTCAGCCTCGGGATATTGGGTGTGTATTTGCCCGTAACGTCGGTCAGCACGCCGGCAGCGTTCCTGAAGCCGGGATCGGAAAGGATCTTCGAATCCACCCAGGTCACGCTTCCGGAAAGATCAAGGCCGCGGATCAGCGCATCGCCCTTGTCCGCAACCAATTCGATACCCTGCGAGCGTGTGCGGTCGATGTTCTGAATCGATGCGCCTATCGTGTTGGTACCGGGGATCGTCGAATTCTGCGAGATCAGCGCATCGGCGAGATTCTCCTGAAAGAATGAAACGCGCACTCTGCCCCTGTCGATTGCACGCTCGACGGCGAGTTCACCCGAATACGCACGCTCCGGCCTCAAGTTCGGGTTCGGCGTGAAGATAACCCCGGCGACCGTGACAGCCTGGTACAGTTCCGACACCGTCGGAAACCGGTACGCGGTGCCGTAGGAAGCGGTCAACTTCCAATCCTTGTTCGGTTCCCAGGCCAGCGATGCCTTAGGCGAGAACTTCGAGGATGTGATCGTAGGCTGGATCACGTTCGAAGCCGGCGCGGCCGAGAAATTCAGTCCCTCGAACCCGCGCCAGTATTCCTGGCGGCCTCCGAGCGTCAGCTTGAATTGCGGCGCGAAGCGCCATGCGTCCTGGATCCAGAGCGCATTGGTGCTGGTCTTGCCCAAGGAGTTGGCGTTGATTGCTCCGCCCGGACCCGTGATCCAGTTGGTGGTCGCAAAAGTGGTATTCACCAGATTGTAGCGGTCGGAATGCACGCCGAAACTCACCTGGTGCGCGCCCTTGGGTCCCTGCGGCCGCCAGAAACCCTTGAGATCCAGCGTGGACCATCCCGTACCATTCATCGACAGGATCGTTCCCGCGCCGCCACCGCCCGCCTCCGGCAGCGCCGTCCCTGGTACGCGGACGGTATCCAGCCCGAAGCGCATGTTACTGACGACCGCCTCCCAGTCCCACTCACGCTGCATGTTCGACTTGACGGAAAGGCTTTGCGCCGTGTGTTCCTGCGCCAGGTTGTAGAAGCCGCTCGAACTCGAGAACGACCCGGCGCCGATGTTGTAGTTGTAGCCACCGATATTCAGGTTGCCGGAGTACACCGGGTTGCCCCCCGCGTCCCGCAAGTAGGTGTCCACCTTCGATGTCGCATCGTTCTGAAAATATCCAATCGCGTAGGCGGCGCGCCACTCCGGCGTGAAGTCGTACGCGACCTTGGCCTTGAACGTGTCCTGATCCTTGCGCTCGAGGCCGCCCGAGCCGATGACTGCGATAGGCTGGCCCAGCCTGTTTAAATCCATAATGGCGCCGTTAGTGGGCGTTCCAGCGGCACTGGGGGCGGCCGGACGCAGCGCCGTAATGATGTTGAGGGGCTGCGTCTGGCTGTTGAGGTGGTTCGCGCTGAGCCACCAGGACAGGTCCCCGGTGCGGTTGCCGAGAATGGCGCTCGCCTGGCTGGATTGGTAGGTATTGCTGGTGCCGTATAGGCTGTAGTCCTGCCGGGCGCCCTGAACCTTCACGCCGGCCTCGAACTTCTGGGGCATGCGAGTGATGAACTCTACGACCGCGCCCATCGAGTTGCCCGCATACGCGGCCGAGAATGGCCCGTACATCACGTCGATGCGCTCGATTTCTTCCGGCGCGACCAGCGCCCAGCGCGGCGACGCGCCGGAGTTGTTGTTGCCGATCAACGTCGAGAGCAGGACGCCGTCGGCGTAGATCAGGCTGCGCGCGCTCTGTCCGAGGCCGGAGGTGCGCGTCGCCAGCGGCGACTGCTGATCGCCGAAGTTGCGCTTGCGCACGATCAGGCTCGGCAGGTATTTGAGCGCGTCTTCGGTATTCATGACGTTGATGGTCTCTGCCATCTGTGCCGCGGTGATGCTTTCGGTGGTCGCGGGCAATTGGTATTTTTCCGCCGTGGAGGGCGCTTGCCTTATCGTAACTTCGGGCAACGTAATTCCCGCCTCTGATGATTGCGCCCATGCCTGCGATGCGCCCAACGCAAGCAGCATTGCGGCAATTGCCGGTCTGATGCGTAATACAAAGGCGTGCATGTTGCGAACTTCAATCAATGAAGCGAACATGGGTTCATTCCTTTTAATCAGGCGCCGGCACACGCCGGCAATGATTACCGCGACCACCCCGCAATCGAGGTTGTCGTTCCATCAAATCAGATCATTTCAGGAAAGAACCGGCGGGGCGCGAGGTTGCGCGGGGTGGTAGAAATGGGATTGCTTTAGCGGAGCTAAACTCGAGGGCAACGAGACGAGGTCAACAATCAATACGCTGGCGTTCGACACATCCGTCAGCGTAACAATCGGAGCTTTGTCGCCAATCAGGGTGCAGAACGCGCAATGGGGCGATCCATGTCCATTGTTCGGGGTCCCTCCGGGAATTGTGTCGCAGTGACCCTCTTCCATTTGCATCGCGTGCTCGACGCGATCGGTTGGGGGCGTATCCTGGACGCCGTCCGCAATCAGAGGCCAAAAAACGTTCAGCGCCACTGCGAGCAGCGCGATCGCAGCCGCGGCTTTTCGTGTGTTCTTGCGCATCACAAACATGGGTAAAGCATATCACTGAAAAACCGCACCTGTTCTCGCCTCACAATACGTAGCGCGCCAGGTCCTCGCTCTGCGCGAGTTCCTTGAGTTTGGCGTCAACGTACGCGGCATCGATGGCTATCGTCGTTCCCGAGTGCCGGGCAGCGTCGAACGATACCTCCTCGAGCAGCTTCTCCATCACGGTATAGAGGCGCCGCGCGCCGATGTTTTCGGTCTTCTCGTTGACCTGCCACGCGATTTCGGCGAGGCGCTTGATCGCCGTCGGCAGAAAATCGATCTTCACGCCTTCCGTCTCGAGCAACGCCGCATACTGGCGCGTCAGGCAGGCATCGGTGTTGGTGAGTATCTGCTCGAAGTCGGCGACGTTGAGGCTGGCCAGCTCCACACGGATCGGAAAGCGGCCCTGCAATTCCGGAATCAAGTCGGACGGCTTGGCGAGATGGAACGCACCGCTCGCGATGAACAGGATGTGGTCGGTCTTGATCATGCCGTACTTGGTCGAAACCGTCGTGCCTTCGACCAGCGGCAGCAGGTCGCGCTGCACCCCTTGGCGCGATACGTCGGGGCCCGAGCCCTCGCTGCGGCTGGTGATCTTGTCGATCTCATCGAGAAAAACGATGCCATTCTGCTCGACGCTGGTAACCGCGCGCGACTTGAGATCGTCGTCGTTGACGAGCTTCGCCGCCTCCTCCTCGGTCAGCAGCTTCATCGCCTCGCGGATCTTGAGCTTGCGCGTTTTGCGCCGCGCGCCGCCGAGGTTCTGGAACATGCCCTGGATCTGGGAGGTCAGATCCTCCATACCGGGCGGAGCGAAGATTTCCATGTGCGCCTGCGGCGCCGCAATCTCAATCTCGATTTCCTTGTCGTCGAGCTCGGCTTCGCGCAGCTTCTTGCGAAATTTCTGCCGCGTCGCGTTATCACTCTCACCCATTGAAGCAAGACCGTCGCGCGCCGCCGGTAGCAGCACGTCAAGGATACGTTCCTCGGCCTGATCCTCGGCCTGGTGCCGCACCTTGCGCGTCGCTTGCTCGCGCGTCTGTTTGATTGCAGTCTCGACCAGATCGCGAATAATGGTGTCGACGTCGCGCCCGACATAGCCGACCTCGGTGAA
>PLYS01000239.1:7354-7635 GCA_003153455.1 Betaproteobacteria bacterium | reverse complement strand
AATATCGAGGCCGTTCTGGAGTTCTACACGCGTGAAGAGCAAAAGATCGGCCACTGGCAACGGTTCCTCGAACGCATCAGCGGTTTAATCGGGCAGCCGGTTTTTCTTGGCGTCATTCTGCTCTTTGTCGCGCTCTGGATGCTCGCCAACGCCGTATTGCGCCAGTTTGGCATGGCCGAATTCGACCCGGCGCCGTTTTTCTGGCTGCAGGGGATTGTCGGTCTGGGCGCGTTGCTGACCGCGACCGTGGTTCTGACCAAGCAGAACCGGCTCGCCAAGCT
>PLYS01000239.1:0-7299 GCA_003153455.1 Betaproteobacteria bacterium | reverse complement strand
CTGGATGAACGCAGCGAGCCGGACGAGCGATTGAAGCCCGCCGGAGAAGCCAAAGAGGACGCAGGCGGCAACGAATAAAACCGCTCGCGTCAATGGGGTCAAGTCTTGTATCGATGTACGCAATTGCAAGGCATGAATCCGTTATCCTTCTGGTTTTTTTTCTTCACTCTTCACTCTTCACTCCTCACGCCTAACGCCTCACCCGGGTTGCTGTGCAACCCGCTGTCATAACCCCGCTTTCCCCGTTGCAGGCAAGGCGGAAGCTCTTGCGGAAATGAATTCCTTCCAAAAGAGCCGGTCACCTCAGCGTCAAGCCCGTTCATTGCGATAGAAAAGAGACAGAAAAGAGATAGAAAAGCGACCGAATAACGACGAACCGGCGCCGCTGAACAAGTAGAGTCGAATCTTTCGCGTGCTTCCTGGTGATGCTATTCGAGGCATCCAAAGCAGCGAAGGGTGTTCGCGTGAAGAATGACTTGTTTACCTTAACCGCTCGTCCCAGGGCGGGGGAGTTCGCCCGCCGTTACCGCGGCGAGGCAGCATGATCGATGCCGCCGTGTACTGGCGCCATGCCCGGGAGGCGCTTGAGAGAGGCGACACCGGACTGGCGGCCGCCTGTCTCGAGAACGCAGTCCGCCAGGACCCGGCCGACCTCGAGGCGTATCGCGCCTTGGGGCGCATCCTCCGTTTTTCGGGCCGGCCGGACGAGGCTGCCACCTGGTACCGGCGATGCCTCGAGATCGCTCCCGCCGATGCGGTCGCAACCATGGGCCTCGTCGCGCTGGGCCAGGGTCCGGTCCCGGAGCGTCTGCCGAACGACGTGGTCCTTTACGTCTTCGACCGCAATGCCGAGAGCTACGAGACCAACATGCGGGGCCTCGGCTACAGCGCCCCCGAGGTCCTGCTCGGGCTCCTCCGCGCCGAGGGTGGCGCGGAGGACGGCAGCCTCGACGTGCTCGACCTTGGCTGCGGGAGCGGCTGGTGCGGGCCACTGTTCCGCCCCTTTGCGCGGCGGCTGGTGGGGGTTGACCTGTCCCCGCGCATGCTCGCGATTGCCGCCGGGAAGCACGTGTACGACGATCTGATCCAGGCGGAGATTCTTGAATACCTCGCCTGCACGGCGGGCAGCATCGATGTCGTCGTCGCCGCCAACGTCCTCGTTTACTTCGGCGACCTGGCGTCTCTGGCGGAAGGGGTCGCGCGGGTTCTCCGTCCCGGTGGCCGCTTTCTCTTTGACGTTGAGAAGGGCGAGGGGCCGGAGCCCGGGTTCAACGTGAGTGGGCGCTACACCCATTCGCTCGCCGTCCTCGAAAGCGCGTTGCTGCCCCGTGGCTTTACCCTCAGCCGGGTCGACGAGACGGTGATGCGGACCGAACTGGGGGCGCCGGTCGCCGGACTCTGCTGCGCGGTCCGTCGCAGCAGCTGAAGCTCCCACCGCGCCTGATTCCACGATCTTGCGTTTTCGCCGATGGCAGAATCGCCGATTTCGGCGTAGAGTTTGGCGCGGAGGACAAGGGTTCAGCGCCTGGTCGCGGGGATAACAGCAACTGCTGCAACACCCCCGCGAGATGGTCGATCGAAGCGGCGCAAACAGTTTATTTCTCAAGGAGGTCACCATGGACAAGCATCCGCCCGGACGCCGGGCATTTCTGAAGAAGATGACTGTACTGGGCGCGGCCGGCTTGCCTATGGTAGCGGCCTTGCGGCGTGGCCCCGTTTATTCGGCTGATGTAACAGGAGGATCCAAAATGAAGGCGGCTTACAATCCCGCGGCTAAATTCGAGCTCAAGGTCAGCGAGGTGGAATTCCGGCGCACACCGGGCGGGCGGATGCTGATGGCCCGCATTTATCAACCGCAGGGCGCGGGACCGTTCCCGACCCTGCTCGATCTGCACGGCGGCGCGTGGCGCCGCAAAGACCGTTTCGCCGAGGAACCCATGGACCGCGCAATCGCGGCCAGCGGCGTACTGGTGGTGGCCATCGATTTGAGGCTATCGACGGAAGCGCCGTACCCGGCTTCGGTGATGGACGCGAACTACGGCGTGCGCTGGCTCAAATCCAAAGCCGCCGAATGGAACGGCGACCCGTCGAAAATCGGCGTGTACGGCAGCTCCAGCGGCGGCCACGTCGCCGAACTGCTGGGCATGCGCCCGCGCGATGCGCGCTACATCGCGATTCCACTGCCCGAGGCGCCGAACATCGATGCGACGGTGGCCTACGTTGCGACGCGTTCACCGATCAGCGACCCGTACGCGCGCTTCCAGCAGGCGGAGAGGATGAAACGCGAGGGGATGATTGAGAACAACACGATCTACTTCAACCCGTGGGAGACGATCTACGAAGGCAATCCGCAGCAGATCCTCGAGCGCCGCGAGGCGGTCACGCTGGTGCCGCTGCTGATCATGCAGGGCGCGCTCGACGACAACGTGCTGCCGGCCGTGCAGGAGAAATTCGCCGCGACGTACAAGGCGGCGGGCGGCGACTGCCAACTGAACGTGTTTGAGGGCAGCGAACACGAGTGGGTCGCAAAACCGGGGCCGCAAACCGACCGCGCCCGCGAGATGGTCAAGGCTTTCATCGCGCGTAATTTGATGGCGGCGCGCCGCGCGGCGTAAGAAACTCCGCTCTTATCCTTGTATTGGTGATAACCACCGGCCGCCCCAGGATTGGGGAACTTTTGTACGCTAACATGCAGCCGTATCCTTATTCACAGCAACCACTAACCTGACGAGACGGCCATGCAACTGGGAGACGAACGAGAAAGCGAGAACGTAGAGGACAGGCGCGGGTCTAGCAGCGGGCTGATAGGCGGCGGTGGCTTGGGCGTGGGTGCGGTTGTCATTGCGCTCGCAGCGTCTTATTTCTTCGGCATAGATCCCGGCGTAATTTTCGAACTGCTGCAAGGTAGCCCCACGGTAGCGCAGGCCCCCGTCACTTCCGGCCCCGCGCCGCGACCGCCGGAGAGCGATGAGAAAGCGACGTTTGTCTCCCGTGTGCTGGCATCGACCGAAGACACGTGGGGCCAGATCTTCAGCCAGGCGAACAAGCAATATTCTCCGCCCAAGCTGGTGCTCTTCACAGGTTCGTTCCCCACAGCCTGCGGCATGGGCCAGGCGGCAGCGGGGCCGTTCTATTGCTTCGAAGACCACAAGGTCTATATCGACTTGCGGTTCTACCAGTTGATGCGCGACCGTTTCCACGCGTCCGGCGATTTCGCACAGGCGTACGTGATCGCGCATGAAGTCGGTCATCACGTGCAGAATCTGCTGGGGTTGTCCAGACAGATGGAAGCGCAGCGCGACCGTGTTTCCAAAGCGGCTTTCAACGCGCTATCGGTACGACTGGAGCTGCAGGCCGACTGTTTTGCCGGCGTGTGGGCGAACCGCACCAATCGCACCAAGCACTTCCTCGATCCCGGCGATGCGGAGCAAGCGCTCTCCGCCGCCACCGCCATCGGCGATGACACGCTGCAACAACAATCGACGGGCCACGTGGTGCCAGATTCCTTCACGCACGGTACGTCGGCACAGCGCGTGCGCTGGCTGCGTCAGGGCCTGGAAACCGGCGATTTGAACTCGTGCGATACGTTCAAGGCGCAGCAGCTTTAGAAGGAAAAAGTATTCGGCTCACCGTCTGCGCAACCGGACATCACAGGAGAGAGAAATGCACGTCTTCAGTCTGCACCAGGAACAGGAGTGGAATCCGCAAAAGCACGTTGAGAGGGTGCTCGGCCGGGTCGGCGAGGGCGATGTGACAGTCGCCTGTTGGGAGCCCGGCCAGGTGAGCCCGTATCACTGTCACCCGGAGGCGACCGAAATCTATTTCTGCTTCGAAGGCGGTGGAAAGATGCGCACGCCCGAGCGCACCGTCGACATCGTGCCCGGATCGTTCGTGGTGCATCCGCGGGGCGAGTTGCACGAGTACCTCAACGGGCCGCAACGCACCTTGCTGTTTCGGGTGCGCTACGGCGCGGCCATGTTTGGCCGCCGCGTCTCCTGGGAGACACGCCCCGGATGGACGCAGTCGGACGAGGATATCGAGTTTTTCAGAAAGTTTCCCGAGAGACTGAGCGCCGAAGTGAAGTAACTCAGGTGCCGCGGCCCCACAGCCCGCAATAGCGGCGGGCGACCAGGGGCAAAGCGGTTTCATAGCCCGGCCAGCTCGCGTATTTCGGCATCTTGAATTCTTTCTCCGCCGGTTGCCAGCATTTGCCGTCGCGCGCAGCCTTCTGCATCTCGGCGGAGGATTCCTGCAGGAAAGCGAGAATGTCCTGCACGTCCTTCTTGGTGCCGAGGCGTCCGTTCGGCAGTCCCGGATGGCCGGGGATCAGCCGCTCCCAGTCCATCGCCAGCACTTTCTTCATCCCTACCTCCCACTCCAGCGGGTAGGAGTCGATCATGGCGAGACCCGGCAGCGATCCGACCGGCAGGAAATCGACGGCGAAGATGATCTTTTCCTTCGGCAGCCGCATGACCAGCGAGCTGTCGGAATGGTTGAGGCCGATATAGTTCAGCTCGAGCGTAGTGCCGCCGAGCTTGATCGTCTTCGAATTGCCGATCGTCTTGTCCGGCAGGACCGTGGCCGGGTCCTTGATCACAACGAGGTGCTCCTTGGCCTTCTTGTGCGCGATGAAAATTGCGCCCGCATCCTTGAACGGCTTGCCGCCCGCGATATGGTCGAAATGGTGATGGCTGTAAATCACGTACTTGATCGGCTTGTCGGTAACCTTCCTGATCTCGGCGACATAGGTTTCCACGGATTGAGGGTGGCCGTAGCCGATCGGGTCGGTCGCGATCACGCCGGCCGGCGTGACGACGAACATCGACTGGTGGTTGGCATAACGGAAGACGTAGACGTTATCCGCCCCATCGACCTTCTTCGTCTCGAACGTCGGCGGTTTTGCGGCCGGCGCCGGCGCCGCAGCGGGCTTGTCCGCCGGGGCCTGCGACCAGGCCGGCTGGGAAATTGCCGTCAGTGCGCCTGCAAGAAATATCAAGGTCATTCGCTTCATGGTTCCCCTCCTGGTAAGTGGACTTGTCACACGATGGTCGGCCGCATCCTCCGGCAGTTGGGTTCACGCCCGCCTGACCAGAGAATATTGGAAAATCCGCGCGCCTACGGCATAAACACCGGTGAACGCAACGGTATTCCAGATACATATATTATGCAAATATCGGCAATAATTTGGGTCGGAGGCTGTAAAGTCGGGAGATTGAGAAGCCGTGAGGTCGGGAAGTCGTGAGCGCGTGAGGTCGTCATTGAAGGAGGAGAAAAGGCATGAACGCAAAACTGCGCACTGTGGCAGTGGTATTGGGCGCGCTGCTGTGGGCGAGCGCTTCAGCGCAGCAATATCCGAACAAGCCGATACGTTTCATCACGGTGGGCGGCGATGATGCTATACCGAGACTCGTGGCGCAGGGGTTATCCAGTCAGCTCGGACAGCAGGTCTTCGTCGAAGAACATGCGGGCGCGAGCGGGACGATAGGCGCGGAAGTGGCTTCGCGCGCGCCGGCCGACGGCTATACGTTCCTGGTCGCCACCAGCGCCCACATGGTCACGCACCATTTCTTCAAGGTGTCCTACGACATCGTGCGCGACTTCGAGCCGGTGTCGCTGCTCGCGTCCTATCCGTTCGTGCTGCTGGCCCATCCGTCGCTGCCGGTCAGGACGGTGGCAGATTTGATCAAGCTCGCGGCAACGAAGCCGGGGCAGTTGAACTACAGCGCGACCAGCGCCGGCTCGCCTACGATGCTGACGTTCGAAATGTTCAAGACGAGCGCGCGCGTCAACATCGTACACGTGCCGTACAAATCCGTCGGCGCGGCCCTCACCGACGTGATCGCCGGCCAGGTCCATCTATGCCTGACCTCCATCCCGTCCGCGCTGCCGCAAATCCAGGCGCAGCGGGTGCGGGCGCTGGCGGTCTCTACGCCGACTCGGTCGACGATAGTGCCCGACGTGCCGACATTCGTCGAACAGGGTCTGCCGAAGGTCGTGACACTGGCGTGGTCCGGCTTGCTGGCGCCCGCCAGAACGGCATCTTCCACCGTCGTCCGGATGAATGCCGAGGTCATCAAGGCGCTGCGCAAACCGGAGGTGCGCGAGCGCATCCTCGCGCTGGCGATGGAACCGGGCGGGAACACGCCCGAAGAGTTCAGGGCGAATATGAAAGCCGACCTCGTCACGTGGGCCCAGGCGGTCAAGGACGCCAATATTCCTACCGTTACGCAGCGGTAACCGGTACATAATGCGTTCGGCGCCAGCGAATGAAAGGGGCCAGCCCCTTTGACGTTGCAGTAGGCATCAATCTTGTCAATGCCCATTCGGGATCAAGAGTCTTAACTCTTGCCGTCACTTTGTGCTTTCCTCACAATCTTTTCGCCGAGTCCTCCCAGAACGCTGGTTCGTCGTGATGAGCATTTTTCATGGCCATCTCCAGAGGGAGATAACAGAGCTTCACGCCCACAAATCTCATCGCCCCGTCGGGTGTCTTCAGGTAGATCTGCAAACTCTGATAGACGCGGTCTCCGGAATCGAAAGGCACGTCGACATAGATTCGTCCACTATATCCATCGATCATCATATTCTCGTCTGCGAACTGGCCGCAGGGGCACCATGCAATTTGATTCTGCTCCAGCCAAGCAATGATCTGTTTTCGTATAGGCAAGTTGTTCCAATCGACATCGAATCCAGCAAACGGATCTCCACTTTCTTCCTGGGGGAAATCAAGAAAAAGAACGTCACGGCCTTTCTTGCGTGCAATAGCATCGATGTGACCAATCAGCATGGGCATGGTTTCGTCCTCCAGTGATGTCCGTCAATTCGCAAGCATCATAACACCCGCGAATTGACCGACCTTACGCCCGATTCCATGCGACGCATTTCGTCGCGGTGCTGGATTAAGCTGACTCTCAGATCGTCAAAGGCAGCACCGCCGATGCGCGACCACATTGCGGCGGGCTGCGAAGCAACCCCTGCAACCGGGTGGACTAGCCGCATTTCTTATTGGTCATGAGGCCGGAGGAGACAAAATGAGCTTTGAGCGAATGAAGAAGGTACTTGTTAACGCATATAACCAGAACGCCGAATATGTTCGAATGAAAAACGCGTCCGGACTCTTCGAAGGGAAACGAAAGATCCCGGTACTATCTGGCGACTCAGGAATCGGAAAAACCGCTTGCGTAGAAGAATTCGCCAAAGAACGCGGATTTGAACTGGTGAAAATTGATTGCTCTTTCGAGCTCGCTAACTTCTACGTGGTTCACTTGCACCAAGCGTTGGGCCGGTTCAGAAAGGACA
>PLYS01000580.1 GCA_003153455.1 Betaproteobacteria bacterium | reverse complement strand
CTGCGCTGTTACTGTCCCGCAGTTCCCTGACCCCGAGGTAAACGTCTCACCCGGCAGTGTTACCACCAGCTTCGCCGCCGCTCCCACCGTGACCTTGGCATATCCTATGGTGCGGTTCCCGTCACCGGCTTCCCCGGTGAACCACATCTTGTAGGTGGCCGCCTCCCCGTGGCCGTCGAAGAGGGTGGAGCTGTAGAGCACCGAGGGAGTGTAGGACCTGGAGTTCCTCCATGCCACTCCATCAGATATCTTGAAGATCGGGTTGCCGGAGTCTTTCGTCCAGTTTATGCCGTCCGTGGAAGTGGCATAACCAATACCAGTATAAGCATTATTCTTTCCACCCGAGTACCACATGCGCCAGACGCAGTCGCTCCCCTTGATCACAGTTCCGGTGGTGGCGTAGCCGCTGTCCCAGTCGGCCGAGCCCGTAGTGCCGTGGTCGAGGACGGGGGCGCTGCCGTAGATGCGCCAGTTGGTGTTTCCATCTGCAGAGTAACCGAGGCCGATCGACTCCAATCCACCGGTCGTCGCGTCGTAGTACATCGCGAACGTGTAGTCGAACGGGTTGGTTCCGGTGTTGGTAGCCGCGGAGTTGTAATGAACCGAGACGGGACCGTATGTGCCATTGTTCCAGTTAGGCCAGACCCCGGTCACGAGCTGGGCGCCGGCATCCTGCGTGATTACTGTGTCGTTCGCCCAGGTCACTCCGTCGCTCGAGTCGGCGGTACGGATTCCATCGATGCTATAGATGACGGCAGAATCCCAGTACCAGATCTTATAGTAGTAGGTCCCGCCGGCCGCGCTGTAACCACCCGGGATGTAGATGATCTTGGCGTGATACCCGCTGGCCAGGATGCCCGTGGTCTGGACGGGTGTGCTCCAGTTTATGCCGTCGTTGGAGTAGGTCACCGCCTCATACTGCCCCTGGGCATCCGCGTACCACATCTTGTAATAGTATGACGCGCCGTGGCTGGAGAACTGGCTCGCGTCATAAAGCACGGACGGATAGTAGGCCTTATCGCTCGGGTTGGGCGGGTCGTACACGGGGTTCGACCCGTATTCGACGAATGTCACATCCGCCGCCTTCGCGGGGATAGCGGCCAAGAGGAGACACGTTCCGAGTGCCAGAAACAGCAACACAACGAGCGAGAAGCGCTCCACCCGCCTTGACGATGACATGCACTGCTTCTTCATCACCAGACAACCTCAATTAGTGATTGATGTTTGCTTTTTGAGAGGTCTTTTGCATACTTAAGAGCGTTGGAATCATGATCATCCCCTTCCCATTTATCCGAAGTAGCGTTCAAGTTGAGACTAACAATCCACGGCCACGCGGTGAGGCTGCGCAGTCCTTGGGGATTGGCGGCCAGACGGGGGAGCCCAGCTTCCAGTTGGCGGATCACGCTACCAAGGCCGGCAAACACGCGATTGGGAAACTCTTTCTCCCTTACTTCGTCCCAGACGTGTTCCTGCGGATTGAGCTCGGGCGCGTAGACAGGCAGTCGCAGCAGGCGGATGTTCTCCGGGACGTGAAGGTCTTTGCAGAGGTGTGAACTGGCGCCATCAACGACCATCAGTATGAATTCCTGCTCATGCGTGGCGCTGACTTGGTGCCAGAAATGCGCTCATCCATTCGGTGTTCATCTGCCGGCAGATCATCCAATCGATCTCTCCCTCGACAGGGCTGCCATCCGTATCTTGAAGGCCGCATCAGACGACAAGCACGTCGGAGGTTGCATTATGCTGAACGGAGGCTGTCTGCCGATCAAATCTCGCCGCGAGCTCACGCAATACCGGCGCAATCTCGACGCGGTACGGTTCACCACTGCTGTCGAGTTCGCGCAAATGCTGCGGCAGCGTCGCCAACTGTCCCTTGGTATAGTTGCGAAGCGCGTCAAAGCCGGAGAATCCATCCACGCGTTTGCCATCTTTCATCACCAGTTGCAGTAAGGGCCTGCCCGGTTGTACATCATCTTCAAGTGTGACCACATCGTGATCGAGCATGCCGTCGCCACGATAATGGCGGTAGACCTGCTTGCGCCCCGGCCACGTTGCCTTACCGGTGGAACGCTTGCGCCGCGGCTTGCCGGCATACTCCTGCAATTTGTAAACAGCGTCGAGATACGGCGCATCCGACGAAGTCACCAAGCTGGTACCAATACCGAAACCGTCGATCGGCGCGCCTGCTGCAAGCAGATCTCGCACGCCATACTCGTCGAGATTGCCGCTCGCGAAAATCGTTGTCTGCGTAAGCCCGGCGCCGTCAAGGATGCGCCGCACGTTGCGCGCATGAGCCGCCAGATCGCCACTGTCCAGACGCACCCCTTTGATCGTAATGCCCGCCCGTTGCAATTGCGGGGCGAGCGCGACGACCTTACGCGCGGCCGCTTCGGTATCGTAGGTGTCGATCAGGAACACCGTGCTATTGGGAAATACCTTCGCAAAGTCGGCGAATGCCGCCGCTTCGTCGTCGTGGGCCTGGATAAACGAATGCGCCATGGTGCCGAATATCGGAATGCCGAACAGCGGTGCCGCAAGCACTGTTGCCGTGCCGGAAAAGCCCGCGACGTAGCTCGCTCGCGCCGCCAGCAATCCCGCCTCGGCGCCGTGCGCACGGCGCAGGCNNACCGTTCCTTCCGGCATCGCATACACATTCCCGGTGAAGCACAAGCCGCGCAACTGCTCCACAAAATTCTTCCGAAACAGGCCGCTTTCCTCGACCCATGCCAGTTCGCTTTCGCCAAAGCACAGCTCCTCGAGGAAAACCAGCGCTTGCTCCAGCCCCGCGGCAACCATGAAATTCCTGCTCGGTGGCAGCTTGCGCACGAACAGTTCGTACACTGCCGTGTCTTGCATGCCGTGCGCAAAATACGCCTGCAGCATGGTGAGTTCGTAGAGATCGGTGAGCAACGGGCTCGTCAGCGGATTCATGGTGAAAAATCCCTGATTGTCACGGCGCGCGCGCCAAGGCGCTGCATTTCGCGCTCCGCGCGCACGCCGTCTTCGGGATTGACGTTAACCGCCATGATCGCATCGCACAGCACCAATACCTCGAAGCCGTTGGCGCGCGCATCGCGCACGGTGTTCAATACGCAGTAGTCGGTGGCGAGACCACCGACCAGCAGGCGCCGCACACCGGCGCGCCGCAGCATCGCGGCGACCTCTGTACCCTCGAAAGCCGAATACGCTTCCCGTTGCAGATTTATGCCTTTGTTCACGACAATCGCCGCCGCCGGCAACTCCAGGTCCCGCGCAAACTGCGCACCGTGTGAGCCGGCGACGCAATGTTCGGGCCAGATGCCGCCTTGGGCCACAAAAGAGCAATGCCGCTCTGGATGCCAGTCGCGTATCGCGTACACCGGTAGGCGAAATTGTCTCGCCAGATCGAGATAACGGTTGAGCACCGGTACGACGGCGTCGCTCCCCTTTATCCCGAGCTTGCCGCCGGGCAGGAAATCGTTTTGCACATCCGCTGCCACCAACGCGTCACCGGGGCCTAGGACGATTGCCATAGGGAGCTTCTTCCACGATGCGATCGATGCAAGGCACCTTCATGCACCAGATCACCAGAACCGCTGCTAATGTCAATTTCCTCTTTTTCAATCTGCTTCGGAAAGACTCGCATAGTTGCAGCCAAGCAGGTTGACGCTACATCTCCATCTCACCCATCGCACCGGGCCCCGCCTCTTTCTCCTGCAACTCCGCGACCATGACGTCCGCGGTAAGAATCAAACTCGCGATGGAAGCGGCATTTTGCAAGGCGGAACGCGTCACCTTGGTGGGATCGAGGATACCCATCTCGATGAGATCGCCGTAGGCATCAGTGGCAGCGTTGTAACCGAAGTTGCCCTTGCCCTCGAGCACTTTGTCGAGTATCACCGAGGGGTCGGCACCCGCGTTGGCTACAATCTGGCGCAGGGGCTCTTCGAGCGCCCGCAGCACGATCTTGATGCCGGCTTCCTGATCGTGGTTATCGCCCTTGAGTTGCTTGATGGCCGCCTGCGCCCGCAGCAGCGCCACGCCGCCNNGGCAGGATGCCCTCCTCGACCGCCGCACGGGTCGCATGCATCGCGTCTTGGATACGGGTTTTCTTCTCTTTCATCGCGGTTTCGGTGGCGGCGCCTACCTTGATTACGGCGACCCCGCCGGCGAGCTTGGCAACGCGCTCCTGCAGCTTCTCCTTGTCGTAATCGCTGGTGGCATCCTCGATCTGCTTGCGGATCTGCTTGATGCGGTTCTGGATATTCGCGGGATCCCCTGCGCCGCCAATGATGGTGGTGTCTTCCTTCGCCGCTTCAATGCGCTTTGCTTTGCCGAGCTCTTTGAGGCTCGCTTTCTCCAGCGACAAGCCGAGTTCCTCGGCGATCACCGTGCCGCCGGTCAGGATGGCGATATCCTCCAGCATCGATTTGCGTCGGTCGCCGAAGCCCGGCGCTTTCACGCCACAGCTCTTGAGAATGCCGCGCAGGTGATTGACTACCAGCGTCGCCAAGGCTTCACCGTCGACGTCCTCGGCGATCACCAGCAGCGGCTTGCCGGTCTTCGCCACCTCTTCCAGCACCGGCAGCAGATCGTTGATGCTCGAGATCTTCTTGTCGCACAGCAGCACATAGGGCTCTTCCAGCACTGCGCTTTGCTTTTCGGCGTTGTTGATGAAATACGGTGAGAGATAGCCGCGGTCGAATTGCATCCCTTCCACCATTTCCAGTTCGTTTTGCAGGCCGGAGCCGTCTTCCACCGTGATCACGCCTTCTTTTCCAACCTTCTCCATGGCCTCGGCGATGGTGGCGCCGATGGCGACATCGGCATTGGCGGAAATGGCGCCGACCTGGGCGATTTCCCTGCCAGTCGCGCAGGGCTTCGAAAGCTTCTTGAGTTCTTCGACGGTGGCTGCGACCGCCTTGTCGATGCCGCGCTTGAGGTCCATCGGATTCATTCCGGCCGCTACGTACTTCATGCCTTCCCGCACGATGGACTGCGCCAGCACGGTAGCGGTGGTGGTGCCGTCGCCNNCGCCCATGTTCTCGAACTTGTCTTTAAGCTCGATCTCCTTTGCCACAACGACGCCGGAGCTGGCCACCAGAGGAGCCCCATAGGCGCGCTCGAGAATGACGTTGCGGCCTTTCGGACCCAAGGTCACCCTGACCGCATCCGCGAGAATGTTCACGCCGTCAACAATCTTGGCACGGGCGGCGTCATGAAACATAACCTGTTTTGCCGGCATCGGTATCTCCTGAATTCGCGTCGCCAACCGCTGGCGTGCGCCTCGCCTACGAAACGCTGATTTCTTTGGCCGCGGTACCCTGCTTCTTGGGCAACGTCAATTCCAACACGCCGTCGCTGTACTTGGCCTTGGCCGCGTTCTGATCCATTTCCTGACCCAGGGTGAAACTGCGGTACACCTTGCCGTAATAGCGCTCGCTGCGAATCACCTTTTTGTCCTTCTTTTCTTCTTTTTCTTCCTTGACCTCAGCGCTGATGGAAACCTGATTCCCCTCGACCTGCACCTTGATATCCTCCTTTTTTACGCCGGGGATTTCAGCATGTACGGTATAGGCCTTATCGTCCTCGGACAAATCGATTTTGACTTCGGGCTCGATTTGCTTGATGAGTGGACGGACCCAATACCCTTTGAACAGGTCGTCAATGTCGCGGAACGGATCAAATCGAGCGATGTCGCCGAACGGATCGTAACGGGTAATGTTTGCCATAATCGTGCTCCTTCAAGAATGTTGAGTTATAAACTCCACCGCAGGCCCCGGTAATAAGGTGCACCGGCTATAACCTGATGGTGTTCTTCAGGTGTCGCTTCGCGCAGGCGCCTGCTCTTCGTAAAGGTTGGCGGAGTTCCGCCCATTGCGTCTCGCGCTTTCGTCGCCAGCATTTTTCCCTGCCTTGCAGCCCTGCTCCTGCCGACTTGATTTGCCTGTTGAGTATTCATGCATATTCCTTTTGTCGAAGTCCTGATTTTGGGGATTCGCCGTACCCACGGTAATTACCGCCGCGGATCGGCCAATGGGGATTGACAAGGCTAAAGCGTGGCAACGGGTCCAGAACATCCCGCTGCGCGGCCTTGTAGGCCTCGATCGTGCCTGTGTCGCGCCAGTAACCTACTGCGAAGGGCAGTCCCGGTTTGGCATGCTCAACAGTAAGCGGATGCAGGCGCGTTCCATTGCCCCCCGCCAGAATCAATGCGACGACGTTCATCTCGGCGACGCTCCTTTTGC
>PLYS01000560.1 GCA_003153455.1 Betaproteobacteria bacterium | reverse complement strand
AACAGGCGGTCGTACTCGGCGTCAGCAATCAGCGGACGGTCCAGCACGTAATAATTGTAATTGTGCTGTTCGATGTCGGCGCGCAGTCGCTTGACGCGCGCCTGAATGTGCGGGGCAATCGTCATTCACGAAAACAGCCGCAGCGCGCGCGCGCTCCCGGCGGCGATCTGGCCGGCTTCCATCTTCGCCAATACGCCTTCCAGCTGGCGGCGGATCTTCTCGATCGCGCCGTCCGACAACGCGGAACGGTTGTCATCAACCAGCATGCCGTCGAGCGCCGCGGTGAAATTTCCCGCGGTTTCAAGCATGGCATCGAAAACGCGCAATGCAGCGTCGACGCGCGGCACCTCGAGCAGGAAAGTGATGCCGCCGGTAAACACGGTTTTCATCTGCTCCGGCACGAACGGCACCGGCTCGTGATTGTCGAGCGTGAACAGAATATCGCCATGATCGCTTCGCGCATAAAACACGCCGTTCGGCCCGAGTATGAGTCCCGCTGATTCCGCCAGCGCCCGGATTTTGGTGCCGGCGAAAGAATTGCCGTCGCGCGCCATGACATTGATGCCGATTGCGATATCAACGTTGGCGCAGAAACGATCGAGTTGTACTGCCGTCGCGTGCGCCTCGGCGGCGTTCAGGCACTTGGCCTCGCCCTGGTTGCGCGCCGCCCACTTCAATACGGCATCGCGGAATGCCGTCAACTGATCTTGCGCAACGCAGCCGGCACGGTTCGCCATCTGCAGCGCAAAACGCAGTTGCGAATACTGCCTGCCGCTCCCGATTCCGGTCTCGCGCCATTCGCCGCTGCCCGGGTCATAGCCCGCGACCTGCACCGGCTTGTCCCAACCCGCGGCCAAGGCCAGCAATTCCTCGTGCACGTCCGCGCCGTCGGCTGCGGACCGGATGCCCACCTCTACCACGTAATCGATTACCGGATCGATCATTGCTGCGACTGACGTTCCGACGTTCGGGCGTGCCGCCGCGGCTGCGGCAGGCTGAATATGCATCTTCGGCTCGACCCGCTCGTCCGGGGCGGCAATCTGCGTCGGCGCGTCCTGTAACAGCACGTCATCGTGCTCGCGCGAGAATGCATGCTCAGTGCGGCGGCGAAACTGGCGTTCCTGCCACCAATTGAAAAGATAAACGCCGGCAATCATAAACCCGCCTATCACCAGCAGACTTATCTGCAGATCGCTCATAGCAGGGGCTCTTATGCGGCTTCTTCTGCGAGCTTCATTGCCTCTTCGATATCGACCGCAACCACGCGTGACACACCCGCTTCCTGCATCGTGATGCCGATCAGCTGATTGGCGATTTCCATCGTGATCTTGTTGTGGCTGATGAACAAGAACTGCGAATTGGCTGACATCTTCTTGACCAGCTCGCAGAAGCGTTCGGTATTGGTGTCGTCGAGCGGCGCGTCGACCTCATCGAGCAGGCAGAACGGGGCCGGGTTGAGTTGAAACAGCGCGAATACCAGCGACAGCGCGGTGAGCGCCTTCTCACCGCCTGACAGCAGATGGATCGTGCTGTTCTTCTTGCCCGGCGGCTGCGCGATTACCTGCACGCCGGAGTCGAGTATCTCCTCGCCGGTCAGCACCAGCCTGGCCTGGCCGCCTCCAAACAGCGACGGGAACAACTGACCAAAGTGGCGGTTAACCTCCTCGAACGTGTGCAGCAACCGCTCGCGGGTCTCGCGGTCAATGCGGCGGATTGCGTCCTCGAGCGTGGTGAGCGCCTGATTCAGGTCCTGCGATTGCGAATCGAGATAATTCTTGCGCTGCTGCGCCGTTTCCAGTTCCTCGAGCGCCGCGAGGTTGACGGCGCCAAGCACGCCGAGCTCTTCGTTCAGCCGCGTGATATCGGCCTGCAGCGCGCTCGAGCGCTTGCCCTTTTCGAGCTGCGGCTCGAGTTCCTGCTCGTTGGCGCCGGCCGCAGCGAGCTGCTGCGCGAACTGCTCCTCGATAAGCCGCGCCTCCTGCTCCTTGAGCCTGACTTCATTGATACGCTCGCGAATCGGGTTCAGGCTCTGCTCTATCGTCAGCCGCTCCTGCCCGGTCTGATGCAGCTCGGTTTCCGTCGCCTCGAGCGCGTCGCGCGCCGCCGCCAGCGCCTGCTCCTTCTGGGCGCGCAGCGCCATCACCTGCTCGAGCTCGGCGTTGAGCGGCGCCTCGTCGAGGCCGCCGTGTTCCAGCTCGTGCTGCGCGATCCCGGTTCTGATCGCATTGACGTTGTCGACGATCAACTTGATTGCAGTATCGACCTCACCGATCTTGGCGGCGCAGGTCTTGAGATGAAATAGCGCTTCCTGTGCGGTGCGCTCGGCGTGCTGCAGCGACTGGCGCTGGCGCTCGAGCGCGGCTTCGGCCTGCAAGTAGTAGTCGACCGACGTGGCAAGCTGCGCCTGCAATTCGATGCTGCGTTCGTCGAGTTGTGTCGAATTGGCCTGGGCCCTGTCATGCTCTGCGCGCTCGTGGCCCGACTGGGCGTCGATCTCTGCGAGCTCGACTGCGATCTGTTCGCCGCGCTGGGTCACGCGTTGCGCTTGTTCCGAGAGCTTGAGTATTGCGAGCTGAGCCTCATGATGCGCCTGCTGCAACTCCTCGACTGAGGCGCGCAGTGCATTGAGCGCAGCCCGGTGCTGATCGAACTCGGCTTCAGACGCCGCAAGTGCGCTTCTGAGCGTCGCAAGCTGCGCTTGCTGCGGGGTAAGCTGCGCCGTCAACTGTTCGATCTCACGTTGCCGCGACAGCACGCCATGCAGTTCTGAGTCCGGCGCATGGAAGCTCACGCTGTGGCGCGTGAAGACGTGCCCGTCACCCGACACCAGCAACGCGCCTGCCGGCAACTGTCCGCGCCGCGTCAGGCCCTCGTTGCGATCCTCGACGACATACACCTGGTGCAGCCAGTCGTAGAGCGCGGCGGTGGCCGCAGCGTTCTTGCAACGCACATAGGTGGCCAGCGGCTCGAGCCCGGCAACCGCGACCGGCGCGTTGGCACCTTCCTGCCCGGCGGTGTAAACCGTCATTTTTCCCGGCGGCAGATCGCCGAGCCAGGGTGCCGCCTGCTCGAGGCTGCTGAGGCCTATGCCGTTCAAGCGCTCGCGCAACACCGCTTCCAGCGCGTCTTCCCAGCCGGACTCGATCTCGATGTCCTGCCACAGGCGGCGCGCCGAATTGAGACTGTGCGATTCCAGCCAGCCCTGCATTTTTTCGCTGCGCGCAATGCGGTCCTGCACCTGCTTGAGTGCAACCATGCGCGCCTCGAGCGTGGTCATCTGGTGGGCGGCGGCATCCACCGCCGCGCCCTGCTCGCGCAAAGCCTGCTCCAACTGGGGAATGCGCGTCTCGTCGGCTTCGAGCTGGCTGCGCCTATCGCGCTGCTGCGCATCGAGCTCGACTCGCTCGGCACGCAAGCGTTCAAGTTCCAGACTATCGGGCGGCGCCAAAGCCGACTGCTCTTCGCGCAACCGCTGTTCGCGCTGCCCCAGCTGTGCCAGGATCTTGAGTTCATGTTCGCGACGCGTCTGCTCGAGCTGCAGCGCCTGCGCATTTTCCGTTACCGCCTGCTGCAGCGCATCGCGCTGCTCCTGGCCGGTCCGGAACGACTGTTCCGCGACCGGCAACTGCGCCGCCTCTGCTGCCACCGCTGCCTGGCACAAGTCGGCCTGTTGCTGGGCGCGCTGTTGTTCCTGCTGCCAGTCGTCGCGGCTCGCATGCTGCGCCCGCAATTGACCCTCACCCTGGTCGAACTGGCTGCGCAATGCCGCCAGCTGATTTTCAATGCGTTGCCGGTTCTCGCGCACATGCTGGATTTGCTGCTGCACGCGTGAAAACTCGGCATTGGTCTCGTATAGGCTGCCCTGCGCGATGTGCAAGGCGTCACCGGCGTCATGGTGGCGCACGCGCAGTTCCTCGAGCTTGCGCTCGGTATCACGCAGGCGCGCGGTTTCGGCTTCGAGCTCGATGCCGAGTTTCCCGATGTCACGCGTGCAACGCTCGCGTGCGCTGCCAGCTTCGCGTTTCTTCTGAAACCACAGCAGGTTCTGCGCGGTGTGCAACTGCTGCTGCAGGCTGTGATACTGCCTGGCGACTTCCGCCTGCGTGCGCAGATGCTCGAGCTGCTTGTCGAGCTCCATGCGGATATCCTCGACGCGCAGCAGATTCTCACGCGTGTCGGCGAGCCGCAACTCAGTCTCGCGGCGCCGCTCGCGATATTTCGACACGCCGGCCGCCTCCTCGAGGAATATGCGCAACTCCTCCGGCTTGGCTTCGATGATGCGTGCAATCATGCCCTGTTCGATGATCGCATAGGCGCGGGCGCCAAGGCCGGTGCCGAGGAAAATGTCGGCGATATCGCGCCGCCGCACGTGGATATCGTTGATGTAGAAGACCGACTCGCTGTCGCGTTCGAGCACGCGTTTGACCGAGATCTCGGCGTAACTCGCCCATTGGCCGCCGGCCTTGCCGAGGCTGTTGTCGAATATCAATTCGACGCTGGCGCGGTTCACCGACTGGCGGGCGCCGGCGCCATTAAACAGCACGTCCTGCATGGTTTCGCCGCGCAGGTGGCGCGCCGAGGATTCACCCAGCACCCAGCGCACGGCATCGATGACGTTGGATTTGCCGCAGCCATTGGGGCCGACGATTCCGACCAGGTGGCCGGGTACGGGAATATGAGTGGGATCTACGAAAGACTTGAAACCGGCGAGTTTGATCTCAGTGAGGCGCAATTTTTTCTTTGCCAGTCAGGGTTATAATAAAAGGCTGAATTTAGCGCGGTATTTTAACTGAATTGTCCGGTCTGCCCTAATGCCAAGCAAGCCCAGCCAGAGCCTCGCCACGTTTCCCAATCCGAGCCCGCAGCGCGACTACCGGATTCACATGGAAATACCGGAGTTTACCTGCCTGTGTCCGCGCACCGGTCAGCCCGACTTCGCGACGCTTTATCTCGATTACGTGCCGGACCGGCGTTGCGTTGAGCTGAAAAGTCTGAAACTCTATATATGGGCATTCCGCGACGAAGGCGCGTTTCATGAAGCAGTGACAAGCCGGATACTCGACGATCTCGTCAAGGCAACCCGGCCGCGCTTCATGCGTCTTGCCGCTCGGTTCTACGTCCGCGGCGGCATATTCACAACCGTCACGGCGGAATTTCGCCGCAAGGGCTGGCGTCCTGCCCCGGCGGTCGATCTCGGCTCGCTGCCGCTTCGCTCGCCGGCCACGTAGGCGGTGCCTTTGCGGCGACGCGTCCCGACCCCCCCATTGCCTTTGCAGTGTATTGCGGCGCGCCGGCAAGCCGTTCTGACTTCGCGGCCGGATTGATTCGCCTATCCCTAGCAGCCTGTCGGACTTAGGGGGTCCGACACGCTGCTAAATACAAAACCGCCCGATTTTTCCTGAATAATGTCCAATTCCTCAGCCGTTTTGCCTCGTCAGCATGAAGGTACGACGTTTTAACAGTTTCTTGACGACATTTTCCAACTATTCTTTGGGACGGTTTTGCCTAAGGAGCTTGTCGGAATCAAGTCCGACAAGCTCCTCACAGTTTGGAAAAATCCAACGTCGCGAAGTAATCGTCTATTGTTTCCGCGCGCCGAATCTGCATGACGGAGCCGTCTTCCCGCAACAGCAGCTCGGCGCAACGGAGCTTGCCGTTGTATTGAAAGCCCATCGCGTAGCCGTGGGCGCCGGCATCGTGGATGACGAGCAAGTCGCCGGCGTTAATTGCGGGGAGTTGCCTGTCAATCGCGAACTTGTCGTTGTTCTCGCACAGCGAACCGACCACATCGTAGGTATGGTCCTGGGGGGCGGCCTCTTTTCCCAGCACCGTGATGTGGTGGTACGCACCGTACATGCCTGGCCGCATCAGGTTGGACATGCACGCATCTACACCAATGTATTGTCTGTAAGTGCTCTTGCGATGAATCGCCTCGGTGACGAGGTAGCCATACGGACCCGTGATACAGCGGCCGTTTTCCATAAAGATCTTCAGCGGATGCAAATCGGCCGGCACGACGATCTCCTGATACGTCTGCTGGATCCTGCGGCTGACAAAATCGAGGTCGACGGCTTTCTGGCCGGGGCTGTAGGGAATGCCGATGCCACCGCCGAGGTTGACGAATTCGATTCTCACGCCCGGGTCGCGGGCGAGTTCCACGGCCAGTTGAAAGAGCATCTTCGCCGTCTCGACAAAGAACTCGGGATTCAGCTCATTTGACGCCACCATCGTGTGCAGCCCAAAGCGGCGCACCCCCTTCGCCTTCAAATGCCGATAGCCGTCCACCAGCTGCTCGCGAGTGAAGCCGTACTTCGCCTCTTCCGGCTTGCCGATGATGGCGTTCCCCTCACGCAGCGGGCCTGGGTTGTAGCGCAGGCAAATCACCTCCGGCAACCCGGCGTGCTGTTCCAAATAAGGGATGTGGGTGATGTCATCGAGGTTGATGATCGCGCCCAGTTCCCTGGCCCGGCGGTATTCTTTCGCTGGCGTTTCGTTCGACGTGAACATGATGTTCTCGCCGGTGATTCCGACTCGCTCGCAGAGCACCAGTTCTGGCAGGCTCGAACAGTCGCCGCCCAAATCTTCCTGCCTCAGGATCTTCAGCAAGTGCGGATTCGGGTTGGCTTTGACGGCAAAATACTCCTTGAACGTGGCCCATGCGAATGCCCGGTTCAGCCTCCGGGCGCTGGCGCGGATCGCGGATTCATCATAAA
>PLYS01000031.1 GCA_003153455.1 Betaproteobacteria bacterium | reverse complement strand
TGGCCGCGACCGATGGGGATCAGCGTATCGACCACCTTGCTGCCGGTGTAGAGTGGGCGATTGACGAAGTCGCGCGCCACGATGGGCGGAGATGCATTCTCCAGTGCGGCGTATCCGTCGGTTGCATAGGGCGGCAGGCCGTCGAGGGGTTTGCCCAGCGGATCGACCACGCGCCCGAGCAACCCGTCGCCGACGCCGATTTCGAGACGCTCGCCAGTATGGGAAACCAGCGAGCCGGAAGCGACATTCGCCTCCGGGTCGAGCAGGATCACCCCGAGGCGTTCCTGTTGCAACTCGAACACCATGCCCCGGCTGCCGTCCTCGAAGTGCAGGATTTCTTCCGCCGCCGCCGAGGGCANNGCGGTAGTCGTCCACCCGCCGCGCCAGTTGGTCGAGCAGTCCGGCTTCAGTCGCCATGGTTGAAGTTCCCGTTGAAGAAACCGAGTTCGTCGCGCAGATTGGCCATCAGCACCCAGGAGCCGACCATGATGCACACCCCCGCCTTGAGCATGGCGTCTACACTGAATTCGGGTGTCAGCGCCCGGCCCGCCAGACGGTCAAGGGATTGAGTGAAGGCCGCGCGTTGCGCCTCGTCCAGCGGATAGGCGCTGACCACCTTGATACCTATCTCAGAATCGCGCAGGGCATCCAGCTTCTCCGGTGTCATGGTGTCGAGTTCGCTCAGGGCAAGCTCTACCAGTTTCGCTTCCAGCTCAGGGCCAGCCAGACTCTCCAGAAAACGGCTGACGAAGCGGGTGGCGATGGTCAGCGCTGCGCGCTCCAGAGCCGCTTCGCGCTCATTCCTCTCGCGCGCTTCCAGCATTTGTCTACGCTGGCGATCAGCGTCGACTTCAGCCTCCACGGCGGCCAAGCGCCGCCCCCGTTCGGCAGCGATTTCCTCGTCGAGTTGAGCCTTGGCCGCCGCACGATCCTTGTCCACTTCCGCCAGACGCACTTGATATTCGCTTTTCAATTTTTCTGCTTCGCGCTGCACCGTCGCTGCATCCGCAATCGTCTTCGCCGTCGCGGCCTGACGTTTCTCGATCACCGCCAGCACCGGGCGATAGAAAAAATGTTTCAGCAGCCACACCAGCACCAGGAAGTTCAGCACTTCGAGGGCGAAGGTCGTCAGATCGAATTCCATGGCGCGGTTACTTCAGAATATATTCGAGCAACGGATTGCGGAACAGCACGATGAGCACAATCACCAGTACGTAAATCGCCAGCGACTCGATCATCGCCAGTCCGATAAACAAGGTGCGCGTGATGGCCTTCTCGGCTTCGGGCTGGCGCGCCAGCGCATCCAACGCCTGAGCGATGGCGCGTCCCATGGCGATGGCCGGAAAGCACACGCCGATGGCGATGGCAGCGAGTGAGCCGCCGGTGGAAAGCAGGGTGAACCAAGTTATTTTGTCCATCAAAGATTACTCCTTTTTGTTAAGTTCATGAGATTGCAATGCGCCGGCCACGTAGACCAGCGCCAGCGTACCGAAAATATAGGCCTGCACCAGCGCCTCGACGATGTGCAGCATGAGCAGAGGTATCGGCGCGAGAAAACCCGCCACCAGCAACACCAGCATTGCCGCCATTTCCAGACTCATCATGTTGCCGAACAGACGCACGGCGAGGGCGACCGTGCGGGTGACTTCGCCCAGCAGGTGAAACGGCAGCAGGATCGGGTTGGGATCGAGATAATGACGCAGGTAAGCCCGCAGGCCGTCGATGCGGATGCCGAACCAGTGTACCGAGAGAAATACCAGCAAGGCCAGCGCTACGGTCAGCGACAACTCGCCGGTCGGCGAGCGCAGCCCCGGCACAAGCCCCATCAGGTTGGCCGAGCCGATAAACAGCCACAGGGTGCCGATGAAGGGCAGCAACTGCGCGGCATGACCGGGTGCGGTATCCTCGATAGCCTGGCGCAGGGTAAGAAAAACGCCTTCCAGCATCGTTTGCAGGCGCGTCGGGTTTTCCACTCTGAGCTTGCGCGTACCCAGCCAGGCCACGCCCGTCAGCAGTCCCATCAATAACCAGGTGGTGAGTACCGTGGCGCCGATGTGCAGCGGCCCGAGGTGAAAGGCCAGCAGTTGGAAAAATTCCGGTTTGCCCATTTAATATCTCCGCTCAATGCCTCTGAATGTAGTAGTAAACGTTTATGCCGCCGACGAACAGCCCTGTCACCAGCAGGCTCACGGTCCAGCGGTAAGAATAGCCCGTCAGTTGGTTGTCGATCCAGTGGCCGAGATAGGCGCCACCCACCACCGGCAGCACGAACATCAAGGCCAAAGTGCCGAGAAACACGGTCTGGGCGAGCAGGGTGGGCCTGTCCTTCTCCGCCTGCACCATGCGCTTGGCCTGTTTCTCGATGTTTTGCCGCAAGCGTTCGCCGTTATCCATTTTGCTACTCCATTCCCAGTTGCGCCAGGCGCCGGAGCATCTCGGCCTCCAGCCGGTGCAGCTTGTGCCGGGTTTCAGTCAGCGCCTGTTCCTCTTCCAGCAGTTCGCGGGTGAGGGACTGGGCGATGCGTTCCACATCGGTGTCGCGCAGATAGCGCCGGGTGGAGATGCGCAATTCGTTGTCGACAAAATACAGCAGCCCGCCGGGAAAGCCCAGATATTCGTGGCTGCCGTCCGCCAGAAGCAGACGCGCGAGACCGAAAGTAAGCGCGGTCATGAAGCGCTCATGCCGCGCCAGCAGGCCGAAACTGCCGCTCTTGTCCTCGCCGGTGAAGCTCACCACATTCTCGATGATCTCAGTGCGGTCGGCGGCGAGAAGATGCAGGGTGAAGGTGCTCATGACGCATCCCCCATGGCGCCGCGCATGTAGCAGCGTTCCTCGGAAAGATCGTCGTAGTCGCCGCGCAGAAAAGCTTCGCAGTCGGTCAGCGTCTGGCTCAGCGGCACCGAGACGCCCTTGGCGGCATTCTGCACCGTCATGGCGTGGAAAGGCTGGGTGAGATAACGCTGCAGGCGACGCGCGCGCTGTACCACGCGCCGGTCAGCCTCGGACAACTCTTCGATGCCGAGCATGGTGATGATGTCCTCCAGTTCGCGGTAGCGCGCCAGGTGCTCGCGCACGTCATGCGCCACCGTTTAGTGGCGGTCGCCGAGAAAGTGCCGATCCATAAGATTGCTGCCCGAGGCGAGCGGATCCACCGCTGGGTAGATGCCCTTGGCCGCCTGCGCGCGCGACAGGATCACGCGCGTGTCGAGATGGGCGAGAATCGCGCCCACGGCGGGGTCGGTCATGTCGTCGGCGGGCACGTAGACGGCTTGCACGGAAGTGATGTTGCCGCGCCGGCTGGAGACGATGCGATCCTCCAGTTCCGCTACTTCCGAGGGCAGAGTGGGCTGGTAGCCGACGGTGGCGGGCATGCGCCCCAGCAGCCCCGACACCTCGGAGCCGGCCTGCACGAAGCGGAACACGTTATCCATCAGGAACAGCACCTCCTTGCCGAGCGCATCGCGCAGGAACTCGGCGTAGGTGAGCGCCGCGAGCCCAACGCGAAAGCGCACCCCGGGCGACTCGTCCATCTGGCCGAACACCAGCACCGCGTTAGCCAGCGCGCCGTTGTCGCGCATCTCGTGCCACAACTCGTGGCCTTCGCGGATGCGCTCGCCCACCCCGGCGAACACCGACACGCCGCTGTGCAGGGACGCCACCGCCTGCATGAACTCCATGATGAGTATCGTCTTGCCCACGCCCGCGCCGCCGAAAAGCCCGGTCTTGCCGCCGCGAATGAAGGGGCACAGAAGATCGATGACCTTGATCCCGGTCTCCAGGATGTCGCTCGAAGGCAAAGTGTCGGAGAGAAGAGGCGGGGGCGCGAGCAGGTTGCGAAACTCGCTCGGGGCAAGCGGCGGCCCTCCGTCCAGCGGCGCGCCGAAGGCATCGAGCAGGCGGCCGAGGCATTTGACGGACACTGGTACCCGCAACGGTTCGCCGCTGTCGAACACCGGCGCGCCGCGCCTCAAGCCCGCGGTGCGATGCAGGGCAATGGCACGCACTTGGTGCGGGTCGAGATGGTGGAGCACTTCCAGCACCGCGCTCCCGCCGTCGATCGCCACCTCAAGCGCCCGATGCAGCGGCGGCAGCATCTCGCAGGCGATGTCCACCACCGGCCCGTGCACTTCGACCACGTGGCCGATCGGCTCGCGCGAGGATGGCGCTGCGACGCTTGGGCGCACAGCCGTTGGAGCGTTCATACTAAACACAGCTTTTCAAACGACCGGAAAACAGAAACACAACAGGCGCGGAGATCAAGTAGAAAGTTAACGACATGATTTCTTCGCTCTTATGCATGACCTGTTTTGGCCGCCACGCTTTAATTTCCGCGGTGCGTGGTAAACCGGACAGTGCGAAGCGAAATATTTCCTCTGAAACAGCAGCGCGACATTGACTAAGCCAATCATGACCGGCACCTCGACGAGCGGTCCGATGACGGCTGCAAATGCCGCTCCGGAATTTATTCCATAGACCGCTACCGCAACGGCAATGGCCAATTCGAAATTGTTACTGGCGGCAGTGAAGGAGAGGGTGGCGCATTTTTCATAATTCGCGCCCAGGCCTCTGCTCATGAAAAAAGAAATGAGGAACATCACGATGAAGTAGATCAGAAGTGGGATGGCGATCCGAACCACATCCAGCGGAATGCCGACAATCAGCTTGCCCTTCAGGCTGAACATGACAACGATAGTGAAAAGCAACGCAATCAGCGTTATTGGCCCAATCTTTGGCACGAAATGGGTGTGATACCAATCCTTTGAGACAAAGCGGAGCATGATGACGCGGGTCAACACCCCAGCCATGCACGGAATACCGAGATAGATGAAGACGCTCTCGGCGATCTGACTGATTGAGATATCTACAACAGCACCAGACATCCCGAAGTACGGCGGAAGCACAGTGATGAACA